>CAMCDQ010000007.1 GCA_945873505.1 Chitinophaga pinensis
AAGTAGAATCTCCAACAACTACTTTTGATGTAGCAGCTTGGTTTACTTCAAATACTAATACAAGTCAATTAGCAAGTGCTGGATTATTGACATTGCCATACAATGAATCAGACGGAAGTGTATTCACAGGATTGGATTACAGACCAGCAACTAGTTCTATAGCTTTAACTGGTGCAAGTTTTACAGATTTAAGTTTAGATACTGAAACGTTTAGCCCAGTTGCTAATGCTTCATTGAAATCATATCCAAACCCATTCTCTACTAGCTTCAGATTAAGTTTTGTTTCTGAAAACACAGAAGATGTTAATTTAAATGCTTATGACCTTACAGGTAGATTAATTGAGTCTCGTAACATTAATGATTCTGATGTAAACAATCAAGAATTTGGAACTAATTATCAATCTGGAATGTATATCTTAGTTTTAAAACAAGGAGATATTACTAAATCTTTCAGAGTAATTAAAAAGTAATGTATAATAAAATAGTATTTAAAAGCCACGCAATTTGCGTGGCTTTTTTATTACAAAGAAAATAAATATTCAATATTAATGAATTGTTTTTTTAGTGTTACCAAATCATCACTAAAATTAAATACTCTTAATTGTATTTTTGATTTGTTTTATATTTACATTTATATTAATTAATGACTTAATTTTGCATTATGAAAAAGAAAGATCTTAGAATTTTATTAGTTGATGATGAAGCAGATATCCTAGAAATTGTAGGATATAATTTATCTCAAGAAGGCTACCAAATTTCTACTGCATCAAATGGCAGAGAGGCTGTTGCCAAAGCAAAGAAGGAACTTCCTCAACTTATTATTATGGACGTAATGATGCCAGAAATGGACGGTATGGAAGCCTGTGAAAATATCAGAAAAATTCCCGAATTGAGTAATGTTATCATCACTTTTTTAACTGCTCGTAGTGAAGATTATTCGCAAGTAGCAGGGTTTGACGCTGGTGCGGACGATTACATCACAAAACCAATAAAGCCAAAATTATTGGTAAGTAAAGTCAAAGCACTTTTGAGACGATTGAAAGAAACAGAACAAAATTCAGAAACATTGAATGTTGGTGGAATAGAAATCAACCGAGAAGAATATAAAATAGTTAAAGACAATATCGAAATTGTACTTCCAAGAAAAGAATTTGAATTGTTTTATTTATTGGCGTCTAAGCCAGGGAAAGTTTTTAAAAGAGAAGAAATATTAGATAAAGTTTGGGGAAATGATGTCATCGTTGGTGGCAGAACTATAGATGTTCACATCCGGAAATTAAGAGAAAAAATTGGTGATGATTTTTTCAAAACCATTAAAGGAGTAGGGTATAAGTTCGAAGCATAAATGACAAAAAAAATTAAAAAGACATATCGTTTTGCTCTGATTTCTGCTATCCAAATTACTTTGTTTTCAACAGCAGTAGTTGGATTTTTAACCTATTTTTTCTTTCAATTTTCTTTCAATTTTTGTTTAATATTTGCTGTTTCTGTTGCACTATTCTCATTCTTATTACTACAATTTAAAGTTCAACATTTTATTTTCCAAAAAGTAAAAAAGATTTATGATGATTTTTCATTTTTAGAATCTGCTACTATCGTAAATAAATCTCCAATTACCGATATGAGTTCAATTACTCGTGAAGTTTCCAAATTTGCATCCGATAAAAAACTAGAAATCGAGACTTTAAAAATCCGTGAGGAATACAGAAGAGAATTTTTAGGTAATATCTCACACGAACTTAAAACACCCCTTTTTACCGTTCAAGGTTATATCGCAACTTTGCTTGATAGCGGCATGAAAGACAAAACCATCCGAAAAAAATATTTGCAACGTGCTTTAAACGGAGTCGAACGATTGGTATATATTGTTGAAGACTTAGATACTATTTCAAAGCTTGAAGTATCTGACGAGCCAATTACGATGTCTCCTTTTGATATTGTCGCTCTCATTCAAAATGTTATGGATTTATTGGAATTGAAAGCCCATAAAAAAGATATTTTAATGACTTTTGATGACAAATACAATAAGCCAATTTTTGTTTATGGAAACTATGATAAAATCCAACAAGTAGTTACCAATCTAATTGAAAATTCAATCAAATACGGAACAATTGGTGGATCAACAGAAATTGGTTTTGAAGAAGTTGTCAACAATCGGGTTTTAATAAACATCTCCGATAATGGCGAGGGAATCGATTCCAAAAACATCCCAAGATTGTTTGAACGCTTTTTTCGTGTGGATAAAAGCCGCTCAAGAACTGAAGGCGGTTCGGGACTTGGACTTGCAATTGTGAAACATATTATTGAAGCCCATAACGAAAAAGTATTCGTTGAAAGTGTACTTGGAAAAGGCTCTGAATTTTCGTTTACCCTTCAAAAGAGTGAAGAAATAGATTCCTAAAATCTATTTTATCCTATTTTATTACTTATTTTTGCCAAAATATAAACACACCGTGGGAAGTAAAAATAAGTTAAAAAGGTTCAAAGAAAACGATACATTCAATAATGTTTTTCAACCTACAAGAGAAGAAGTTGTTGGTGATTTATTTCCCCTAAAAGGAAAATGGAATGCTGATTTTTTCAAAAATGACAATCCAATTGTTTTGGAATTAGGTTGTGGAAAAGGCGAATATTCTGTTGGGTTGGCCGAGAAGTATCCAAATAAAAATTTCATTGGTATTGATTTAAAAGGAGCTCGTTTTTGGCGTGGTGCAAAAACTGCTGTGGAAACTGGCATGCACAATGTAGCTTTTATTAGAACCCAAATCGAATTGGTAAATCATATTTTCAATGAAAATGAAGTTGATGAAATTTGGATAACTTTTCCAGATCCACAAATAAAATACAAACGCACCAAACACAGAATGACCAATTCTGAATTTCTGAAATTGTACAAAAAAATCCTTAAACCAGAAGGAATAATGAACCTAAAAACCGACAGCGAATTTATGCACGGTTACACTTTAGGACTGCTTCACGGCGAAGGACACGAGGTTTTATATGCCAACCATAATGTGTATGTAAATGAAGGAAGTCCAGAAGAAGTTACTGGTTTTCAGACTTTTTATGAAAAACAATATTTAGAAATTAACAAAGCAATTACGTATATTCGTTTTAAAATTAAATAGAATTTGGAATTCATTGTGCCTTTATTATTAGGTTTTGTAATTGCGTCAATTGGAATTATTCCTCCAGGTTTAATCAATATGACAGCTGCAAAAGTGAGCGCTGTTGATGGTAGAAATGAAGCAATTTCTTTCGCAGTTGGCGCAACGGTTATTGTTTTTATTCAAACGTATATCGCCTTACTATTTGCTAAATTCATTTTTAGCCGACAGGATATAATTAATATTTTACAGGAAATTGGGGTGGTTCTTTTTTTAGGACTTTCTGTTTACTTTTTTTGGTCTGCACGAAAACCAAAAAAAGAAAAGCAAGAGGTAAAAATGCACAGTAAAGCAAGTAGGTTTTTTCTAGGAATGTTGCTTTCTGCTTTAAATTTATTTCCAATTCCGTATTATGTTTTTGTAAGTGTTACCATGTCCGCTTATGGTTATTTTTTCTTCAATTCCTTTTTTATTTATTCCTTTGTTCTAGGAGTAGTTTTAGGTTCTTTTACTATCTTTTACCTTTATATTCTATTCTTCAAAAAGCAAGAAAATATGTCTTCCTTCCTAATTGACAAAGGAAATTATATCATTGGTTCTATAACGGGATTGGTTTCAATAATTACTTTTTTGAAACTCATTAAAAACTATTGGATTTAAAATGACCGATAAAAATGATAATTTTTTTGAACGCGTTTATGCTGTTGCCCGACAAATTCCTTACGGAAAAATCACTACCTACGGCGCTATTGCTAAAGTTCTTGGGGCAGCTCGCTCAGCAAGAATGGTAGGTTGGGCAATGAATGCCTCGCATAATTTGGAAGATGTTCCTGCACATCGCGTTGTAAACAGGATTGGATTACTCACAGGAAAACATCATTTTGACGGAACCAATCTCATGCAACAATTACTTGAAAGCGAGGGAATTGAAGTCATTGAGAATCAAATTATTGATTTTGAAAAGCATTTTTGGATGCCTGAAATGGAAAAACAATAGTATTTTTATTTCAAAAAAGGACTCCTTTTTTATACTTTCAATCTATCTTTGCACTACTAATTTTCCAGTGTCACTTCTTATTTAAAATATGCTTCAAGTTCAAAATATCACCTTTGGTTACAATGATAAAAGTGTCATTAAACAAATAGATTTTACAATAAATAAAGTTCAAAATATTGCAATCATTGGCGAAAGCGGTTGTGGAAAAAGTACGCTATTAAAATTGATTTACGGCTTGTACGATTTGAATGAAGGACAAATTTTTTGGAACGAAACCGAAGTTTTGGGAACAAAATTTAACTTAGTTCCCGGAATGTCTTTTATGAAATACTTGTCACAAGATTTTGATTTGATGCCCTATATTACCGTTGCCGAGAATGTAGGAAAATATCTGTCCAACGTAAATTTAGAGAAAAAACAACAACGGATAAATGAATTGTTAGAAATTGTTGAAATGACAGAATTTGCTACAGTAAAGGCAAAATACCTTAGTGGCGGACAACAACAAAGAGTAGCTTTGGCAAGAGTTTTGGCATTGGAACCAGAAGTTTTATTGTTAGACGAGCCGTTCAGTCAAATTGATAATTTCAGAAAAAATGCCTTGCGCAGAAACTTGTTTGCCTATTTAAAATCAAATGGAATTACATGTATAGTTGCCACGCACGATAGCACCGATTCACTTTCCTTTGCCGATGAAACTATCGTTTTGCAAGATGGAAAATTAATAGCAAAAGCAAATTCATTAGAATTATATAAAAAACCATCAAATAAATATATTGCCTCACTTTTTGGTGAAGTAAATGAATTAAAATTATCGCAATTCAAGAAAATCGATGGCGACGACGAACTGCTTTTACGCTATCCACATCAATTAAAAGTAGTCGAAAATGGACTATTTAAAGTCATTGTTACGCAATGCTATTTTAAAGGAAGTTATTACTTGATTAAGGCAGTTGCTAATGGAAAAGTTATTTTCTTTGATCATAATTCGGAATTGAATTTTAAAACAGAAGTTGCTTTAGGACTTCAAGATTAAAATAATTTCCGTTTGTGTCACATTTGCTTAAAAGTATTCTTAATTTAGCATTCAAATAAAACTAATTAATACTCTTAGATATGTATCATTCTAAAATATCAGGATTGGGATTTTATGTTCCTGAAAACATAGTTACAAACGATGATTTATCGAAAATTATAGATACAAATGACGATTGGATTCAAGAAAGAACAGGGATTCAAGAACGCCGTCATATTATCAGGGGACAAGACACTACAACTTCTATGGGCGTGAAAGCTGCTACAATAGCCATTAAACGCTCAGGTCTTTCTAATGATGACATTGATTTTGTTATTTTTGCAACTTTAAGTCCCGATTATTATTTTCCTGGACCTGGAGTTTTAGTGCAACGCGATTTAGGTTTGAGAACCGTGGGCGCATTAGACGTAAGAAACCAATGTTCTGGTTTTGTCTATGCTTTATCCGTTGCAGATCAATACATTAAAACAGGAATGTATAAAAATATTTTAGTAATTGGCTCGGAAGTTCATTCTACAGGATTGGATATGACTTCTCGTGGTCGGGGCGTTTCTGTTATTTTTGGCGATGGAGCAGGAGCAGCAGTTTTAAGCCGAGAAGAAGATTTGACAAAAGGAATTTTATCTACTCATTTGCATTCTGAAGGACAACATGCGGAAGAATTAGTGGTCAAAGCACCAGGAATGGGAGGCCGATGGATTACAGATATTATTGCTGATAACGACCCAAATGACGAAAGTTATTTCCCCTATATGAACGGTCAATTTGTATTTAAAAATGCTGTAGTACGATTTAGCGAAGTAATTAACGAATCGTTGCAAGCCAATAATTTAGACGTTTCGGATATAGACATGTTAATTCCACACCAAGCTAATTTGAGAATTGCGCAGTTTATCCAAAAGAAATTCGGATTAACAGACGATCAAGTTTTCAATAATATTCAAAAATACGGAAACACAACGGCTGCATCTATTCCAATTGCTTTGACAGAAGCTTGGGAACAAGGAAAAATTAAATCTGGAGATACGGTTGTTTTAGCGGCTTTTGGAAGTGGATTTACTTGGGCAAGCGCTATAATAAAATGGTAAATAAGTGTATTATATAGATTTAGCTATTTTTAATGATATAAGAAATAGCTGCCTCTTTATCTTCTTGAATTTGGTTTTTTAATAATTCAATTGAATCGAATTTTTGTTCCTCACGAATACTCTCCAAAACAGAAATTTCTATATTTGAGTGGTATAAATCGCCGTCAAAATCAATAAAATGGACTTCAATAGATAATTTTTCTCCATTTACTGTTGGATTTGTTCCAATGTTCAGTATTCCAAAAACTGTTTTTTTATTGATGGTACTTTTCACAATGTAAACACCATTTTTAGGAATAAGTTTATATTCTTCTTCAATTTTTAGGTTGGCA
Organism: Chitinophaga pinensis; assembly: GCA_945873505.1. Classification (GTDB taxonomy): domain Bacteria; phylum Bacteroidota; class Bacteroidia; order Flavobacteriales; family Flavobacteriaceae; genus Flavobacterium. The sequence goes on from CAMCDQ010000007.1 coordinate 6,561, forward strand.
GTTGGAAAACCAATAGTTCTGCCCAATTGTTTCCCTTTTATTACTGTTCCGTTTAAAACGTATGTATAACCCAAATATTCATTGGCTAAAGCCATATGCCCGTTCAGAATAGCATTTCTAATTTTAGTAGAACTTATCGAAACATCATCAATTTCTTGAGCGGATATTTGCTCTACTTCAAAATTATATTGCTTGCCATAAAGAATTAAATCGTCAATGTTGGCCGATCGATTTCGTCCAAAGCGATGGTCGTAACCGATAATAATTTTCTGGATATTTAAAGCATCTACTAATATTGTTTTTACAAATTCTTCAGCAGTTAATATAGAAAATTCTTTGTCAAAAGGGTGAATTATTAAATTGCTAAGTCCCATTTTTTCAAGCAAATTACTTTTTTCTTCAATTGTATTGAGCAGCTTAATTTCAGAATTTTCTTGCAAAACCATTCTCGGGTGTGGGAAAAAGGTAAGAATTAAACTTTCACAATTGTAATCTACAGCATTTTGAATTAATTTTTCAATGATTTTTTGATGACCAATATGAACGCCGTCAAAAGTGCCAATGGTAACAATGGTTTTTTTTGTTGGTTTGAAATCGTTTATGAAGTTAAAAATTTTCAAGAAATTGAGTTTTATAAAGGTGCAAATTTATGTTAATAATTGCATATAAAAAAAGGGGATTGAACAAATTCAATCCCCTTATCCTATATTATTTGAAATAAATCTATTCTTTTATAAAACGCACTATTTTTTTCTCGTTTCCTTTTTCAACAGTAATAAAATAAACACCTTTGCTAAATGCTGAAGTATTTATTGATAGATCATTTTCTGAACTCACTACTTTGTGTTGAACAGTTTGTCCTAAATAATTGGTAATTGTATAGTTATTAGGCAATCCAAATTCAGTTGGCACTGAAATATTTAAAATTCCTTTTGTTGGATTTGGATAAACATAAATACTATTTGGAGTTTCAAAATCAGTGTTTTCTAATAAGTTTATTCCAAAGCTTTTTACTTCTGATGCGCTAAATGAAGCTCCAGATGCTAAGGTGACTAAACCATTTGAAGATTTAATGTTATAATAACCATTTCCATAAGTACAACAAATACCATCAGAATAGGAATCATTGATTGTAAATGTATAACAATCATTTGTTGGAAGTGTCCAGTTTTGAGTTAATAAAGCAGGAAGAGTTGTTCCTCTAGCGTTAGTATAGGTTACGCTACTATATAATATTGTTCCGGCACTATTTTTTAGATTCCAAGAAGTTTCACTAGCAAATAAATCTTTCTGCAAGTTAAATTCAACATCAGTTGCATTGTGGTTTGGAGCTATTTCAAAAGGTTTAGTAAAAGTATTGTTGGTTGTATTTTGATCTAATACGGTATTCACTTTGGTAAGTGTTGCGTTAAAATTATGAGCACCAGAAGTTGCAGTTCCATTTATTGTTACAATAGTAGAAACACCCGTTGCGATACTTCCAGTCCAGTTGTAAGTTTGGTTTGTTCCACCATCAACATTATAAGTAATTTCTGCAGAAGTCAAATTTGTTGTACCTCTGTTTGTTAAAGTAACTGCCGCGCTGTAAGTAGAGCTACAACCTACAACTGTTGCAGTAACTGTGCTTAAAGTTCCATCTAAACCATAAACTTGACCTGGTGTACAACCATTTGATGAAGATAAGGTACTGCGATTAACGCAATTTGTCATTACAGCTACCATTCTAGCTTTTTGTCCTGCTGTAAAAGTGTTCATACAAGCGTCGTTGGTGTAATCCATATAGTTTTCCACCATGTCGTTACCGGTACAGTTTTGAACAACTACACAAGTATAATTTTCTACATTTGAATCTGGTGTGTCAGCTACATAATCACCAGTTGATGTATCCGCACCAGTACATTGAGCATCATCTCCCCAAATATGGTATAATCCAATCCAGTGACCAACTTCATGCGACATTGTTCGACCTAAATTATACGTTGGATTCAGTACAAACGAACCGTCGTTTACAGCATTTGTACCAAAAACGTCATAACCTGCAACGACACCATCGGTATTTGAACTGCCTCCATTTGTGCTCAATCCTTCAAGACCAGAAGTAGTTGCTGGTAGGGTTGAAGGGCGAGATGGAAACTGAGCGTAACCTAATAAAGAGGTATTCGTAAAACGAACAGTCCACATGTTTAAATATCTTGTTGGATCCCACTGAGTTTGTGGCTTTACAGTTGAATTGATAGCAGAAGTTGACCAGCTAGCGCTTCCTAAATTTACACGATCAACGCCATCACTTGCATTTCCAAAAGGATCTCTTTGGGCTAAGCAAAAATTAACCTCACAATCTACGCCTAAATTGTATCCTGTAGAACCATTACCTGGTGTTCCAACAAGTCTCCTAAAATCTTGGTTCATTACTGTGATTTGAGAAACGGCTTGTGCATATGAAATGTTCTCGCTTGTATGAGAAGCTACGGTATTAATGGCATCTCCATTGTGTATTACATGAATAACAACAGGAATATTAAAGACCGTTTGAGGGGTTCTGCCATTTATTGCATCTTGTTTTTGCTTTTCAATGATTGGTCCTATCCAAGCTTCAAACTGTTCTTTGTTTAATCTTTTAGGATTGTTTTCTTGAAGATAATCTTCATATTCTTTAGAGGCACATCTTATGTATCCGTTTTCTGGATTAATATTATTTTGTTTTACTGGTTTACCAAAGAGGGTTTGTTCAATTTGTTTTTTTTGGCTAAATATTTGATTTGCAGTTGTAAAGCAAAGTAAAATAAGTAGCATTTTTAATGTAATTGTTTTTTTCATAAAAAAATAGTTTAATTAGGGATTACAAAAATAACAAATTTTACTAATTCTAGTTAATCATTATCGAATAATATTTTCTCAATATTTTATATAAAAAGGGATTGTTTTATAGCAGTCCCTTTTATTTTATATTGAATACACAGTCGGGATTAGTAATTTATTGGCACAACTTTCTCTTTATCCTGATTTTTGATGGTTTTAATTATAATTTGATAAATTTCACATCAAAGATTTACTATTAATAATATATTTATAAAACTGCACATTTAAATCATTCAATTTAATGGGATTTGTATAGAATTACTTAATTTTGCGCACTTATATTTATAAATCATTTGATGCAAAAGTCACTCAAAATTGCAATTGTTGGTTCTGGATTAGTCGGATCGCTATTGGCAATTTATCTCAAAAAAGCAGGTCATACCGTCCATGTTTATGATAGAAGTCCGGATATTCGTAAAATCCGATTTTCTGGGCGATCTATAAACTTGGCAATGTCTAATCGGGGTTGGAAAGCCCTCGAAGGCGTTGGAATTGGTGACAAAGTTAGAGAAATTGCTATTGCAATGGACAAACGTGCCATTCACCTTGTGGACAAACTCAATTTTCAAAATTACGGTCAAGAAGGACAGAGTATCTATTCAATTTCAAGGGGAGCATTGAACAGAAAAATGATTGATTTGGCCGAACAAGCTGGAGCGGAATTCTTTTTTGAACAGAAAATTTGGGATGTTACCTTGTCAACTGCAACCTTACATATTGGAGAACAAGAGCGTGGCGAGTGGGAAGAATTGAAGTTTGATATGGTTTTTGGCGCCGATGGTGCTTTTTCAAGAATCCGTCATAGAATGCAACGCCAAAGTATGTTCAACTATTCGCAAGAATTTTTAAACACAGGTTACAAAGAATTAAATATTCCTGCAAATCCTGACGGAACGCATAAATTAGATAAAAATTCGTTTCATATTTGGCCTCGAGGGAAATACATGTTAATCGCCTTGCCCAATTTAGACGGAAGTTTTACTTGTACTTTATTTATGCCATTTGAAGGTGAAAATTCTTTCGCCTCTTTAACAGATAGAAAATTGGTTGAAGCATTTTTCGAGAAAAACTTACCCGATACGATTGATGTAATTCCAAATTTAACCGAAGATTTCTTCGCAAATCCAACGAGTACTTTGGTTACAATGAAATGTTTTCCTTGGACGTATGAAGATAAAGTCGCATTAATTGGCGATGCTTCTCATGCGATTGTGCCGTTTTACGGTCAAGGTATGAATGCGGGTTTTGAAGATATTTCGGTTTTATATGAATTGATGAACCAATATGGCGACGATTGGAAAACAATTTTTTCAGAATATGAAAAATCTCGAAAACCCAATGCCGATGCTATTGCCGAATTATCCTATCGTAATTTTATGGAAATGAGTTCGAAAACTGCCGATGAAAAATTTATCTTACAGAAAAAAATCGAAAAACATTTTGCCGAAAAACATCCCGAAAAATGGTTGCCTTTGTATGATAGAGTAACATTTAGTCACCGTCCTTATTCTGAAGCTTTGGCGATTGGCGATTTTCAAAATGCAATTATGGAAGAAATTCTGAAAATTGATAATATTGAGAATATTTGGGACAGTGAAGAAATTGAATATAAAATTTTAAACTTATTGGTATAATATTTAATTATCGTATTGCTTTTCCGAATACTAATTAAGATTTAAATAGCGTTTAAATCAATATTAAAGTACTTTAAGTAATTAAATTTAAGAACAATTCAATCGTTTTCGAAGTTTCAAATAGTTATTTATAATTATACATACTAAATATATTTAAATTAACGTTTTAGTTTTACGAAACAATTGTAATTACTCTTAAAAATTTGCTTTTTATTTAATAATGTACAATTATCATAATTAATGATAATTTAATGTAAAAAATATTTTTTTATTTGAACTAAAAAATTAAATTTGCTCTTGCTCAATTTTATAGCAACTATAGAAATCAAAAAAATTATTTAAAATTATCAAAAATTAAAAAAAATGGCAAACGTTAAAAAAGAAAGTGGTTCAAAAGTAGGAGGTATGATCTCTGGAATCATAATTGTTGCATGTGTATTTGTAGGTTATTTAGTATGGTCTCTATTAATGGGAGATGCATCAAACTTTGAAGGTGGAGACAGTGAAAAAGGACATCCATTGAATACATTAGGAATGGTTTACAAAGGTGGATTTATAGTTCCAGTATTATTAGGAATGTTACTAATGGTAATTGTGTTTTCTTTTGAGCGTTTTGCAGTAATTTCAAAAGCAGCTGGAAAAGGAAACTTAGATACTTTTATGAAAAGCGTTCAGTCTAGTGTGAAAGATGGAAAAATTGAAGATGCAATCGCTACTTGTGACAAACAAGAAGGTTCTGTTGCAAATTCAATTAAATCTGCTTTATTGAAATACCAAGACGTTAAAAAAGAAGGATTCAATAGCGAAGATGCCGCAGAAACAATTCACAAAGAAATTGAAGAAGCAACTTCACTTGAAATGCCAATGTTAGAAAAAAATATGACTATCATTTCTTCATTAGTTTCTTTAGGAACATTAGGAGGTTTGTTAGGAACAGTATCAGGGATGATTAAAGCGTTTGGTGCATTAGCATCAGCTGGCACTCCAGACCAAGCAGCTCTTGCTACTGGTATTTCTGAAGCATTAATCAACACTGCAACTGGTATTTCTACTTCAGTTTTAGCAATTATCGCTTACAACTTCTTTACTTCTAAAATTGACGATTTGACGTACTCTATTGATGAGGCAGGTACAACAATTGTAAATACTTACAGAAAATTCAGAGGTAGCTTGAAACAATAATTTTTGATTTTTAAATCAAATAATATATAAAATAATGGCTAAAATAAAAATGAAAAAAAAGTCAACATCGACGGACATGACCGCGATGTGTGATGTAGCTTTCTTATTGCTTACTTTCTTTATTTTGACAGCTACAGCAAAAGTGCCTGAGGCATTGCCTGTAGATACGCCTGCTTCAACAGTGCAAACAAAATTGCCTGAAACAGATTTGGCAACGATTACTATAGGAAAAGGAAAAGTATTTTTTGACCTAAAAGGAAGAGAAGTTCGTAAAAGAGCACTTCAATTAATGGGTGATAAATACGGAATTAAATTCACTCAAGACGAAATGGATAAATTTGCTTTAATGGAAGGATTTGGAGTGCCAATTCAAAGTTTAAGTCAAATTATTGCAATGAAAGCTGCAGATAGAACCAAGGCAGAACAGCCGGGAGTACCTAAAGATTCTTTGGACAATCAATTGAAAGAATGGATTTATAATTCTCGTATTGCGAATATTGAAAACAATGACAAAGAATTGCAAATTGCTATTAAAGGAGATGCAAAAGAAGAATATCCAGCCATCAGAAAAGTTATGGATATTTTACAAGACCAAAAAATCAATAGCTTTAGCTTGGTTACTGGTTTAAGAGGAAAAGATTTTTAATTAAAAAAGAGACACTACAATGGCTGAATTAAATACCGACGGCGGTGGCGACAAAGGTGGAAAAGTAAGAAGTAAAAAGCAAAATTCAAAAGTAGATTTAACTGCTATGGTGGATTTAGCGTTCTTGCTAATTACATTTTTTATGCTAACAACCACGTTGTCAAAACCACAATCCATGAGTTTGGGGTTGCCAGATAAAGATGAGGATCCGACTAAAAATAAAGATGTTAAAGTTGACGAAAATCGAACAATGACTATTTTGTTGGGAGATAATGATAAATTGGTTCGTTATGTAGGATTATTAGCTACACCAGTTGCTGGAGGAACGCCGAAAGACTTTGTGTATGGAAAAGAGGGTATCAGAAAAGAACTTATCGATAGAAAAAAGAAAGTACTTGAATATACAGGAAATAAAGACAAAGGAATAATTGTAATCATTAAGCCAAGTAAGAAATCCAATTACAGAAACTTAATTGATATTCTTGATGAAATGGCAATTGTAGACGTACCAACCTATGCAATTGTTAACGATTTTTCGCCTGAAGAAACAAAATTGTTAGAAGGAAAATAAGAGCATTCTTAATACCCAATAACCTAATAATTAAGAAAAAGATGAAATTAGATTTAATAAAAGACCAATGGCTTGAAATTGTTTTTGAAGGACGAAATAAAGTTTATGGTGCCTATGAATTAAGAAAATCAAATCAGAAAACTACTGTAAGAGCGCTTATAATAGGTTCGGTTTTGTTTGGTCTTGCTGTAGCAATGCCGTTACTTATAAATATGATACCAGATTCTCAAGACGATGCCAGCTTAGATACTAAAATTACTACGGTTAAATTACCACCTAAGGAAAAACCGAAAGAAAATATTCCGCCACCGCCACCGCCACCACCAAAAGTGGATCAAGTAAAATTTGTGAAACCGGTAGTTGCTAAGGCAGAAGAAGTAGTAGAAGAACCGCCAAAAATTGTTGAAATTAAAGACAAGAAATTAGGTGCTGAAACTATTAAAGGTGATCCAGATGCTGAATTAACAGTGGAGCCTGTTGGAAATGGTCCTGCGGATATTGTGGATGATAATAATATCTACAACACAGCAGGTATTGAAGTAAAACCAGATTTCCCAGGAGGAATGGCTAAATTCTACAAATTTGTAGGAAATAACTACAGAACACCAGAAGAAGAAGGTCTTGCAGGAAAAGTTTACGTAACATTTGTTGTAGAAAAAGACGGTTCATTAACAGATATTAAAGTAACAAGAGATATTGGTTATGGAACAGGAAAAGAAGCTATTCGCGTTTTGAAATCGTGTCCAAAATGGAATCCAGGAGAGCAAAATGGTAAGAAAGTGAGAGTACTTTATTCGCTACCGATTACTATTCAATCTGCAGAATAATGTTGAATAACTCAACTGAAAATAAAGAGAAGAAATCGCTAAAAGAGCGGTTTTTTCTCGTTATAGGGATGGTGTTTTTCTTAGTCTATTTGGCAACAGGATTAGCAATCATCTTTTGGAAAAAATTTCCCATCGATATGAAGCCTGGTTATAGAATTGCTTTCGGAGTAGTTCTAATCGGATATTCTTTTATTCGATTTTATCGAATCATAAACGACAATAAAGACTAGGTTATGAAAAAGTTTACACTAATTCCGTATGTATTTTTTTTAAGTTTTATCGTAGTGTTTTTTGCTTGTAATCAAACGAACAATCAAAAAAGTAATGATGAAACTATTTTGAAAGGTTCTACTTCTATCTTAGTTGACGAAACATTATTGCCTATAATTGGGGATCAAGTTGAAGTTTTTGAAAGCCTTTATGCTGGATCTAAAATAAAGATAATTGCAAAATCGGAAGCAGAATCTGTTTTAGCATTAGCAAAAGATACTTCTAAAATTGCTATTCTTTCAAGAAAGCTAAATCCTGAAGAGGAGAAAGTTTTTGAAAGTAAAAAAATTACGCCAAGAACAACCGTTTTTGCTATTGACGCAATTGCATTTATTTCAAATAAAAGAAATAAAGATACTTTAGTTGCGTTACAAGATGTAGTGGACTTTATGAAGGGCAAATTAAATCCTACTATTAAAGGATTGGTTTTTGACAACCCAAATTCAAGTACCGTTCGCTATATGAACGAATTGTCGGGACTAAAAGAAATGCCATCAAAAGGGATTTTTTCGTTTAAAACCAATGAAGAAGTAATTCAGTTTGTTTCCGAAAATGACGGAATGATTGGTATTGTAGGTGTAAATTGGTTGATGCAACCGTCACTGAAAATGCAGCCAATCGTGGATAAGGTTAATTTAATCAGCGTAAAAGGAATTGGTAAAACCGCCTATTATGCGCCAACACAAAACAACCTTGCAGAAGGTAAATATCCTTTGGCACGTGATTTGTATATCATCAATTGTCAAGGTTATTCGGGCTTAGGAATGGGTTTTGCCTCTTTCATCGCTGGAGATATTGGTCAACGAATTATCCTAAAATCAGGATTGTTGCCAATAAAAATACCTGGTAGAAACATCAAAACCAGAACACAATTAGAAAACAAGAAAAAATAATAAATTACAACAAGATGAACACAATTAAGATTTTTAGTATTGCTTTATTGACTTCAGTAACACTCAGCTATGCTCAAGATTTAGATCAGGCAAAGAAAACAATTGACGCAGAACAATTTGAAAAAGCCAAAGGAATTCTAAAAGCAATTATCAATACCAATCCTGACAATGGAAAAGCAGCCTTTTTATTAGGTTCGGTTTATCTTAATCAAAATAGTGCTGACTCAGCGAAAATCTATTTTCAAAAAGGATTGGTCGCTAAATTAGATTCAAAATTCAATTATATTGGATTAGGACAAATGGATTTAGACGATAAAAATGCCGTTGCTGCAGAAGCCAATTTTGCCTTAGCAACAAAAGATATAAGAAAAAAAGATTCAGAACAATACGTTTATATTGCGAAAGCCTATATGAATGCCAACACGCCAGATTACAAAAAAGCAATCGACGTTTTAAACAAAGCTAAAATCGCTAATCCGTTAGATACTAATGTTTTAATGGCTTTTGGTGATGCGTTTTATGGCGACAAAAATCAAAATGATTCCTATAAATCCTATCGTGATGCATTTGATGCGGACCCAACTTTAATTAGAGCAAAAATGCAATTGGGCGTTTTGTTAAAAGGAGCGCGAGCGTTTTCTGAAGCGGTAAAAGCGTATGATAATGTGGTGGCTACCAATCCAGAATACGGTCCAGTTTATAGAGAATTGGCTGAAACCTATTACTATTGGGGAAATACCGACTTGAAAAACTACAAAGAATACATCGGAAAAGCATTGGCATTTTATGAAAAATACATGAGCTTAACCGATTATTCATTGACTTCTCGTATGCGTCACGCCGACTTTTTAATCCTTGCAAAAGACTATAAAGCATTGGAAATGGAAGCCAACGCCATGAAGGAATTGGACAAAGTAAATCCAAGAATTTTCCGTTATTTAGGCTATTCTTCCTATGAAAATGGAAATGTAGATGCAGCAATTTCAGCGTTAGAAAATTTTATTGCAACGCCTACCAATAAAATTATCGCAAGAGATTACCTTTATTTAGGATTGGCAAAAATGAAAAAAGCCAACAATTTGGAAACTAAAGTTGTCGATTTTGTAGCTTTTGAAGCAGGAGTTGCGCAATTGAAAAAAGCCGTGGAAATAGAAATTACAATGACCAACGATTTAAGCGAAGTTGGGAAAAAATTCTACGAGCAAAAATTATTCAATGAAGCCGCTGCCATCTATGAAATCGCGGTTACCAACGTAAATTCTAAAAATTATTTGCTTGACAATTTCTATTTAGGGAACTCTTTATACTACAATAACACCAAAAAAGACGTTGTAAAACCAGATCCAATTCAATTGCAAAAAGCCGATATCGCCTATGGAAACGTGATTACCGCTTCGCCAACTACGCAAGATGCATATATTTTCAGAGCCAGAACGAATAATTTGCTTGAAAATGACGAAATGATAATCAAATACTATCAAGAATACATCGACATTGTAACTGCAAAAGGCGAGGAAGAACTAGCTAAACCAGCCGTGAAAACCAAATTTATTGAATCTTACAATGCAATTGCTGCGGCATTTGCCAACACCGATAAAGTAAAAGCAAAAGAGTATTTCGCAAAAACATTGGCCTTAGATCCAACAAATGAATATTCAATTCAGTCATTGAAAACACTGAAATAAAACACAATTTATATAAGCAAAACCGATAGTTTCAAAGCTGTCGGTTTTTTTTGGAGCATACGTTTTGTTTTTCTATCACGATTCCTCCCGTCATCCGCTATATCTCTTGCGGCGAACCCCGCCACAATAGGATGCCGCTTCTACCGGGGCTAATTATTAATTATATAATTATCTTTTATCTATTATCTTTTAATCTTTTCTCTTTATTCTCAAATCTCAAATCCTAAATCTAATTTTCACTACCTTTGCAACCTATTTTAAATTAAAAATGCTCAAAAAAGAAACACAAATAGCCGTCGATAAAGGATTAATGCTTCCCTTAATGGAAGAATTCTATACCATTCAAGGCGAAGGATATCACACAGGAACAGCTGCCTATTTCATACGAATTGGAGGTTGCGATGTAGGTTGCCATTGGTGTGATGTTAAAGAAAGTTGGAATGCCGAATTACATCCACCTACTTCCACTGATTTAATTGTTGAAAATGCTGTAAAATATTCTGAAACTGTTGTCGTAACTGGCGGAGAACCGCTAATGTGGGATATGACGGCGCTAACTCAAAAGCTAAAAGATAAAAATCTAAAAGTACATATTGAAACGTCTGGAGCCTATACATTATCTGGAACTTGGGATTGGATTTGTCTTTCCCCAAAGAAAAATAAATTGCCTACGCAAACCGTTTACGATAATGCCAATGAGCTGAAAGTAATCATTCACAACAAACACGACTTTATATTTGCCGAAGAGCAAGCCGAAAAAGTAAACTCAAATGCCATTCTATTTCTTCAACCAGAATGGAGCAAAAAAGAAGAAATGACCCCGCTAATTGTAGATTATGTAATGAACAATCCAAAATGGCGTGTTTCATTGCAAACACATAAATACCTAAATATTCCATAAAGTAATTTATTAAAAACTGACTAAATAAGTCAGTTTTTACTTCAATATTTGAACGCAAATTAATCTGTGAAAATTTGTGAAAATCTGTGTTAAAAAATCAAATTTTCTAAACAGTCAGCCTCGCTAAATAATCATAATGTTCGCCTTCCAAAATTAATTCGCATTGCAACCCATTGGCAACAGCCGCATTTTGCAATGTGTTATAATCCATATACAACCAAGGAAAAGGTGCTTCTTTTTCGTCTTTGTAGGTAATGGTAAATTCTAATTCGCCATAATATTTATCACCAGAAATCCATTTTCCACCGTCCGAGTCTTCGGAATCATCTTCATCAAACATATAAATAATATCGGAGGAATCAATTAGGATTTGACCATTTTCAGCCAATAAAGATTTTAGTTTTTGAAGGTAATTGGAAACATTTTCTAATTTTCCAAAAATCCCCGTTCCATTCATTAATAGAATAATGGTGTCAAATTTTTCATCGGTTTCAAAACGCAATATATTTTCAACTTTTGCATTTGAAACACCTCTTAATTTACAAGCTTCAACCGCTTTTTCAGAAATGTCAATTGCAGTAACAGCTAATTTTTTTTCATTCTGCAAATACAAACTATGACTTCCAGCGCCACAACCAACATCCAAAACCTTTCCTTTGGCAAGCAAAAGTGCTTTCTGCTCTAAAATCGGCATTCCAGAAAAATCTCTAAATAAATACGCAACCGACATTTCATCTTCTTCAGAAATGGTAGTTTCCGTAATTAAATCCTGGGGAAAATTATTGGTTTGAAAATCAAGAATGGCTGTTCCGAAAAGGTCTTTCATTATAGTTGATTCGTTAATTCGTTAATTTGGTTATTTGTTGATTTGTTTTAAGTAATTTTGCAAAATGTTTTATCGAATAAACGATTAAACAAATTCACGAATGAAACACATTATAAACGCACTTCCTAAAGAAGCCAAAGATAAGCATATCGAAAACAAAAAGTATTTCGATAAGCTAAAAAAGAAAACGCCCAAGAATTTAGATTACATAATGCAGGATTTGCACAATGCCGAATTCAAAAAAACCGATTGTTTGAAATGCGCAAACTGTTGTAAAACTACAGGGCCACTTTTCACATCGGCAGATATAGAAAGGGTTTCCAAGTATTTGCGTCAAAAACCACAACAATTCATCGATCAATATTTGCAAATTGATGAAGACAAAGATTATGTTTTGCAAAGTGTTCCGTGTACGTTTTTAGACAATGACAATGCGTGTATGATTTATGATGTACGACCAAAAGCGTGCAGAGAATTTCCTCATACCGACCGTAAGAAATTTCAACAAATCTCGGAATTGACCTTAAAAAATGTTGCTATTTGCCCTGCAGCATTTAATATTGTTGAGGAAATGAAAAAGAAAATGCCGTTATAAGTATGTCGAAAGTTTTATGTCGTAAAGTCAAAAGTCTTAAAAAAGTAAAAAGCTATTAAAAATCATTATTATGAAAAAAACCATCGTATTTCTATTATTTATTTGTCACTTTTCGTATTCTCAAACCGTCGAATTTATTACCAAAAACGATACGCTTCAAAAGCCCAAATACCAACAATTTATTTGCATTAATGATGCCACAGATACTGCCGGATTAATAAAAGTAGCACGAATTAAAGTTTCTGGAAGTATAGAAAATCCAATATTACTTTTCCTGACAATAAATGCGGAAGCTCAAAAACTTGGAGCAAATTCATTTAAATTTAACGATTTCAAAAAAAATGAAGACAATTCAGCGGAATTAATATTAGATGTATATTTCAGCACTGACGAAATTTTAGAAACCAATTTTAATAACATTCCAAAAAACAAAATATATATTTTTGGAGATGATAATTTGTTAAAAACTAAATCTCAAAATTATAAAATTGATGGCGTAAAATATGAAATTGGCTCTGGACAGTTTAAAGAATTTTCAGTAAATGTTGGAGAAGAATTGAAAATTAACAAAGGTGGGTTTACTGGAATGACAATTTGGATAAAAGGAATTGAAGATAAATCGAGTACTTTTATTAATTTTTCAGGGGCAAATGTTACGGGAGGATCTTATAATCCCTATAATAGGGGTGTTGGAATTTCTATTAATACGGGCTTTATCAATAAAATGGAGCCAAATATAGCATTGTTTTTATTGAAAATTTTCAAAGAGCAATAATACAAATCCTTTCATTTAGGATTATTTTTAATTTTAATAAATAAATTTTCCAACTTTAATTTGCAATTCAATTCTGTTTCCTATATTTGCACTCTAAATTTAGAGGAAAAATTTGAACTGATTGCAACCTCGTTAAAAAAATGCTAAAGCAGAAATATCTCCTTTATCATTCTTGCAATCCATTTTTTCTCGCTTAATTAAAACAAACTAATTATTATGGCTTATTTATTTACGTCGGAATCTGTGAGTGAGGGACATCCTGATAAAATTGCAGATCAAATTTCAGATGCATTAATCGATAACTTTTTGGCTTTTGATCCAGAATCAAAGGTGGCTTGCGAAACTTTAGTAACAACGGGTCAAGTAATTCTTGCAGGTGAAGTAAAGTCTGAAACCTATCTTGACGTTCAGCAAATTGCACGTGAGGTTATCAGAAAAATTGGATATACAAAAAGTGAATATATGTTTGAAGCCAATTCTTGTGGCGTTCTTTCAGCAATTCACGAACAATCGGGTGATATCAATCAAGGTGTTGACCGTGCAAATAAAGAGGAGCAAGGCGCTGGTGATCAAGGTATGATGTTTGGTTATGCAACGAATGAAACAGAGAATTTTATGCCATTGGCACTTGATTTATCTCATAAATTATTACAAGAATTAGCGGTTTTACGTCGTGAAAATAATGAAATTAAATATTTGCGTCCTGATGCAAAATCGCAAGTTACATTAGAATATAATGATGACAACAAACCAGTTCTTATTGATGCCATTGTAATTTCTACGCAACACGATGATTTTGATGAAGAAGGAAAAATGTTGGCTAAAATTAAATCGGATTTAGTTGGAATATTAATTCCAAGAATCATCAAAAACAATCCAAAATACGCTCATTTATTCAATGATAAAATCACATATCACATTAATCCTACAGGGAAATTTGTAATTGGAGGACCTCACGGAGATACGGGTTTAACTGGTAGAAAAATTATTGTAGATACGTATGGTGGAAAAGGAGCACACGGAGGCGGCGCTTTTTCTGGAAAAGATCCAAGTAAAGTGGATAGAAGTGCAGCTTATGCAACACGTCACATTGCTAAAAATTTAGTTGCAGCGGGTGTTGCAGATGAAATTTTAGTACAAGTTTCGTATGCAATTGGAGTGGCAAAACCAATGGGAATTTTCATTGATACCTACGGAACTTCAAAAGTGAATTTGACAAATGGTGAAATTGCTAAGAAAGTAGAAGCTATTTTTGATATGCGTCCTTATTTTATCGAGCAACGTCTAAAATTGAGAAATCCAATATACAGCGAAACTGCTGCTTACGGACACATGGGAAGAACTCCTGAAACGGTAACCAAAACTTTCAAAGCACCAGGTGGAATTGAAAAAACAGTAACTGTTGATTTATTTACATGGGAAAAATTAGATTTCGTTGACGAAGTAAAAGCAGCTTTTGGATTGTAAATCAATCTTTAAATAATAACCAAAAACCTGACTATTATGTAGTCAGGTTTTTTTATACTTATAAAAGTCGGTTTAATAAATCAAATACGGCTTTCTCATTTTTTTAAAATCATTTAAGCCACTTTTCCAACTCTCGCGAATTTCATCTTCCGATAATCCCGCTTCAATTTGTTCCTGCAATTTTTTGGTTCCCGCCAATTTTGTAAAAAAAGTATTGAAGAATTTCGTTTTGTCAGCCGTTTCATTATATGCTTTTAGCAACCATTTCAATTCTAATTTGTCAATTTTTTGAATAGAAGTCAAATCTTCTCCATAACATTCAACGCCATTATAAACAGGTTCTTTTGCGCCGAAATTTGGCATTGGAATAAAACTAAAATCCGTTTTTGGCAAATACGGCGAACCGTAAATTTGGAATTGTTTCTCGGTTCCACGCCCAACACTCACATTGGTTCCTTCAAAAAGACACAAACTCGGATACAAATTTATAGCTTGGTCGTTTGGTAAATTTGGCGATGGCTTTTCAGGCAAACTGTATTTCATCTCCCGATTATAACCTGCACAAGCAATTATTTTTAAGTCGCAACGAACCTCATTTTTCAACCAATTTTCGCCATTAATCATTTGTGCGTATTCGCCAATGGTCATTCCGTGCAACAAAGGAATTTGATGCATTCCCACAAAACTTGTAAATTCTTTTTCTAAAACTGGTCCGTCAACAATTGAAATATTCGGATTTGGACGATCTAAAACAAGCAACTGAATGTTGTTTTCGGCACAAGCTTCCATTATATAATGCAACGTAGAGATGTAGGTATAGAAACGAGCACCAACATCCTGTAAATCAAAAATCAAAACGTCAATTCCTTCTAATTGCTCAGGATTTGGCTTTCTGTTTTCGCCATAAAGGGAAATAATTGGGATTCCTGTTTTGACATCTTTTCCATCAATAACGTGTTCCCCAGCATCAGCAGTTCCACGAAAACCGTGTTCAGGCGCATATATTTTTTGAATAGTAATTTTGTTTTTCACTAAAAAATCAACCAAATGACTTTTTTTTCTTTCATACTTTTCAACGTGTTTAACCCCATTTGAATCGGGAAGCATATAAATAGAATCATACGAAACAACCCCCGTTTGATTGGTTACAACTCCAACTTTTTTACCGTCTAATAATGAAAAATAGGATTTATAATTATCACTGCCAGTGCTAAATCGATTTGTTTTTCCGCTATTAATAACGGTACTTTTATTGGTTGCAACCGAATTTCGAATCCCTTTTTGTGCAGGTTTACACGAAAAAATCAACAGCGAAATAGAAACAAGAAATACATAAGAAAGCCTTTTCCTTCCCGAAATCGTTTGGTTTTTTAATATTGCAGCTCTATTTTGAATCATACTTATTTGTCCGAAAAATAATTAATTAACTTTATATACTTGAAAATATATTCTAAAAACGTAATTTTACTCGAGCGAAGCAATCCAACTTTGCAATATCAAATCACAAAAACTATTGAATTTAGAATATTTTATAGCCAAAAGACTTATCACTGCTCGAGACCATAAAAGTAGTATATCTGCGCCAATTATAAAAATTGCGATTGCAGCAATTGCAATTGGTATGATTATGATGATTGTTTCCATTGCCACAGGAATTGGTTTGCAGCAAAAAATCCGCCAAAAAGTTGCCGCTTTCAATGGGCATATTAGCATCACAAATTACGATGAAAATCAGTCGCAACTTAGTATAACGCCCATTTCTACTCATCAAGATTTCTATCCAATATTTAAAAATGTATCAGGAATCAAACACATTCAGGCAGTTGCAACCAAAGCTGGAATTATTAGAACAGAAACGGCATTCGAAGGAATAATTTTCAAAGGCGTTGGAAAAGACTATCAATGGGAAAATCTAAAAGAGTATCTTGTTGCTGGTAATTTGCCAAATTTAAACAACCAACTCAACGAAGAAGTTCTCCTTTCTGAATTTCTTGCCAATCGGTTAAATCTGAAAGTCGGCGACCGATTCAACACCTTTTTCATGAAAGAAGACACGAATCAAAGGCCAAATCTTCGCGTTTTCAAAATCACAGGTATTTTTAATTCTGGATTTCAAGAATTCGACGCGTCCTACATAATTGGAGATATCCGACATTTGCAACGCATTAATAAATGGAGCCCAGACCAAGTTGGTGCCTTCGAAGTTTTCGTGGACGATTTCAACACCATTCAAGAAAAAGGGCAGGAAGTTTATGAGCAAACAGGTTCTTTACTCGACACCCAAACTATTGTCGATAAATATTATTACATCTTCGAATGGCTTAAATTATTCGATTTCAACATCATCGTCATCCTCATAATTATGATTGCAGTCGCCACAATCAATATGGTCGTAGCGCTTTTAGTGCTCATTTTGGAACGCACTCAAATGATAGGAATTCTCAAAGCTTTGGGCGCAAATAATTGGTCAGTCCGAAAAATATTCCTCTACAACGCCTTCTATTTAATCGCAAAAGGTCTCTTTTGGGGCAATTCAATCGGCATTGGATTACTCTTAATCCAACAAAAATTCGGAATAATCAAACTCAATCCCGAAAATTATTATGTCAACCAAGCCCCAGTTTACCTCGATTTCGGCTACATTTTGCTACTAAACCTCGGCACAATCCTAATTTGTTTACTCATTTTACTTATCCCGTCGTACATCATCACGAAAATTTCCCCGATAAAAGCAATTCGTTTTGATTAAATTCTAATGGTCATTACGAGGGGTTGCGAGGCACGAAACAAAGTAATTAGGAGCTCTTTCCAGCTTTCCGTTTCAAGTCCTCTTTCAAAAAGTTATTTTATAAACCAAAGCGAGATCTAACAGCGTTAAAATTAGTGGTGACATCACTACTACTTAATACAGAATTATATACTGAAACGGTAGCAATATTTCCTCTAAAGTATTCAGATCCACCACCCCATGCATAGTCCCAGCCGATTACAAAGTTGCCTTGGCCAGTTAATGAGCCCGATGAAAAATTAATTGTATTTGCTAGATTATTATTCACGTACCACTTCATTTGGTTAATCGATACATCAACGGTTATAGTGATCAAATGCCACGTATTGTCGGTGATGCTGGAAGTTGAATTGGGTTCAAATTGCTGAACCCCTGGATTATTTAATTGAAATCGAATTCCATTGCCCCTTGAGGTTAACAAAATACCAGTTAAAGTAGATGCGTTTCTCGTATTAATCATTTCTGTTGATCCACCACTTGGACTTTTTACCCAGGTGGATAATGTCCAAGAACTAGTATTAGGAATGACAGATGAAACTATTGAAACATATGAAGTGCTACCATTGAAATATAAACTGCCATTTTGAAAAACAGGCAAACTACCAGACCCATTTGCTCGTAATGTTCCGTGATTATTATTTCCGCTTAAATCGCTCCACGTAGTTCCACTACCAGAATAACTTGCAGGGTTTGCTGCATCTAAGTTTAATAAAAGACCGTTTGTAACTATTGGAGGTGCTTGAAATGGCACAACAGGCACCACATAATTATTATTGCCCCCAAACATGGTTCGCTGTGCATTGGAGTTGAATGCAGAGAAAAGTAATAAAAGGGTGAAAAGTTTTTTCATTATTTTTTATCTTTTATTAATTTATCAAGCATTAATCTCATTTCGTCAATTTGCTTTTGCTGAGTTTTAATTAGTAATTGTTGTTCTTGAATTCCTTTTGTTAAAACAGGAATAATAGAATTATAGTCTACTGATAGAATTTTATCTTTGTCAGTACCCTCAATAACCAGATAAGGCAATACTTTTTGTAATTCCTGAGCTATAAATCCATTTTCTGTTTTCGAGTAATTGGTTGACTCGATTGAATTTTTCTTAGTATAGTGAACCGGATTCAATTTCATTATGAGGTCTATACTATTTGGTAGCGGCTGAATATTGGTTTTTAAACGTGCATCAGAAGTCAATTGTGATCCATTCGACCAAATCGTTCCACTAGTTTTTAATTTTACGATTCTACTGTCTCCTAATTGAATAGTATGATGCTCATTGGTATAAGCATTGTATCCTATTACTATAACATTATCAAGACCACTTTGTGCTTTTGCATTGTATCCTAAAAAAGTACTATTATATGTTCGTTGATTCCAAGGAACACCACCTGCATTGTATCCAACTCCAGTATTTCCTCCTCCGTCAGCTTGACCATCTAGCGCATTGTGTCCAATTGCTGTATTGCCGCTTGATGTTAAAAAGTATCCAGCTCCATGTCCAACAGCTGTGTTGAAATTTCCTGTTACATTTTGGTTTAATGTTGCAGTACCAAATGATACATTGCCCCACCCCCATAAATTTTTATATTGTGATTCACTTCCAATGGCAACATTATTATAACCTCCTACGTTTAAACCTAATGCCGTATTCCCAATGGCCATATTATTGTATCCATTTGTAGTATTGACGAGCGCATCTCTTCCTATAACTAAGTTACTTTGCAAAGCAGTATTATCAGTTCCTGAAGTACCTATTTTAATTCTATTTACTGTCAAATTATAATCACCTAAATTCACTGCACCAGTAGCACCTGAGTATGGAACACCCGGAGATGCTGCCCAAGATGCTGCACTACCATTAGTCGTTAAGAATTTACCATTGTTTCCACTTTGAGATGGAAGTCCGGCTGTAGTTAAAGCACTTGCGACAAAAGCTGTTGTTGCTATTTGCGTTGTATTGGTATTAGCTGCAGCTGTTGGCGCAGTTGGAGTACCATTAAATGATGGTGACCAAATCGGCGCTAAACTTGAATTTGCACTAGAGATGGAACTGTTCACAAATGCTGTTGTAGCTACTTGAGTGTTATTTGTTCCTGTTGATGCTGTCGTAGCAGTAGGAGTTCCTGTAAAGGTAGGCGAAACAAGAGGTGCAGCACCTAAATTTGTTAATGCCGCGGCAGAAGTAGTCGCACCAGTTCCTCCATTTGCAATTGCGATTGTATTTGTCCAAGAAGCCACACCCGAACCATTCGTCGTTAATATTTGACCATTTACACTGTTATGACTGTTTGGATAGGTAACATTTCCAGCAGTAAGTGTTCCACTTGTTTTCACATTGGTAATACTTGTATTTCCTAATTGAATAGTATTACTTGTATTTACAAATGCATCATTTCCTATTGCCGTCGCATTTGTAGTGCCATTTTGAGCCGTCGCATTATTCCCCAAAAACGTACTAAACGTATTATTTCCATAAACTGCAGCTCCAGCACGCCATCCAAGCGCAGTATTCCCTGTTCCTGTGCCTTGCCCCATAAGAGATTCATAACCAATAGAAGTAACTTGACTGCCTAAAGAATGATATGCTGCAGATGCACCAATGGCTGTATTCATGTTTCCTGTTACACTAGAATGTAACGCAGCTTGCCCTACAGCAACATTATTGTTTCCTGAAGTATTACTTCTCATAGCTGAAAGCCCAAAAGCATTATTTCCATTACCAGTTGTGTTTTGATTCATTGCCTCAAAACCAAAAGCATTATTTTGCCAACCATAGGTATTACTTACCAAAGCGTCCTTACCAACAACAGTACTATATTGCAAGAAATAAGGGTCCGGACCACTTCCTACACCAACTTTCACACCATATACCGTCAAATTGTAGTTACCTAAATTCACTGCACCAGTAGCACCTGAGTATGGAACACCCAGAGATGCTGCCCAAGATGCTGCACTACCATTAGTCGTTAAGAATTTACCATTGTTTCCACTTTGAGATGGAAGTCCAGCTGTAGTTAAGGCACTTGTGACAAAAGCTGTTGTTGCTATTTGCGTTGTATTCGTATTAGCTGTAGCTGTTGGAGCAGTTGGCGTTCCTGTAAGTGCAGGAGAAATTAAAGCAGAGGGGGTTAAATATGTTGAATTATCCACCGTTCCATTTGCTTTTAAGAACTGAGATGAGGTTCCAGATTGGGTTTTAAAACCAGTTGCTTTAACATAACCTGAATCATCTATTCTCATTTTTTCGGTTGTTACTCCTGCTCCAGTTGTTTTCCAAAAAGATAAATCGGTTATTTCCCCACTACTTCTTTCTGTTCTCATTCGCCAAGCTGAACCGTACCAATTGAAAGAGAGTTCATTGTTATATGGATCACCTGGAAAAGTCATTCTTATACTTTCATATTCTCTACCACCAGACACCATTAATCTAGTGTTGTCATATGAACTTAATCCTGTATATATTCCCCCTGTTCCATTAGGATTTCCGATTCGAAGACCTGTTCCGTCATCAGTAAGTGAACTGTTTGAAAGAGCGGAAGAACTTGAAAACTTAGGGATATAATTCAATGTACCAGAACCTGATAATCCAGAAGCCCAAGATGCTGTACTACCATTAGTCGTTAAGTATTTCCCATTATTTCCACTTTGAGATGGAAGTCCGGATGTGGATAAAGCTGATGCTACAAATGCCGTTGTTGCCACTTGAGTAGTGTTCGTATTTGCTGCCGCTGTTGGAGCTGTTGGCGTTCCTGTAAGTGCAGGAGACGCTAAAGGTGCCGCCCCAGATACATCGCTAACAGGAATAGTTGAACTTGCTGTCATTGCAGACGTTCCATTCCCTTTTACATATCCTGTTAATGTCGTTGCTCCAGTACCTCCGTTTGCTAAAGCTACAGTTCCTGTAACATTTGAAGCTGTTCCAGTGATATTTCCTCCTGGAATTACATAATCCGTTCCTGAAACTGCTACTGTCATTGTCCCTGTTCCATTTCCTTTTACGATTCCCGTTAAAGTAGTTGCTCCTGTTCCTCCATTAGCAACAGCTAGAGTTCCTGAAACGCTAGAGGCCAAGTTCGTTATCACTGCTGGTGCTGCAGTACCGTATCCTTGTCCGATATTCCAATAACAATTGGTACCATCATAATAAAAATTCAAAATATCTTTTGCATTCGCAGCTGAAGATAACGTAATTGTAGTAGTTGAAGTTGAACCTAATACTTTGTTTGCAGTTGTAGGCAAGTTGATTGTTCTATTTCCTGTTGCATCTTGTGTTACCACTAATGTTCCGTATGACCCTACTGCTGGAGTAGCTGTAAAACTTAAAGTTCTGTTTCCAGCTAAAGTTACACTGGCGTTTAATCCAAGTGAAGGATTCCATTCAATAGTTGTTGCATCAGTTAAAGTTTGTGGAGTAGAGGCATAGATAGGTGAAGTCACTGTACCTGTAAACGTTGGCGAAGCGATTGGTGCTGCACCCGTAACATCAGCCACTGGGATACTTGCATTTGCTGTCATAGCAGATGTGCCATTTCCTTTGATATATCCTGTAAGAGTTGCCGCGCCAGAACCTCCATTTGCCACTGGTAAAGTTCCAGAAACTCCTGTAGCCAAGTTTGTTATCACTGCTGGTGTTGCGGTTCCGTATCCTTGTCCAATATTCCAATAACAATTAGTACCATCGTAATAAAAATTCAAAATATCTTTTGCATTCGCTGCTGAAGATAACGTTATTGTAGTAGTAGAAGTTGAACCTAATACTTTGTTTGCAGTTGTAGGCAAGTTGATTGTTCTATTTCCTGTTGCATCTTGTGTTACCACTAATGTTCCGTATGACCCTACTGCTGGAGTAGCGGTAAAACTTAAAGTTCTGTTTCCACCTAAAGTAACACTGGCATTTAAACCTAGCGTTGGATTCCAATCAATTGTTTCTGCATCAGTTAACGCCTGTGGAGTAGATGCATAGATTGGTGAAGTCACAATTCCTGTAAATGTTGGAGAAGCAATTGGTGCTTTTAATGCCAAACCGGGAACGGTTGGCGAAGTAGCTGTACCCCCCAAATCACCAGCAAGTTGAAGTTTACCTTTAGTAGTTGTATCAGCATCAACTATAGTAGCTGAGGCAATTTGGGTATCCACATAGGTTTTCACTGCATTTTGTGTTGGAAATAATACATCGCTAGTTCCTAATGCAGTCACTGCCGATTTATTTGCCGTATTTTCTTTGGTTGCTAATGCTGCCGTGGTTGCCGTGGCATTAGAAGTTACAGTTGCTTGTAGCGCTGTATTATTAGCATTAACAGTGGTAATATTAGAATCCACATAGGTTTTCACTGCATTTTGTGTTGGGAATAATACATCGCTAGTTCCTAATGCAGTCACTGCCGATTTATTTGCCGTATTTTCTTTGGTTGCTAATGCTGCCGTGGTTGCTGTGGCATTAGAAGTTACAGTTGCTTGTAGCGCTGTATTCGCTGCATTAACAGTGGTAATATTGGCATCTACATAATCTTTAACCGACTTAACTGTTGGGTATTTTGTGGTTGAAGTTCCGTCTGTGGTTACACTATTACTCTTATTTACTATATTTTCTTTAAGATTCAGGGCTGTTTGAGTAGCAGTGCTTATCGGTTTGTCTAAATCTCTTGTATTGTCTACGTTCTGAAGTCCCAAATTGGTTTTGGCATCTAAGACAGTAATCGCATTGGTACCTCCATTTTCAATTGGCACCACTCCTGTAACATTCTCAGCGCTATTTGCAGCAAAGGCAAATGGAACGGAGTTGAAATTCTGATCGCTTATTTGAACAAAATTATTGCATAGTCCTCTCATATCTAATGATACTTTCAAACTTTTTTGCGCCACCGTCCAATAGATATCTGAAAATGAGGCTGCATATCCATCTGTTTGATTTCCTGTACCTATAACAACGTTAACCATACCAAATTCATCTGTTGTGGTTGTCATTCGCTCTTGGTATTCGGTTTGCGTAAATGAATCTACAATTGAAAATTGCAAACACACTGTTTTATTTACTATTGGCGCATTGGCATTGTTTTCCCCAGGAATCACTTCTCCATTTGGGTTATAAATTATCGCTTGGTAGGTTATTCCGCTCGTTTGAGCATAAAATACGGAGGTAACTAAAAATAGGGACAGTAAAAATAGATTTTTCATAATTTCAATTATTATTTTTTATTGATATTGAAGTGAATACCAAATAGAATTTGATTTGTGCTTGTGGTTAGTTTTTCTTGAGAGGTATTAAATAGAATTAAACTTCTTGACAATCCGTAGCCAAAACTTAAATAACCAAAGTCGTTTAATTTATATTTTAAATGAATTCCCGTGTAAGGCACAAAAGTTAATCCCGAAAATTCATCTTGAGATTTCAAATCATAAATGGCACCGTTTATTTCTTGTTTGCCATAAATTATAGTCGAAAGATTCAATCCCGCATTTAAAAGCAATTTAAAATTCGTTGTAAGTGGAATTGTAAAACCCAAGGAATTATTAACTCCCAAATATTTTGTGTCCCATCGGTAGCTGTTAGCCAAAGATCCAGCAACAGCATTGTACTCGTTTAGGTTTACACCAATGGTGTGCGAAAAACGATTGTTTTTTAATGGTCGGGTATATCCCATTTCATAACTGGTTCCAGTTCCACTCTCTAGAGAAGTTGACATTGAACCTTGACTACTACTAAAATCATATTTTGTAAAATTGCTTCCTGTTAAAAAGTAAACTTCTTGCGAATAGGAATTGGTAAGCGCCATAATAGCGATCAGGAGGAGGGAAATTTTTCTCATTTTGATTTTAATAAATTAGTGGAATAAGTGTAATTTTTCGCAGTTAGTTTAACAAAATATTCTCCCTGCGCAAAAGAAAGATTGTCAATAGTTAAAGTATTATTATCAGCCGAAAGTTTTTCTTTATAATAAACTAGTCTTCCCATTACGTCAAATAATGAGATTTTAAACGGACCAGCAATTGGTGTCGAAAATTGGAAATTAACGCTATCAACAAAAGGATTTGGATAGGTTGTTGTGGTAACTGAAATAACCGGTGTAACTGCAGTTTTCATTTTATTGCTTTGTTGAAAACCTTGCCCAACAATTATGTTAGAATCCCTATAGTTTCCAATGGCACTTTGCTGCCCTATGGTTTGTCTTACTGAAATACCACCCGAAGCGTGAGTAGTAGTTCCTTGGGAAGATAACATTTGATGGTGCAATTTTTGTGAAAAAACATTAAAGCTTAGTAATAAAAATAGTAATCTAGTTACAAGTTTCATTTGTATAATTTTTCACAAAAAACGTAATAATAGAAAGCTCAAAAAAGCATAAACATTCTTAGTTTATATCAAATAATAGTTTTTGACATAATACAACCTCTAAAATAAATTGTTATACTTTTCATTTAAAACAATTATTAGTATGTTTGTTCAACTTAAATTAGTTTATGAATTTACCTTTATCACTACCGGATATTTTATTATTTACAGCTTCAATATTATTGATGTTTACAATATTGTTGTTACTCAAGAAAGTGAATTCTAAAAACTTTATGCTTATTGGCTCATTGGCAATATACTTTAGCTTTATTTCCGCAACTGTAATACTTTTATTATTTACCCGTTACAATATTAAAATTATTAATTCAGCAACTATTCTAACATTAATGACATTAGTATATTCACTTTACAATGTGTTTCACTATTTCAGTTTACAGCAATTGATTCTTAAAAAAAGTCGATTTAATATCAAACATTTACTCCACTTAGTAGGTGTCTTAATAGTTTGTATCCTGATTTTTTATTTTTTTGAACCCGTACATTTAATAAAAGGAAAAGGATATAGTTTTATTTTTGAAAGCCAACATTTGATGGTAGCCCAAAGTAAAAATATCATGATAATTTTAGCTCGGATTATACACCCACTATTTTATTTTATACTTGGCGGTTATTTATTATTTTCATTTTATAATTCGCCCCTTTACTTATCCACACAAAAATCAACTCGTTATTTTATTTTCTTTTTTTACTTACAGAAAATATTTTTGTTCATTTGGGTGTTTATAGGGTATGTAGGATTTGATATTGATAGTGAACTTTATAGTACACTATCAATAACAGGCTTTTCAATAACAGCCTTATTTATGGCTAGTTATATTTTGTTAAGCCCTCAATTGTATTTACAAATTACTAAGCTTAATTACACCTCAAAAAAAATACTCATAGAGACATCTAAATTACCAGATTTAGCTGCGCAATTAGGCCGTATGATGGATCAGAATAAATTTTATTTAGACGCTAATTATAATCTTACTAATTTATCATCTGACACCGATATATCAACCAATATCATCCGAGAAGTAATCGTAGCAAGTGGCTATAAAAATTTTTCCGCTTACATTAATTCGTTCCGTATTGCACATTCTGAACAATTAATTTCTAATGGTTATTTGGAAACCTATTCTATTGAATCCCTATGTAAAGATTCGGGTTTTCGATCTGAGGTAACTTTTTATCGTGTTTTCAAAAAAGTACACAACTGCACTCCTAAAGAATTCAGTTATAATTTAAAGAGTTTCAGATATACAAGTTGATAAGCAACTATAAATTTAGTTTTTTTAAAACATTTTTAAATCTAAATTAAATAAACACTATCTATTTATTAAATACAAACTTCTATTATAATTTATAGTATTTAAATGCTTTTTTTGGCGATATTGATTTATCTTCAAATCAAATGTTGGATTTTTTGGAATATTTTATTGAGGAAATGTCATAAAAAAACTCCAACATTTCTGTTGAAGTTATTTTGTGGGCGATGAGGGGTTCGAACCCCCGACCCCCTCGGTGTAAACGAGGTGCTCTGAACCAGCTGAGCTAATCGCCCTTTATTTGGACTGCAAATATAAGCCTCTTTTTGATATTTTCAAACTATTTTTCAAATAATTATAAAATTTCTCCTACTACAAATGTGCTTCCGCCAATGTAAATAAAATCGGTAGTAGTGGCATTTTTCAGTGCATTTTGATAAGCTTCTGAAACTGAATTGTATACTTTTCCGTGTAATCCAAATTCTAATCCTTTTTGAGCTAAAAGGGTAGCGTCTAATCCTCTTGGGATATTGGGTTTGCAAAAATAATAGACAGCATTTTTAGGAAATAAGGGTAATATTTCATCTAAATCTTTGTCGTTTACCACTCCAAAAACAAAATGCAAAGAGTCAAATTCCTCGGTTTTTAACTGATTTAGGACAATTTTTAATCCATGCTTGTTGTGCGCTGTATCGCAAATGACTTTTGGTGCACTATTCAATTGCTGCCATCTTCCCTGAAGTCCCGTGTTTTTTACAACATTTAAAAAACCAGTTTTTATAGCTGCTTCTGAAACCTCAAATTCTTTTTGCGAATTCAAAATTCTAAGGGTTTGTAATGCTGTTTTCTTATTTGAAATTTGATATGCACCGATTAAATCCGAAGGAAAATTTTCAGAAATTAAATCCGAAGCAAAGTAAATCTCAGATTTTGTTTCATTGGCTTTAGCCAGAAAAACAGGCTTCGTTTCTGAATTATATTCGCCAATAATTACGGGAATATTCAGTTTTATAATTCCTGCTTTTTCTGTTGCAATGGCTTCTAGCGAGTTTCCTAAAAACTGAACATGGTCTTTTCCGATATTGGTTATCACCGAAATCAATGGATTGATAATATTTGTAGCATCTAATCTTCCGCCCATTCCAACTTCAATAATGGCGATGTCGATTTTTTCTTTTTTAAAATAATCAAATGCCAATCCAACGGTCATTTCAAAAAAACTAAAGTCATTAGTCTCCAAGAAATTTTTATGTTTTGCAATAAATTCACATACAAAACCTTCGGAAATTTCAATGCCATTAATTTTGATGCGTTCCCGAAAATCTTTTAAATGTGGCGAAGTATATAAACCCACTTTGTAGCCCGCTTCTTGCAAAACGGAAGCCAACAAATGAGAAGTAGAACCTTTACCATTAGTTCCTGCAACGTGAATGAATTTTAAATTTTTCTCAGGATTTCCCAAGTATTTAGTGAGTAGAATGGTGTTCGTTAAATCTTCTTTATAAGCAATTGCCCCTTGAAGTTGATACAAAGGAAGTTGATTGAACATCCAATTTACTGTTTCTTGATAGTTCATTATTGATTAGAATTTTGAGGATAATTGGAAGTAAAAAAGTTATTGTGTAAGTTTAAAATTGTAAATAATTTTACCCACTTGTGTTTCTGCAGCTGTAGCGTCTGATTGCCATTTTGTATTCATTGCTGCGGTTTTTGCTTGATCCAATAAGCATTTTGCTGAATTTGTTGTGCCACGAACTCCAGGATTAGCATTGATAACTTTCCCTGATTTATCGACAGAAATTTGTACCACTACAACTCCTTCTTCGTTGCAAATATAATTTGGTTGTGGTTTATTGAGTGCTTTTCTGTTGCCCAATTGGTAGTTTCCATTACCGTTACCAGATCCGCTTCCGTTGCCATTTCCATAGCCACTTCCCGTCCCCAATCCTTGTCCAGAACCATTTCCGCCTCCGCTACCATTTCCAGAACCACCGCCTCCATTGTAGCCTTTTGCATTAGGATCACCATTTGATTTTCCTTTATTTCCAGCAATTTTGTCATCGCCGTCTCCTTCTTTGTTTGAGCCGTTCAATAAATTTGATAACGCATCAGAAGTAGTTTTGGAAGGTTTTGGGATTGGTTTCACAACAGGTTTTTCAACTACTGTTTTAACTATTTTGGTTGCAGGTTTTTTAACTTCTACTATTGCTGGTGCTTCTTCGTTTTCTGAAATAAGAATTTCTTTTTCAGTTGTTGGAGTAGCTGCAGCTTCTTTTGGGGCAACAGTTACGACTTCTTTGGATTGAAAATTATCTCCAGAACCAAAATCACTATTCCCAAAATTCACGGCAATTTCACCTCCGCCACCTCCTCCATCCAATTCGGGTAAAGGTAAATTATTGCTAAATTTTAAATAGAAAAATAATAAGAAAAGCAACGCAAAACTAATGGTAGTAAAGAGTAATGATTTTTTTTCTTGTTCGGTTTCAAATATTTTCATAAAATAAAAATGAGATTATAAAGATACTACTTTATTTAAAAACGAAAAGCAAGTCGAAAAATTGTTTTAAAACGGGTCAGAAATTCCAACACATTATAAAAATATTTATACCAATTGTTTTAGAGCTATCTCAAAAGCAGTTGCACTAATATTTGTTTTGGAATTGTTCAATGCGTGTGCTTTTAAAAGTGCATTTTTTATAGTTTCTGAAGTATCTTTAAAAATGGCTTCATCTGTCATTTGCACTTTTTTCTCCATGAAATAAGCAAAAACTCTTGCCATTCCACAGTTAGAAATAAAGTCAGGTATTAGGCTGATTTTTTGGTCTACATTTTCCATTATTGAACCAAAGAAAATTTCTTTATCGGCAAAAGGAACATTCGCACCACAAGAAATCACGTCTAATCCGGATGCAATCAAACTATCAATTTGACTTTGCGCAACTAATCTTGAAGCCGCACAAGGAGTGAAAATTTCTGCACCAATTGTCCATATTTTTTCGTTTATTTCTTCAAATGGAATCATTTTATCTGAAACTAGTTTATTTCCATCTTTATTCAAAAATAAGGTTTTAATTTCTTCAAATGTAAAACCGTCTTCGTTAATCAATCCGCCATCTCTATCGATTATTCCAATTATTTTTACACCCATATTTGCCAAGTAAAAAGCAGCTGCCGAACCCACATTTCCGAATCCTTGCACGATTGCTTTTTTACCTTTAACAGAACCACCATAAATTGTATAATAATGACGAACAGCTTCTGCAACTCCATAACCAGTAATCATATCGGCTACGGTATATTTCCGAGTTACATCTGGAGAGAAAATCGGGTTTTCTATGACTTTAACAACGCCTTGGCGCAATTGCCCAATTCTATTAATTTTATCGGCTTCGGTTGGTTTGAAGTGCCCGTTAAAAACTCCTTCTTGCGGATGCCAAACACCACATTCTTCGGTCATTGGAATCACTTCATGAATTTCATCTACATTTAAATCGCCGCCAGTTCCATAATAACTTTTCAATAATGGAGAAACCGCTTTGTACCAACGTTGTAAAACGCCATTTTTTCTTGGATCGTTGGGATCAAAATTAATTCCCGATTTGGCTCCACCAATTGCAGGTCCTGAAACCGAAAATTTCACTTCCATAGTTTTTGCTAGAGACAAAACCTCGTTCATATCTAAGCCTTTTCTCATTCTCGTTCCTCCACCTGCAGCGCCGCCACGAAGCGAATTAATTATTGTCCAACCTTCGGCTTCTGTTTCTTGATCTTTCCAATTGAAAATTATTTCCGGTTCTTTATTCTCGAATTTTTTAAGTAAATCTTTCATTAATCTGTTTCGTTTTTAGTTTTGCAAATATAAGGGTAAGTTTCAATGGCTACTATTTATTTTAGTCTTAATTATTGTTTGAAATCATAGATTTCACCCGAACTATGATCCATTTTTGCTCCTGTAACACTGCTTAAAATATTGATTTCGTTTCTTAATTTCAATACGCCTATTAATCCAAAAATTAGAGCTTCTTTGAATTCAATTATTTTTCTTTCAGGAATAACAATTTTAGTTTCGGGCAAATAAAATTGAACTCTTTCAATCATAAAATCATTATACGCACCACCACCAGTAATGAATAGATTATTTTCTTTTTTTGGCAATACCAATGCGATTTGAATAGCAATATGTTCTGTGAAAGTGTTCATTTTATCTTCAATAGCTATTGGGTAACTTTCAATTAACGGCAAAATAGTTTCTTTTACAAATTCAAAACCCAAGGATTTAGGGTATTTTTTTTTATAAAAATCCAATCGATTCAACTCATTTAATAATTCTAAATTAATATTTCCGGTTCTCGAATTTTTTCCTTTATCATCGTAATCTAATCCCAATTGATTGGCATAAAAATTCAAAACGGTATTTACAGGTGAAATATCAAAAGCTATTCTGTTTCCATTTTCCACAAAGGAAATATTTGAAAAACCGCCCAAATTCAAACAATAATCATAATCTGAGAATAATATTTGATCCCCAATTGGAACTAAAGGCGCACCTTGACCTCCCAATTTCACATCTTGGATTCTAAAATCACAAACTACTTTTTGTTTGCATAAAGTAGCAATTTCAGGTAAATTTCCAATTTGTAACGTAACTCCATTTTGAGGTTGGTGCAAAATAGTATGACCGTGAGAACAAACCGCATCAATATTTTCAATTTTATATTTATTTATAAAATCAGAAATGATTATTCCTAATAATAAGGTATAATCCGTATTTAATTTAAGCAAATCCAATTCAGAAAATCCAACAGCAATTTTTAATTGGTCAATCCATTTTTGGCTGTAGCCAATGGTTTCACAATCAAGGATTTGAAAACTCCATTTTCCATTTATAATTTCAAATTTGAGATGCGCCAAATCGATTCCATCAAGCGAAGTGCCGGACATTACACCAATTATGTTAAATTTTTCTTGAATCATCGGCTAAAATTAATAAATCATTTTGAGAATTTGATAATTAAAAAGTATATTTGTCTATATTTTTTAAATTAATCACAATTTATCAGCACCTATTATGGATTTTAAACTTACGGAAGAGCAATTAATGATTCAACAAGCAGCCAGAGATTTTGCTAAATTGGAACTTTTACCTGGTGTAATTGAAAGAGATGAGCATTCAAAATTTCCAACTGAAGAAGTCAAAAAAATGGCAGAACTTGGTTTTATGGGAATGATGGTTGATCCAAAATATGGTGGTTCAGGATTAGACAGTATTTCCTATATTTTAGCAATTACTGAAATTGCAAAAATTGACGCTTCAGCAGCAGTAATTATGTCGGTTAATAATTCTTTGGTTTGTGCTGGGATTGAAAAATACTGCAACGAAGAACAAAAGCAAAAATATTTAGTTCCTTTGGCAACCGGCGAAGTTATTGGTGCTTTTTGTTTGTCTGAGCCTGAAGCAGGTTCTGATGCAACTTCACAAAAAACAACCGCAATTGACAAAGGCGATCACTATCTTTTAAATGGAACTAAGAACTGGATTACTAACGGAAATTCAGCTTCGATTTATATAGTTATTGCTCAAACAGATATCGAAAAAGGCCACAAAGGAATCAACGCTTTTATTGTAGAAAAAAGTTGGGCAGGTTTTGAAATTGGAATTAAAGAAAAGAAAATGGGAATCCGTGGTTCTGACACGCATTCACTAATGTTTACGGATGTTAAAATACCTAAAGAAAATAGAATTGGAGAAGACGGTTTTGGATTTAATTTTGCAATGGGTGTATTAAATGGTGGCAGAATAGGAATCGCTGCCCAAGCATTAGGAATTGCAAAAGGTGCATTTGAATTGGCTTTAAAATATTCGCAAGAACGTAAAGCTTTTGGCAAAGAAATATTCAAACACCAAGCAATTGCATTCAAATTAGCAGATATGGCAACGCAAATTGCAGCAGCAGAAATGTTGGTTTTCAAAGCAGCCTCCGAAAAAGATGCGGGCGAAGACATTTCTCAATCAGGGGCAATGGCAAAATTATTTGCTTCACAAACCGCAATGGACACTACAATTGAAGCTGTTCAAATTCACGGTGGAAATGGATATGTAGCCGAATACCACGTAGAAAGAATGATGCGTGATGCAAAAATTACTCAAATTTATGAAGGTACTTCTGAGATTCAACGTATCGTGATTTCTCGAACATTGATATCTTGATACTAAATTATTCAAATAAAAAAGTCCTAAAACACATCGTTTTAGGACTTTTTTATTTAATAAAATTTCGTTTTTATTTTGCTAATGTCATTTCATCAACAATATGTTTTGCACCAGAGAATTTCTCAATTACCCATAATACATAACGAATATCAACATTAATAGTACGTTGTAATTTTGGATCAAAAATAACATCTCCAGCCATCGCTTCAATGTTTCCATCAAATGCCAATCCGATTAATTCTCCTTTTCCATTCAAAACTGGCGAACCTGAATTTCCTCCAGTAATATCATTGTCAGTCAAGAAATTCAAGTGAAGCGAACCGTCTTTGTCTGCAAAACGACCAAAATCTTTACTTTTATTCATTTCAAGAACACGAACTGGCAAATCAAATTCTTGATCTCCTTTCTTGTATTTTTTAACTTGACCGTCTAATGTGGTGTAGTTATTAATTTTGGCATCGTTTCTTTTATCCGCTGGCAAAGAACAAACTTTTCCGTAAGTCAAACGCAACGTAGAATTCGCATCTGGATATTTGATAGTTCCAATTTTTGATTCTCTCAAACCGTCCACTAATAATCGGAAAGACGCACCAAAATCATTTTGCGCTTTTGCAATAGCATCCGATTTAGAATTCATGTGCGCAACCATATCATTTGAAAGTGTAAACAAAGGATCGCTTGCCAGTATAGCATCAGTAGGATAATCTAAAAATGCTTTTACTTTTTCATTTGAAGTCAAAATACTCATTTCAAAAGCGGCATTTACAAATTTTGAATAATCGTAATTGTTCTCTTTTCCAATTTTTTCAACCATAGGAGCAATTCCAT
This sequence comes from Chitinophaga pinensis, assembly GCA_945873505.1. Classification (GTDB taxonomy): domain Bacteria; phylum Bacteroidota; class Bacteroidia; order Flavobacteriales; family Flavobacteriaceae; genus Flavobacterium. The sequence continues at coordinate 40,123 of CAMCDQ010000007.1, forward strand.
ATCCAACAGATTTGGTAGCATACAATTTCAATTGCGCTGTCAACAAATCTTTTTCAGCAGGAAGGTATAAATCTTTGAAAAAACCATCGGCCATTTCAGTAATCATTGGAGCCATAGTAGCGCGTTTTGCAGCATCAGCTTTAGCATAATTTTCCAATTGTCTTCCTAAACTTCTTCCAATAGTTCCAAAAGAAGCGGTTCTCATTAATTGTTGTAAATAATTATCGTGACGTGATTTCTCATTTGTCAACGCATAATACGCATTTATATTCGCAATTACATTTCCGTATTTTGCTTTGTTTGCAGCTTTATTTGCCCATTTGTCAAACTTAGCTTCTTGAACAGCTTTTGATTTTGCAGTACCAAATTTGCTTAAAGCATCAATCATTCCTTGACGGTTTTTCCAATAATTGGCAGTCGAAGCAAATTTAGAAGCATACACTAAATTCAAAGCATCGCTTTGATCCATATATTTCTTCATATTATCCATTCCCGTTTTTGCGCCTTCAACCCAAGCCGGATAAGCAAACTTCACGTTTTGCTCAATTCCACCTGCTGGCATCCAACGGTTTGTTCTTCCTGGATAACCCAAAATCATAGCGAAATCGCCTTCTTTTACACCGTTTAAATTCACAGGTAAATAATGTTTGGGATTCAAAGGAACATTATTCGTAGAATAATCTGCTGGATTTCCATCTTTATCAGCATAAATTCTAAACATAGAAAAATCTGCTGTGTGTCGAGGCCATTCCCAATTATCGGTATCACCACCGAATTTCCCTAAACTTTCTGGCGGAGTTCCCACTAAACGAACGTCTTTATAATCTTGATAAACAAAATAGTAATATTCATTTCCCTGAAAAAATGGACGAACAGAAACGGTGTATTTTCCACCTTCGTTGTTTTCTTTTTCAATTGCAGAAATTTCCTGATTCACGGCTTTTTCTCTTTCGGCTTCCGTCATTTTATCGTTTACTTTTGCCAAAATTCTTTTTGAGCAATCATCCATACGCACAAAAAATCGAACATATAAGCTTGAAGGTTTCATTTCGGCAGCTTTATTTGGCGCCCAATAACCGTCTTTCAAATAGTTTTTGTCGGCAGTCGATAATTCAGCAATCGCATCATATCCGCAGTGGTGGTTTGTTAAAACCAAGCCGTCTTTCGAAATTACTTCCGCCGTACAACCGCCATTAAACTGAACAATGGCATCTTTTAGACTGTGATTATTGATACTGTAAATTTCTTCAGCAGTCAATTGTAATCCCATTTTTTGCATATCTCGGTGATTCAAACGTTCAATGAACATCAAAAACCACATTCCTTCATCTGCCTTAACGCTTGCAGGAATAAGCATAATCCCTAATAATAAGGATAAAATAATTTTTTTCATAGTGTTAGTTTTAGTGCTGCGAATATAATTCTTTTTCACAATTCGATTGGCATTACGTCCCAAAAAACTACAAATTATCAGCAAATTTTAAGTTTTTATTAGTATTTGGGCGAATGGCCGGGCTATCCGCTGTATCCACGCCCAAAAGCGTGGGATGCCGCTGCTATCCCTATCGCGGTTTTTGGTTGTTTTAACCTAGATTTTCAAAAAATTAGTAACGATATAGTAAAATTAAAAGCACAATAAATTAACATTACAGTAGGAATTTTGTTAAAACTGAAAATGAAAAAGAAAAGGAAAATTCCGTTAGTAGTTATAAGCGATGTGCATCTTGGAACGTATGGCTGCCACGCCACGGAATTACTACATTATTTAAAATCTATTCAACCCAAAACGTTGGTTTTAAACGGTGATATCATTGATATGTGGAACTTTTCAAAAAGTTATTTTCCATCCTCCCACATGAATGTTTTGCGTCACATTATTAAAATGTCGGCCAACGGAACTCGATTAATTTATATCACCGGAAATCACGATGAGGTGTTGCGCAAATATTCCGATCTTATTTTAGGCAAATTTGAATTGGTAGACAAACTAGTTTTAGATTTAGATGGCAAAAAAGCTTGGATTTTCCATGGTGATGTATTTGATTCTTCCACACAAGGGTATGCTAAAATATTGGCTAAGATTGGTGGTAAAGGTTATGATTTGTTGATATTAATAAATAGTTTCTTGAATTGGATAATGGTATTATTAGGTAAAGAAAAGCGAAGTTTTTCTAAGAAAGTGAAAGACAGTGTAAAAAAAGCAGTGGCGTTCATTACCGATTTTGAAAAAACGGCTGCAGAAATTGCCATCGATAAAAAATTCGATTATGTGGTTTGTGGTCATATTCATAATCCTCAAAAGAGAGTGGTTACCAATGAAAACGGATCGGTATTGTATTTAAATAGTGGCGATTGGGTCGAAAACTTAACGGCTCTGGAATATAAAAATTCCGAATGGAGCATATATCAGTACAAAAAAGAGCATTACAAGAATTCTGATGCAGTTGAGGAATTGATTTCAGAAGATTATGCATTTAAAATTCTTTCCTAAATACATTTAATTTACACATGAAAATATTTTACGCGATACAAGCAACGGGCAACGGACATATAAGTAGGGCAGTGCAGTTGTATCCCTATTTAAAAAAGTTTGGCACTGTCGACTTTTTTATGAGCGGTAATAATGCCAGTTTAAATGTTGATATTCCAATTAAATATAAAAGCAAAGGATGTAGTTTGCATTACAGCAAATGCGGCGGTTTAGATTATTGGGATATAGCCAAAAACATCAAACCATTGCAAATGTATCGGGATGCAAAAGCGTTGCCATTGTCAGATTATGATGTGGTAATTAATGATTTTGATTCGATAACTTCTTTGGCGTGTAGGCTTCAAAAAGTGAAATCGGTGCAATTTGGACATCAAGCGAGTTTTATGTCGGATTTAACTCCAAGACCTGAAAATAATAATTTTATGGGAGAATTAGTTTTAAAATATTATGCTCCTGCACCAAAATATATTGGACTTCATTTCAAAGAATATGATTCCTTTATTCACCCACCAATTATTAAAGACGAAATTTTTCAAGCAACACCAAAAGATCTGAATCATATTTCAGTTTATCTTCCTTCATTCGATAGAGAATGTTTAGAAAAGGCATTTCATAAAGTAAAAGGCATCGAATTTCAATGGTTTTTGAATGATATTAAAGAAATTCGTAAAGAAGGAAACATTACTTATTTTCCAGTTAACCAAAAACTTTTCAATGAAAGTTTGATAAATTGTCACGGAATTCTAACGGGTGGTGGTTTTGAAACTCCTGCCGAAGCCTTGTTTTTGAACAAAAAAATATTGAGTATTCCAATCCAAAATCATTACGAGCAGGAATGCAATGCAGCGGCTTTAAAATTATTAGGCGTTCCAGTTCTTAATAAAGTGGGTGACGATTTTCATATTGAAATAGAAAATTGGTTGAATGGCGTTATTCAATATCCAAAAATTGAAGCCAATGATATTCCAAAAACATTACAGTTTTTGTTTGACACGTATAATGATTGAAAGTAGTCACAAAAAAAGCCATCAATTGACGGCTTTAAATTTTATATTAGAGATAATTCTATAAATTATGGCTGTTTTCAGGAACGTCGTCTTCCATATTTAGCATACTCCATAATTTGTCTTTCAACTCCGAAAGCCCTTGTTGCGCAACGGATGAAATGAACATATAGGGCGTTCCTGCGAAATCTTTATCCAACTGGGTTTTCAATTCTGATTTGAGTTCGTCGTCCAACATATCGCATTTTGAAATCACAACAATGCGTTCTTTGTCCAACATTTCAGGGTTGTATTTTGTCAATTCATTTACCAAAATATCATATTCGTCTTTGATATTTGGGGTGTCAACGGGAACTAAAAACAGCAAAGTAGAATTTCTTTCGATGTGTCGTAAAAAGTAATGACCAAGCCCTTTTCCTTCAGCGGCACCTTCGATAATACCTGGAATATCGGCGATTACAAACGACTGAAAATCACGATACGCCACAATTCCAAGATTTGGTTTTAAGGTTGTAAACGGATAATCGGCAATTTTTGGTTTCGCAGAAGTCAAAACCGAAAGCAACGTCGATTTCCCAGCATTTGGAAAACCTACTAAACCAACATCGGCAAGGACTTTTAATTCCAAAATCATATCCACTTCTGTCGAAGGCAAGCCGGGTTGAGAATATCTTGGCGTTTGATTGGTTGAACTTCTAAAATGCCAGTTTCCTAAACCGCCTTTTCCACCAAGAGCAATAATTCTGCGCTCTCCGTGTTCGGTAATTTCGAATAAAATTTCATTGGTTTCTTTGTCGCGAACTACTGTTCCTAAAGGCACTTCGATGAATTTATCATCGCCATCGGCACCGGTACTTCTATCGCCACCGCCATCGCCACCGTGTCCTGCTTTTACGTGTCTTGCAAATTTTAGATGAAATAATGTCCAAAGACTTTTGTTTCCAACAAGATATACGTGTCCACCGCGACCACCATCACCACCGTCTGGACCACCTTTTTCAATAAATTTTTCTCTGTGTAAGTGCGTTGAACCTTTTCCGCCTTTTCCAGAGGAAACATATATTTTTACGTAATCTACGAAATTTCCTTCAGTCATTTTTTTTAGTATTCAGTGTTCAGTGTTCCGTTTTTAGTATTCAGTTATTTACTGAACACTAATAATTGCAAACTGAGCACTATTATTTTACGGTTTTCACCATCACTTTATCAATCCTCACGCCATCCATATCGATTACTTCAAGCTCGTATTTCTGCCAAATTAATTTTTCTCCTTGCTTTGGAATTCGAGATAATTCGGTCATAATCAACCCGCTTACCGTGGTAACTTCATAGTCATTTGTCAATTCGTCTAATTCAAAATAAGTTAGAAAATCGTGTAATGAATAATGTCCATCAACAAGCCAAGTCCCGTCTTCTCTTTCAATTAATTGATAATCATCATTATTGAAATCCGAAGCATCGCCAACAAGTGCCTCCAAAATATCATTTAAAGTAATTATTCCTTGAAAAATTCCATATTCATCAGAAACAAAAGCATAATGAACACCACTTTTTTTGAAATTTTCTAAAGCTTTATACGCCGATGTTTGCTCCATAATAAAAGGCGCATCGGTCAATATTTTTTCTAAATTGAAAGTCTCATTGTCTATATTTGAAAATATATTTTTCAGATTTACAACTCCAACAATGTCGTCATAATTTTCGCCATAAACAGGATATACAGAATGTAATTCCTTTAGCATAAATTCTTTAACTTGTTCTCTATTTGAAGCTAATGGCAAAAAAACCACCGATTGTCGGTGTGTCATTAATGAATTTACTTTTCGGTCTCCAATATGAAAAACACGTTCCACAATATCTTGCTCAATTTCCTGAACTTCTCCGCCTTCAGTACCTTCTTTTATGATTGCTTTGATTTCTTCCTCTGTAACTTTTCCGTCGGCAGAAGGTTTTAGCATTAATATTTTTAATAAAAATTCCGTTGAAATTGTAAGCAACCAAATGAATGGTGCGGTCGCAATTGAAATCATTTTCATCGGAATAGCTACTGCTTTTGCTATTGCTTCAGGATGATTTAGTCCAATTCTTTTGGGTAATAATTCACCCAATACTAAAGAGAAAAAGGTCAAAACAACCACTACAATACCAACAGCAATTGAATTGGCATAGGGTTTTAAAATGTCAAATCCAGTAATGAAAAGTTGAACATCATCTGTGATTTTTGCGCCACTAAAAATACCGGTCAAAATTCCGATTAAAGTAATTCCAATTTGAATCGTTGAAAGAAATTTGTTAGGAGAATTGGATAAATCAAGGGCTGCTTGTGCACTTTGATTTCCTTTTTTTGCAGCACTTTCCAACCGGTTTTTTCTTGCCGAAATCAAAGCGATTTCTGACATTGAAAAAATACCGTTAAGTAAAATTAAAAAAAGTATTATTAGTATTTCCAATTTGTATTTATTTGGTTTTTAATTTTTTAAATGAAATTACAAACGTTCAATTACAGCGCTCAATCTTTCTGTAATTTCCTGAATAGAACCAATTCCATTCACAGGATAAAACTTGTTTTGATTGCTATAATATTCCATCAAAGGAGCCGTTTTTTCATTGTATTCTTGGTAACGGTTTCTAATTTTTTCTTCATCTTGATCGTCAACTCTTCCGCTTGTTTTTCCTCTTTCTAATAACCGTTGAATTAGAATTTCATCATTTGCTTCCAATGCAATTGTAGCGGTAACTTCCCATTTTTTTGTTGCTAAAAAAGTATCCAATGCTTTCGCTTGAGCCAAAGTTCTTGGAAAACCATCAAATAGAAATCCTTTTGTATCCGGATTTTTCTCAACCGTATCTTGCAACATTTTTATGGTTACTTCGTCAGGAACCAAATCCCCTTTGTCCATATAGCTTTTCGCTAATTTTCCTAAATCTGTATTGTTTTGAATATTGTATCTAAAAATATCACCAGTTGAAAGATGAGTTAAATAGTATTTTTCTTTTAAAAATTCTGCTTGAGTTCCTTTTCCAGCACCTGGCTTTCCAAATAAGACAATGTTAATCATGATGTAAATGTGTGTTGTAGTTGTAGTTATTTATTATTTTAATTGATATACTTCAGGTAAATTTCTTCCTAATCCGTTGTAATCTAAACCAAATCCAACGATGAATTTATTTGGAATTCGAATGCCTATATAATCTATTTTCACTTCTTTTTTATAGGCTTCAGGCTTGAAAAATAAAGTGGCTATTTTGAAATGTTTTACGTTTTGTTTTTTGAATAATTCTTTCAATTCTAAAACTGTATTTCCGGTATCAACGATGTCTTCAATTATAATTACGGTTCTTCCAGTTAAGTCTTGATTTAGACCGATCAATTGTTTTACTTCATTAGTTGGAGAAGTCCCTTCATATGATGCTAATTTTATAAAACTCACTTCACATGGTTTTTTATAGTGTTTCATAAAATCTGAAACTACCATAAAGGCACCATTTAAAACCCCTACAAATACAGGAATTTCATCAGCAAAATCAGCTTCAACTTGTGAGGCCATTGTTGCTATTGCAAAATCTATTTCTTGTGCAGAAATAAAGGGTACAAAATGTTTGTCGTGTAATTGTATCAATTTTAGAATTTTTATAAGCTACAAAGATATAGAATTCCCATTTTACAAATGATATTGGAACTGTATATTTATTTATCTAATTAATAATCACTTATAAATGATATTTAATTAGTAATTTTTTTCATTTACTTTAAATTTATATTAAACTAATTAGTATTTTTGGAGTCAAATTGGTAACATAAATTGTTTTTATGGCTTCATTAGACCAAAATATCCTTGTTTTAGGACAAAAGAATGCAAAACATTTATTAAGACGATCTTCTTTTGTTTATACCAAATCATTAATTGATCAATACGCACTTTTAACACCAAATCAGGCGTTAAACTTGCTATTAACGACAATTCCAATATCGGTTCAATTCCCTTATGACCCAATTCCAACAACTGCGCCTGACGGATTTTGGACAGAATCATCTGCTTCTGCAACTTCTTTTACTGGTCAAGCAAGAAAAGGAGTTATTGTAGGTGGATGGTGGTGGTATAATGCCATAAACAGCCCGAATTTAAAATACAAAATGTCTCATTTTTTGTCAACTTGTTTTACCGTGGAAACAAGTAGTAGTGGAACACCTACAGAATTCTACGATTATATTCGCTTACTTCTTTTTTATTCCTATGGAAATTACAAAACCTTGGCAAAAAAAATTACACTTAACAATTCGATGTTAACGTATTTAAACAATACATCGAATTCTAAAACAGCTCCGAATGAAAATTATGCCAGAGAGTTTTTAGAATTATTTACCATTGGTAAAGGGCCTCAAATTGGTGTTGGCGATTATACAAATTACACCGAAGCTGATATCGTTCAAGCGGCCCGAGTTTTAACAGGTTTTAAAAGGGTTTCTGCTAGAAATGTTATTGATTCTGATACGATGATACCAAAAGGATACAACCAATTTTCTACCCATCATACAAGTCCAAAAACATTTAGTAGTGCATTTAATAATACAGTAATTACAGCAGCTACCACTGATGTTGGGATGGATACAGAATTAAATAATTTTGTAAACATGGTTTTTAACCAACAAGCTACCGCAAAAAATATTTGTCGCAAAATGTACATCTATTTTGTGAAAGGAACTATTTCTGCTGAAGTTGAAGCGGACATTATCACGCCTCTAGCGCAAGATTTTTATACTAATGGATATGAAATTGCCCCAATAATCAGAAAATTGTTAGAAAGTAAACATTTTTATGATTTGGATGATTCTGATGCTACAAATGAAACTATTGGTGGAATTATTAAATCGCCATTACAGCAAATTTCAGAAGTTTGTACCTATTTACAAGCTACGATTTCAAATCCAAATACAGATCAATACAATTACTATTATAAATTTTGGAATCTTTTTGCCAATAATAGTTTTCTTACTGGGGCCAATATGATTTTGTTTGATCCAGAAAATGTTGCAGGGCATCCGGCCTATTATCAGGCACCAAGTTTTGATAAAAGTTGGATATCCGCTTCAACTCTAATCGCCAGATACCGTCTTGGCGAATCGTTACTAGATGGTAAAAATAGAATTAGTGGAAACGCAACAATAATAACTCAAATTAATATTTCGACAGTTATAAAAACTTCCAATATTATTTCTGTAGCAAATGACCCCTACATTCTTACTTCGGAATTGTGCAATGCTTTATTTGCTCAAAATCCAGACACTAGTAGGGTAAATCATTTTATGAATTCGTTTTTATTACAAGGATATGCCAATTACTACTGGACAAATGTTTGGAATGAGTATCTAACTACCGGGGTTAATACCGTAGTAGAATCTAGATTAAAATCATTGGTAACAAATATTTTGAGAGCGCCTGAATCTCAAATGTTTTAATACTGTACAATATGAAAAGAAGAAATTTTATCCAACTTACCGCTTCCGCAAGTGCATTGTCTCTTTTGCCAACAGAAGTTTTTGCGCTTTTTAAATCGGCGGGAATGACAACTTGCCCGAATGTAAATGCTAAAAAAATTGTACTTATTCAATTGTCTGGTGCAAATGACGGATTAAATACTTTGATTCCTTTAAATCAATATGATACGTATGCTTCATTACGGCCCAATATAAAATTAAACAATGTAGGTGGCGCCAACGGCATTATTAACTTAGATTCTACTTTGCCCTTCGCAAATCAAGTTGGTCTTCATCCATCCTTAATAGGTTTTAAAAGTTTATATGATAGTGGATTTATGCGAGTTATTCAAGGTGTTGGTTATCCTTCACAAGATAAATCACACTTCAAATCTACCGATTTATGGTTGACAGGTGGAGATGGAACTCAAGCAAATAACACTCTTGAAAGCGGTTGGATAGGTCGTTTTTTAGAGAGTTATTATTCCAATTTTTTAACAGCCAATTTTCCTCTTGGTATTCAATTAGGAAGTAGCGATAATTCTTTGGGTTTTCATGGTGAAGTGGAACACGGAATGTCAATTAACGTAAATGGTCAAGATCCATCAGGGTTTTATTCTGTTATAAATGGACTTGGAGGTGCACCACCAACAAATATTCCCAACTCAGAATATGGAAATCTAATACAATTTATTTTAGATAATGATAGCGAGACCAATATTTATGCCCAAGCTATTTCTACAGCTTTTAATGGTGGCACAAATTCTACAGCTGTAACCTATCCATCAACAAGTTTAGCAAATCAATTAAAAACCGTTGCCAAATTTATTTCTGGTGGTTTACAAACAAAGGTCTATTTAGTAAAAATAGGAGGTTTTGACACCCATGATGTTCAAGTTGCCTCAAGTGCAACTACTCATTTAGGAACGCACGCCAATCTGTTGACACAAGTTTCAGAAGCTATAAAATGTTTTATAACCGATTTAAATAATCAAAATTTAGGCGACGATGTAATTGCAGTTCCGTTTTCAGAATTTGGAAGAAAAGCGGGTGAAAACGGAAATTTAGGAACCGATCACGGAGAAATTGCACCAATGTTTGTTTTTGGAAAATCTATAAATCAAGGTGTTTCGGGAACAAATATTAATCTTTCAGAAGCAGTTTTATTAAATAATTTTCAAGTGCAAACCGTACAACACGATTACCGTCGCGTTTTTAGTACGATTCTCCAAGATTGGTTCGGAACAAGCAATCAAACGCTCGACTTAACATTTTATAATAATACAACCAATTCGGGCTTCGCCAATAACAAAGTTAGCAATCTGATTAAGTCCGTAAATACTGTTCCTCCAAGTTGTTATACAAATGCATTATTGTCAACGAATGATTTTACGACTAGTTATGATATTGTAGTTTATCCAAATCCCACTGCCGAAACTATAAATATTAACTCAATTAACAATTCTATAAATGTAGTTTCTGTGTATTCTATAGACGGTAAATTAGTCGCAACTTATAGAAATCCATTGACTTCAGATAGTTATTCTATAGACGTTCAAAATTTAGCAACTGGAATTTATACCTTAAAAGTAGAGACCAATAATGGTAGTTTTACCAAGAAAATAATCGTCCGTAGATAATTTTAAATAACGTATCTTTTTATTTTTACTCATTTAAAGTATCTTTGTGAAAATATATTTTAAATGAATTATTTTTCTTCCGATTTTAAATTAGGAATCCTCGGTGGAGGGCAACTCGGTAAAATGATGTTGTTTGACACTCGAAAATTCGACATTCAAACCTACGTTCTTGATCCAAGTGATGAAGCGCCTTGTAAAATTGCTTGCAATAAATTTTTTCAAGGAAATTTAATGGATTTTGAAACCGTTTATAATTTCGGAAAACAAGTCGATGTTTTAACTTTCGAAATAGAATTAGTTAATCTTGACGCTTTAGAAAAATTAGAAAGCGAAGGAATCAAAGTTTTTCCAACACCAAAAACCTTGAGATTGATACAGAATAAAGGCATTCAAAAAGATTTTTATTCTCAAAATAATATTCCAACTGCTCCCTATCAAAGATTTGAAAATTTAGATGCGTTAATTTCGGATATTCAAAATCTAAAATTACCTTTCGTATGGAAATGCACCGAATTTGGATATGACGGAACTGGCGTAAAAATAATCCGAACTCTTTCAGATTTAGATAATTTGCCTAACGTAGAATGTATTTCAGAAGAAATGATTCCGTTCAAAAATGAATTAGCGGTAATTGTTTGCCGAAATCCATCGGGCGAAATCAAAACGTATCCCGTCGTGGAAATGGAATTTCATCCCGAAGCAAACCAAGTGGAATATGTAATTTGCCCTGCGCGAATTGACGACAAAGTTGCCGAAAAAGCCAGAGCTATTGCGCTGAATGTTTCCGAAAAGTTCCATCACGTGGGACTTTTAGCAGTTGAAATGTTTCAAACCAAAAACGACGAAATCATTGTAAACGAAGTTGCCCCGCGTCCGCACAATTCTGGACATCACACCATAGAAGCAAGTTACACATCGCAATTTGAAAACCATTTACGTGCCATTCTTAACTTACCTTTGGGAAATACCGATAGCAAAGTTGCGGGAATTATGGTAAATTTGGTTGGCGAAGAAGGTTTTTCAGGAGATGTAATATATGAAAACATAGAAACGATTTTGGGTTGGAATGGCGTAACGCCTCATATTTACGGTAAAAAACAAACGCGTCCTTTTCGAAAAATGGGACACGTAACCATCGTAAACCAAGACATCAAAATAGCTAGAAAAATTGCCGAAGATGTAAAAAACACGATAAGAGTTATAAGTAATAAATAATCAAACACAAATTTCACAAATTAGCACAGATTTAATTTGTGTAAATAAGTGAAATTAGTGTTAAAATAAAAAATAAAATGAAAGTAGCCGTAATAATGGGAAGCATTTCCGACATGCCAATAATGCAAGAAGCCATCGACATCCTAAATGGTTTTGACATAGAAACCGAAGTCGATATCGTTTCTGCACATAGAACGCCCGAAAAACTATTCGATTTTAGCAAAAATGCTCACACTCGTGGTATTTCGGTTATCATTGCGGGTGCTGGTGGCGCTGCTCATTTGCCTGGAATGGTCGCCTCCATGTCGCCACTTCCCGTAATCGGAGTGCCAATAAAATCGAGTAACTCTATTGACGGCTGGGATAGTGTCTTATCCATTTTACAAATGCCAGGTGGCGTTCCCGTTGCAACTGTAGCTTTAAACGGAGCCAAAAATGCAGGGATTCTTGCCGCACAAATCATTGGAACATCAGACAAATGCGTCCTGGATAAAATCATCCTTTACAAAGAAGGATTGAAAGACGCTGTGAATAAATCATCTGAAAATTTAAAAAAATAATTTCAAAATCATCCTGTATTCTTTCAGGAGCTAATTCCCGCTATTCGTTATAATCTTTTTGGGCTGAACCCCAGCCCAAAAAGGATTTTCACTTCTATCGGGGCTAAAAAAACCCAATGAGCATCTTAACATCAACATTCCTAACAAAACACAATACTGCTCCATTTTCGCAAATAAAACTAGACGATTACCAACCTGCTTTTATTGAGAATATTGCTGCTGCAAAAGCTGAAATCGATGCGATTATCAATAATCCTGCTGCTCCAACTTTCGAAAATACGATCGAAGCGATGGAATTTTCTGGAAATGCTTTGGACCGATTATCCTCAATTTTCTTTAATCTAAATTCGGCTGAAACTTGCGAGGAAATGCAAAAAATTGCGCAAGAAGTGACACCGTTATTAACTGAATTTAGCAATGATATTACGCTAAACGAAGATTTATTCAAAAGAATAAAAGCGGTTTATGAGCAAAAAGATGGTCTAAATTTATTCGCTGAACAAGCTACTTTATTAGACAAAAAATTCAAAAGTTTTTCTAGAAACGGCGCTTTACTCTCAGAGGATAAAAAATTAAAACTTCGCGAAATCGACACCGAATTAGCCAAACTAAAACTGACTTACGGCGAAAACGTTTTGGCTGAAACCAACAATTATCAACTGCACATTACCCAAGAAAGCGATTTAAAAGGCTTACCAGAAGGCACAATAGAAGCCGCTCATTCTTTGGCGAAAAGCCTTGAAAAAGAAGGTTGGATTTTCACTTTGGACCATCCAAGTTATATTCCATTTGTAACGTATTCCGACAATCGGGAATTGCGTAAAAAAATGGCGATTGCTTTCGGAGCGCGTGCTTTTCAAAACAATGAATTCGACAACCAAGAAATCGTTTTAAAAATTGCGAAATTACGTTTCGATAGAGCACAAGTTTTGGGTTACGCGACGCACGCCCATTTTGTTTTGGAAGAAAGAATGGCAGAAAATCCAGAGAAAGTAAAAACATTCTCCAATGATTTATTAGCTAAAGCCAAACCAGCAGCTCAAAAAGAATTTGCTGAATTAACTGCTTTCGCCAAAAAATTAGACGGAATTGACCAATTAGAAAAATGGGATGGCGCGTATTATTCTGAGAAATTAAAGCAACAATTATTCAATTTAGACGACGAAACGTTGAAGCCTTATTTCCAATTAGAAAAAGTTTTAAACGGTGCTATTACTATTGCCGGAAAACTATTTGGATTGACTTTTACTGAAATTTTCGACATTGATACCTACCACGAAGAAGTAAAAACGTATGAAGTAAAAGACGAAGACAATCAATTAATTGCTATTTTCTACGCCGATTTCTTTCCCAGAAAAGGCAAACGAAATGGCGCTTGGATGACTTCTTTCAAATCACAGTATATTAAAGACAGCAAGAACGAAAGACCTCATATTTCCAACGTTTGCAACTTTACCAAACCAACCGAAACCAAGCCGTCACTTTTAACTTTTAATGAAGTAACGACTTTATTTCACGAATTTGGACACGGTTTGCACGGAATGTTGGCCAATACGACTTACCCAAGTTTGTCGGGAACAAGCGTTTATTGGGATTTTGTAGAATTGCCAAGTCAAATTATGGAAAACTGGTGTTACGAGTCGGAAGCATTGGCTTTGTTTGCCTATCATTATCAAACCGACGAAATGATTCCGATGGAATTAGTGCAAAAAATCAAAGAAAGTGCCAGTTTTCAAGAAGGAATGGCAACGATGCGCCAATTGAGTTTCGGATTGTTAGATATGGGTTGGCACGGTCAAGACCCATCGAACATAAAAGACATAAAAACATTTGAAACCGAGCAATTTTCAGCTACGCAATTGTATCCAGAAGTCAAAGAAAACGCAATGAGTACTGCTTTTTCACATATTTTTCAAGGTGGTTATTCATCTGGATATTACAGTTACAAATGGGCAGAAGTTCTCGATGCTGACGCTTTTGCTTATTTCCAAGAAAAAGGAATTTTCAATAAAGAAGTGGCAACAAAATTTAAAGAAAATGTACTTTCCAAAGGCGGAACCGAACATCCCATGGTTTTGTACAAACGCTTTAGAGGTCAAGAACCAAAACCTGACACGCTATTAAAACGTGCTGGATTGATTTAGATATTTGAAACCGAATTGAAAACTTCGGTTTTTTATTTCAGAAATAAATAGATTAACCACCACAAAATCGGGACACTTTCTACCCAAAATGATGTGTAGTATTTTGAACGATTTTCATTGCTAAAAACTAGAAAAATTGCAATTACAATAGCAATTACAAAATTCAATAACAATTCTAAAAATTGAAAATTGCTATTGAAAAACCCCAATCCACAAAAAACCATCAATAAAACAAACCCAAGAATTTTAGTTCGCTTCACACCTATTTGCTGCGGAACGGTTTTCAAATGCGGGTCGTCCGTTTTTAAATCTATAATTTCAAAAATTAGAATTATAGAAAAAATTAATAAAAACCGTTGCAATGCAATTATATAAAAAAAGTTTTGGAAGGAAATTTCTGAATTTAAAATTGGCAGCATAACCGTAACTCCAACCCAACAAATGGCAACAATATATATTTTCAATCCTGCCCAATTTCTTGCATTTTTAGTATTTGGAAAAAAAGGAAGTGTGTATAAAATTGTCAAAACCAAGAAAAAAGTAGCACTAATTTTAGTAGTAAATTGTAATTTAAAAAAGTAAAAAATAACTAATAATAATGCTGCAAAACTAATTAAAGTAATGGCTTTCAATTGACTTCGCATTTTATTTTTATTGGCACGAGCCAAAGCGTCAAATTTTACGAAATTATATCCTACAATTGTTCCAAAAAAAGCAAAAAAGGCAACAGAATTATCATTTGTAATGTTCAACATTAAATAAGTAACTTTTACCAACGCAAAACAAGATAATGCAACGTGAATACTCGAATTGATATAAAAATCTAATAATTGCTTTAAAAATTTCATTAAACAAAATTAATCAAACTGTTAATAAGAATGGCATTTAGTTGAAAAATTCTTGGAATTTGAGTCCTATTTCAATCTAAATTTTGATAATAATGCATAAATTTGTATTTCTAAAATAACTACACTTTTATTACAATATGAAAACAGATACTTTTGCTTTAAGACACATTGGGCCAAGAGAAAATGACCTTAAACACATGCTGAAAACAATCGGAGCAGAAACGCTTGACCAATTGATTTTAGAAACGATTCCAGATGATATTCGATTAAAATCTCCTTTAAATTTAGATCCTGCAATGACAGAATATGAGTTTTCAAATCATATTGCTGCTTTAGGAAATAAAAATAAAATGTTTCAATCCTACATTGGTTTGGGTTACAATCAAGCAATTGTCCCTGCTGTAATCCAAAGAAATATTTTTGAAAACCCAGGTTGGTATACTGCTTATACTCCATATCAAGCGGAAATTGCACAAGGCAGATTGGAAGCTGTTTTGAATTTTCAAACAATGGTTATTGAATTAACTGGAATGGAAATAGCCAATGCATCATTATTAGATGAAGGAACTGCGGCCGCTGAGGCTATGGCATTATTATTTGATGTTCGTTCTCGTGATCAAAAGAAAAATAATATTTGTAAATTCTTCGTTTCTGAAGAAATTTTACCTCAAACTTTATCAGTTTTACAAACACGTTCTTCGCCAATTGGGGTAGAATTAGTAATTGGAAACCATGAAACCTTCGATTTTTCATCTGATTTTTATGGTGCAATTCTTCAATATCCTGGAAAATTTGGACAGGTTCATGATTACGCAGGATTTATTGCTAAATCAAAAGAAAACGAGATTAAAGTTGCCGTTGCAGCAGATATTTTGAGCTTAGTTAAATTAACTCCCCCGGGAGAAATGGGTGCCGATGTAGTTTTAGGAACCACGCAACGATTTGGAATTCCGTTGGGTTATGGAGGTCCTCACGCTGCTTATTTTGCGACAAAAGACGAATACAAAAGAAGTATGCCGGGAAGAATTATCGGAGTTACGGTGGACACCAATGGAAATCGTGCTTTGAGAATGGCTTTGCAAACTCGCGAACAACATATAAAACGTGACAAAGCGACTTCAAATATCTGTACCGCACAAGTATTATTGTCAGTAATGGCTGGAATGTACAGCGTTTATCACGGTCCTAAGGGATTAAAATATATTGCCAATAAAGTACATGCTTCTGCAGCAACTTTGGCAAACGAATTAACAAAATTAGGTTTTGAACAAAAAAATAGTGCCTTTTTCGACACGATTGTTATTAAAGCAGATGCGAAAAAAGTAAATAAAATTGCGTTAGAAAACGAAATCAACTTTTACTATATCGATGATAATTCGGTTTCGATTTCTTTGAATGAAACTACAAGTATTTCCGATTTAAATAAAATTATTGGTGTTTTCGCTTCCGCAAATGGAACGCAGGCAACGACAATTCAAGATTTGACTGAAACGAATCATTTTCCTTCAACTTTAAGTAGAACATCTACTTTTTTACAACATGATGTTTTCAATAAATACCATTCGGAATCAGCAATGATGCGGTATATCAAAATGTTGGAACGTAAAGATTTATCTTTAAATCATTCGATGATTTCTTTAGGTTCTTGTACAATGAAACTAAATGCAGCATCAGAAATGTTGCCTTTAAGCAATCCACAATGGAATAACATTCACCCATTTGTGCCTGTTGATCAAGCGCAAGGATATAAAGAAATGCTGATCAAATTAGAACAACAATTAAATGTGATTACTGGTTTTGCAGGTACAACTTTACAACCTAATTCGGGAGCTCAAGGCGAATATGCTGGACTTATGGTTATTCGCGCGTACCATCAATCTCGTGGTGATCATCACAGAAATATCGCTTTAATTCCATCGTCGGCACACGGAACAAATCCAGCTTCAGCAGCTATGGCAGGAATGAAAGTTATTGTTACTAAAACTTTAGAAAACGGAAATATTGATGTGGATGATTTGCGTGAAAAAGCACTTCTCTACAAAGACAATCTTTCTTGTTTAATGGTAACTTATCCATCTACTCACGGTGTTTTTGAAAGTGCAATAAGAGAAATTACACAATTAATTCACGATAATGGCGGGCAAGTTTATATGGACGGTGCCAATATGAATGCGCAAGTAGGATTGACAAATCCAGCAACAATTGGCGCAGACGTTTGTCACTTGAATTTACATAAAACATTTTCTATTCCTCACGGTGGCGGAGGTCCAGGTGTTGGGCCAATTTGTGTTGCACCTCAATTAGTTCCTTTTTTACCATCAAATCCATTAATATGTACTGGCGGAGAAAATGCCATAACGGCAATATCTGCAGCGCCTTGGGGATCAGCTTTGGTGTGTTTGATTTCCTATGGATACATTTCAATGTTAGGAGCTGAAGGAGTAACGAATGCTACTAAATATGCCATTCTAAATGCCAATTATATTAAAGAGCGTTTAAACGGTCATTACGATACTTTGTATTCTGGCGAAATGGGTCGAGCAGCCCACGAAATGATTTTGGAATGTCGTCCTTTCAAACAAAAAGGAGTTGAAGTTACCGATATTGCAAAACGATTGATGGATTATGGTTTTCATGCGCCAACAGTTTCGTTTCCAGTAGCTGGAACCTTAATGATTGAGCCAACAGAAAGTGAAAATTTAGAGGAATTAGATCGTTTTTGCGATGCTATGATCGCTATCAGAAAAGAAATTGAAGCAAGCACATTGGAAGATCACGATACCGTTTTGAAAAATGCACCTCATACTTTAGCTATGCTTACAACAGATGTTTGGAATTTTCCTTACACACGTGAAAAGGCTGCTTTTCCATTGGATTATATTGCCGAAAATAAATTTTGGCCTACAGTTCGAAGAACAGATGATGCTTATGGCGATAGAAATTTAGTTTGCTCTTGCGCACCTATTGAAGTTTATATAGAAAACTAGCTATATGTTATTTAACATAAAATCCATTTCAAGTCTTATAATTTGAAATGGATTTTTTTATATTTGGATATGAAAGACATTTTAAACACCGATGATTTATACTTATTAGTAGATGATTTTTATAAAAAATTATTATTTGATAAATCTATTAGTTACATTTTTACGGATGTTGTGAAAATTAAATTGGAAGAACATTTGCCAATACTCGTGACATTTTGGTCGCAAGCCATTTTTGATACTGGGGGATATTACAATAATCTCACAAAAATTCATTTAGACATTAGTGAAAAAGAATATTTGACACCCGAACTTTTTACAATTTGGCTCAAACATTTTAATGCAGCTGTTGACGAAAATTTTATGGGAACAAATTCGGAAAAAATAAAAACACAAGCTTTGAGTTTGGCTACGATAATGCAAATTAAAATCAATTTAAGTAACAAATCTTTAGATAATTAATATTTTTTAAGCTTAAAATGAAATTATTTCATAATTATATGCACGCATAGTATTATTTTTACTTAAATAATAAAAATTATTGCTACATTAGCTTGTAATAATTTACCGAATCTATAATGAATATACAAATAACGGGTTCCGGAAGTTATATTCCGGAATTAAAAATCAGCAATACCGATTTTAGCGAACATCATTTCATGAATGAAGACGGAAGTCCTTTTGGTTATAGCAACGATATTGTAATTGGAAAATTCAAAGGGATTACTGGAATAGAAGAAAGACGTTATGCAGAGCCAAATATTCTTACTTCTGATATGGCTTATTTAGCCGCTGAAAAAGCAATTCAAAA
Organism: Chitinophaga pinensis; assembly: GCA_945873505.1. Taxonomy (GTDB): domain Bacteria; phylum Bacteroidota; class Bacteroidia; order Flavobacteriales; family Flavobacteriaceae; genus Flavobacterium. The sequence continues at coordinate 59,296 of CAMCDQ010000007.1, forward strand.
CTCAGGCATTGATTCAGAAACATTAGATTATATTATTCTTGCACATAACTTTGGTGATATAAAAAGCGGAACTATTCAATCGGATGCTGTTCCTTGTTTGGCAGCTCGCGTGAAGCATAAATTACAAATTCAAAATCCAAAGTGTGTTGCCTTCGATATACTTTTCGGTTGTCCAGGTTGGATTGAAGGAATGCTTCAGGCATATTCTTTGATAAAATCGGGAATGGCTAAAAAATGCTTAGTTATAGGAGCAGAATCATTGTCACGTGTTGTCGATCCGCATGATAGAGACTCCATGATTTATGCAGATGGAGCCGGTGCAACAATTGTTGAAATTACTAATGAAAATGGCGGAATGCTATCTCACGAAAGTGCTTCCTATACATTCAGCGAAAAAGACTACCTGTTTTTTGGAAAATCGTTCAATTCAGAATTGAATCCTGATATAAGTTACATAAAAATGTACGGTCGTAAAATATATGAATTTGCTTTAAGTCACGTACCAACAGCAATGAAAAGTTGCTTGGAGAAAAGTGGAGTTGCAATTGAAGATGTTAAAAAAATTCTTATTCATCAAGCCAATGAAAAAATGGATGAAGCTATAATCAACCGTTTTTATAAATTATACGACCAAAAAGCACCTGAAGGAATTATGCCAATGAGTATTAATTTTTTAGGAAATAGTAGTGTGGCAACCATTCCAACTTTGTTTGATTTAATGGTAAACGGAAAACTTGAAAATCAAGAAATTAAAAAGGGCGATGTCCTACTTTTTGCATCTGTTGGTGCTGGAATGAATATTAATGCCTTTGTTTATAGGTATTAGAATTTGAGTTTCAACATTGTTTTTTCTATCCAAAAATTATAAGAAAATACTAATTTGAGTTTGTAAATAAGCAATAAATTCATTGACAAACAGAACATTGTTTTGTAAATTAAATTCCATAAATTACTTTCAAAATCTGGTAAATAGCTGCTTACGAAAAGCACGATACCAAATACTAAAATCAATTTTAAATAGGATTTATCAAAGGGAAGAATTCGAAATTTTTGATATATAAACAGTAATTTTGAAAAATTAAAGAGCAACATTGCAATTAATGAAGCAACGGCAACGCCTTCAACTCCATAATGAAATACTTTTATAAAAACGATATTCAGGGAAATATTCAATAGGATTAAGACCCCAATTGCAATCAAATTAAACCTATAATATTTTGAATACGTAATAATTTCTCCATTAAATCCAGTTCCCATATTCACTAAAACATTGAAGCCTAAAATCAAAATTATAGGAACGGATGCCATTAAATTTTCGTGTGTTGGCAATAGTAAAAACAAGTTTTCAATACCTAGAAATATGCAACTGTAAAGCAGTGCGCCAATGAAAAATAGTAATTTTGAAATTTCTTTATATTTTAAATCCAATTCGGCAATGGCATTATTTTTTATGTAATTGGATATAATTGGTGCGTATAAAATAAAAATTCCTGTTGCAGGAACAGCAAGTGCCGACGCTAATGTTACTCCAATGCTAAAGGTTCCGTTGTCTTCCATCGAAAGGAATTTGGGAATCATAATTGAATCAATTCTAAACGCAAATACAGAACCTAAACTTCCCGCAAAAGCATATAATGAAAAGCGATACATTTCGGTTTTGCTAATTTCTGTAAAAAGCGATTTGAAATTGAAATTGAATTCAGGTTTGAAATAGTAAAAAAGATATATTGCTATAAATAGAGCTATCAAACTGTATGAAATAATATAAAAAAGTAATGCTTCTTCAGTAGAATAGTAGTTGTTTAAAACCATCAAAAACACTATTGGCAATGCTATTTTAGGAATTATATTATCAAAAAAAGTAGGAACTGCAATTTTCTGAATTATCGTAGCTTGCTTTTTAAATAAATCTATAAAAGCCAACGAAAAGGCAATTGGAAATGCTAGATAAATATACTTAAACCCTTTCAATGCTGGAAAATATGAAAATAACCCTATTGAAGTTAGCAATAGCAAACTCATTGCAAAAACAGATAAAAGGCTATAATTAAACAACTGTTTTTCTTGTTTATTGTCTAATTTTGGTCCAAATTTTATTAAAGCTTGAGAGGCACCTAAAAGCATTATTGGAAACAAAATTTGAGCTAAAGATTCTACATATCTGAAAACGCCAAGCATTTCTTTGTTTTTTGGATAGATAAAAAGTGTAGAAACGATTCCTATTAAGATCCCCACATAATTAATTATGGTAAAGAAAAAAGCTTGTTTGTGTGTTGCTTTATTTTGCATAATTATTGAGTAAAAATTCCATTTATTCCTTTTTTTGAGTTAAATCGAATTTGCTTAATTGTTTTAATATTCAAAAGTAAACTAAAAAAATAGAGTTTCAGTTTATAAAAGAGATAAATAGACTTAAGAAATCCTTGAGATTTAAAATGAAATTTTGGTAATCCAAAAACACATTTTAATCCAAGAATTAGCGACTTAAATATAGAATTATTACAATTTATAACCTGAATTAAAATCAAATACTGAGATTGTAATAGGATTTTATTGCTATTTAATTTAACAATCCTATCGTGACAAATTGCAGCATTTTTAACAATTCCAATTTTGAATTTGTGATAATGAACTCTATCGCAAAAATTCCGATCTTCGCCATAATGATTGAAAACAGGTTCAAAAAAGCCTACTTTTAGAAAACAGTCTTTTGAAACTAACCAAGCCGCTGCATTTACAAAGGGAACGATTCTGATGGAATTCAAGTCAGTTTCTTCCTCAAATTTATTGTAATAAGTACTGAAACTACTATCTAAAATGGTTTCGTCTGCGGAATAATGCATTGGACTTACAATTCCTAAATCTTGATTTTTAAATAATTTTTTGGCTAAGTTTGTAATTGTATTTTCAAAAATCCAACTGTCTTGGTTTAATAAAAAAATAGCGTCCGCACCGTTTTTAATTGCACTATCAATTCCTATATTATTGGCTTTGCCAAAACCTAAATTATTTTTATTTTGAATTAGTTCAACAGAGCTGAATTCCTCAATAACATTGACGGTTTCGTCTGTTGATGCGTTATCAACAATAATAATATCAATTGGATAAGTAGAATTTAATAGTGAGTTTAAGTTCTTTCTAATCCAAATTTCCCCATTAAAAGTAACAATAACTACGGCTATTTTCTTTTCCAATCGAAAGTATTTTTTTTAATCAGTACAAAAATAATGATATTTGCAGTAGACTTTGATAAAAAATGAAATATTACCTAATTATTCCTGCGCACAACGAAGCTGATTTTATTGCATTGACATTAAATTCTATTGCCTCTCAAACACTATTGCCGTCAAAAGTGGTGGTTGTCAATGACAATTCTACAGATGCAACGGCTTCAATTGTTACTGAATTTAGTACTGCGCACGACTATATTTCATTGGTAAATAAAACTTCAGAAGCCATTCATTTGCCTGGAAGCAAAGTTATTCAGGCCTTTCATAAGGGATTTGAAACTATTGATGCGGATTTTGATGTTATTGTAAAATTAGACGCCGATTTGATTTTGCCTGACAATTATTTTGAAACCATTATAAATCATTTCAAGAAAGATGATAAAATCGGAATGGTTGGTGGTTTTGCTTATATCGAAAAAAACGGAGAATGGATTTTAGAGAATTTAACCGATAAAGATCATATTCGTGGTGCTTTTAAAGCCTATCGTAAAGAATGTTTTTTGCAAATAGGAAATTTAAAACCCGCTATGGGTTGGGACACTGTGGATGAATTGTTATGTAAATTTTATGGTTGGAAAGTAGTTACCGATGCTGATTTGAAAGTAAAACATTTGAAACCAACTGGCGCAAATTACAATAAAACAGCCAGATTCAAGCAAGGAGAAGCTTTTTATACTTTAGGATATGGTTTTGTAATTACAGCAATAGCTTCTGCTAAATTGGCAATATTGAAAAGAAAACCTCTTTTATTTATTGATTACATTCAAGGTTTTTGGAAAGCCAAATTAAGTAAAAAACCACTTTTAGTTTCCGATGAACAAGCCAAATTTATTAGAAATTATCGTTGGAATAAAATGAAAGGAAAGATATTTAGTATTTCGTCCAACCGTAATTAAAAACAAAATCTAAAATCCCAACAAAATACAGTATTTTTGCCTATGAATATTCTCGACTGAATACTAAAACTGTAAACTGAACACAAAAAAATGATGCTCATTCGCTATTTATCGCAAATCGGAAGATACTTTATAATGTGGAGAGAAATTTTCAAAAAACCAACAAAATGGTCGGTAATGAGAGTTCTTATTTTCAAAGAAATCGATGATTTAATTATTGGATCACTCGGAATTGTAGCCTTCATTTCGTTCTTTGTTGGCGGTGTTGTTGCTATTCAAACCGCATTAAATTTGACCAATCCGTTAATTCCTAAAAATTTAATTGGTTTCGCAACAAGAGAATCTGTGATTTTAGAATTTGCACCCACTTTTATTTCCGTAGTTATGGCTGGAAAAATGGGTTCATTTATTACGTCAAGTATTGGTACAATGCGTGTTACAGAACAAATCGATGCACTAGAAGTAATGGGCGTGAACGCTTTAAATTATTTGGTTTTTCCTAAATTAATGGCCTTGTTATTGTATCCCTTTTTAATTGGAATTTCAATGTTTATTGGTATTTTAGGAGGTTATATTGCTGCGGTTTATGGCGGTTTTGGTAGTGAAGCCGATTTTGTTGATGGTTTACAACAACAATTTATTCCTTTTCACATTGCCTATGCTTTTATTAAAACCTTTCTTTTTGGTTTAATTTTAGCAACAATTCCTTCTTTTCATGGTTATTATATGAAAGGTGGCGCACTCGAAGTTGGTAAAGCAAGTACCGTCTCATTTGTTTGGGCATCGGTTACAATTATTGCAGTAAATTATATATTAACGCAACTTCTTTTGACCTAATGATAGAAATAAAAAACATCGAAAAGTCATTTGGCGAAAGCAAAGTTTTGAAAGGCGTTTCTACGATTTTTGAAACTGGAAAAACCAATTTAATCATAGGGCAAAGTGGTTCTGGAAAGACCGTTTTGCTTAAAAGTTTACTCGGAATTCATACGCCAGAAGTTGGAATAATTTCATTTGACGGCAGAATTTATTCGCAATTATCAGCAGATGAAAAAAGAGAATTGAGAACAGAAATTGGAATGGTTTTTCAAGGAAGCGCACTTTTTGATTCAATGACCGTGTCTGAAAATGTTGGATTTCCTTTAAAAATGTTTACCAAAAATTCAAAATCTGAAATTCAAGATCGTGTAGATTTTGTTCTGAAAAGAGTCAATTTAGTCGATGCACACACTAAATTTCCTGCCGAAATTTCAGGTGGAATGCAAAAACGGGTTGCCATTGCAAGAGCAATTGTAAACAATCCTAAGTATTTATTTTGTGACGAACCCAATTCTGGTTTAGATCCAAATACTGCTATTTTAATTGATAATCTTATCAAAGAAATTACAGAAGAATACAATATTACGACTGTAATAAATACTCACGATATGAATTCTGTCATGGAAATTGGCGAGAATATAATCTTCCTAAAAAACGGTTTAAAAGAATGGGAAGGAACCAAAGAAGAGATTTTCAGAACGGATAATCAAGCGATTGTTGATTTTGTATATTCTTCTAATCTATTTAAAAAAGTTCGAGAAGCGTATCTTAAAGGATAAAAAGGTGGAAACTTCAAATTTTTCGCCTTTTTTTATTGCTTAACTTTTAAACTTGCTACAATTCCTTCAATTTCTTGCTCTTTAGATTTTGGATAAATAAGCAAAACATTGTCTTTATCAACGACGATAAAATCTTTCAAACCATCAATAATTACTAATTTATCTTTTGATGTACTGATAATATTACTTAAAGCGTTTTTTAATAAAACAGTTGCATTTACAACAGCATTATTATTTTCATTTTATCTAATTTTTAGTGTAAGGAACCCCGATTTCCAAAGGCATTCCAATCGAAAGTTGCAGGTAAAACAGATACGTTTTTCGCTTTTTCTAATACCGCATAATCAATAGAAACGTTTTCAGAATCGGCATAATTTTCATTAATAAAGTAAGTTTCTGAATTGGCTAACAGATTTTATTGGATTTTTAAAGAAGCATATAAAATACAAGGTGCTGTATTTCGCATTGCAGGTTCAAGCAAAACTTGTGCTTGTTTCACCATCGGCAATTTGTGTTCATTTTCTAATTGGTTAATACCTCTACTTCGGCATTTGGATTAAATAAATAAATTCGACCTGAATTTACTTCTACGCATTCATATCTTTTCACTCTTAGTGCTATTTTTTTGAAAATCTTTCCATTTGGAATTCTAAAAACACTGCCGTAAGCAATTTCAAAGACATAATTTTTATCGTTTTGTGCATCAAATTGTTTTAATGCCAATGATAATGTTGCATCGGTATCGCTACTCGCCGATGGATTTTTAAAATGTCTTGCTAATAAAGGTAATAAATTTGAGGGAAATATTTCAGGTCTAATAAAGGGAACCATCATTATTTGAAAACTATATTTCCATTCATCTCCGTGAGGTTTTATTTTTCTTCCAAATTTTTCAAATGCCACTAAATGAGAAATTTCGTGAATTAATGTAATCAGAAAACGGTATTTATTCAAACTCGCATTTACAGTAATTTCGTGTTTTCCATTCAGTCCTTTTCTATAATCGCCGTGACGCGTTACTCGTTCATTGACAATCTTAAGGTGAACTTGATTGGCGACAATAAGATCAAATACTGGTTTTACAGCGTGTTCAGGAATATATTTTGACAATGTTTCGTTCAAGAATGAAAATAATTATGGGTTTGATGATGAAACTTGTAACACTTTTCCGTTGTAATATTTATTTCCTGATAAGGTAAAATCAAAAATATAATTTGCCATTTCAATTGCTGTTAATGGTGCTTTATATCCCGGAAATGCTTCTTCCAACATTTCTGTTTGAACGGAACCCAACGCCAAAACATTGAACGCTATTTCTCGTTCTTTATATTCTTCGGCAAGTAGTTCTGATAGCGTAATTATGGCGCCTTTACTGGAACTGTAAGCTGATAATCCAGCAAATTTTAAACTTCCTTGAATTCCTCCCATACTACTTATCGTTACCACATGGCTTCCTTTTTGTAGCAATGGCAAACAAATTCGAGTTAAATTGGCAACTCCAAAAACATTTACTTTATAGATATTTTCGAATTCTTCGGGTGTAGTTTCTGAAAATGGTTTCAATAATAAAGCCCCTGCATTATGAACAATAGCGTCTATTTTTTTCCATGAAGTAGCTAAAAATTGTTCCACTTGCGTTAAATGTTCCTCTGTTGATAAATCTACGGAAAGACACGTTATATTGGGATTTTCAATTAATATTTGTGGTGTTTTTCGAGAAAGCGCCAAAACTTGATGACCAGCATTTGCAAATTGTAAAGCCAATTCAAAGCCAATTCCTCTTGAAGTTCCTGTAACTATAATGTTTTTCATACCGCTAAATTAAATAAAATTTCATAAATAATACTTGGTTTTCACTATAGAATTTTTATTTTTTAAACAATTAATAATCTAAATCCTTTTGTAAATCAAAGTATTTCTAATCTTATTTTCTTATTTTTGACAAGCTTGAAATTATCCAAAGATATTAAAGTCTAATGAAACGTTTTATATTTCTAATATTTATAGCAATGCCAATATTTGCAATGTCTCAATCTGATTTTGAGAATGCGGAGAAATTATTCAACGCTAATAATTTTGAGCAATCTCGTATTTTATTTGAAAGTTACTTAAAAGATAATCCTAATAATTTCAAAACATTGGAATATTTAGGAGACATTGAAGGTCATAATAAATCGTGGGATAAGGCAATTTATTATTATAAAAAACTAAAACAACTCAAGCCATCAGAAGCAAATTATTATTATAAATATGGGGGCGTTTTAGGAATGAAAGCCAAATACAGCAACAAATTTGTTGCTCTTGGTATGATTTCAGATGTGAAAGCGGCGTTTGAAAAAGCAATTATTTTAAATCCAAAACACCTCGAAGCACGATGGGCATTGATTGAGTTGTATTTGCAATTGCCAGGATTTGTTGGTGGAAGCGAAAGAAAAGCACTAAATTATTCAAATGAAATAGCTCAAATCTCGGCAATTGACGGTTATCTGGCAAAAGGTCACATTGCAGAATATTTTGAAAGATATTTAGACGCAGAGAAATACTATAAAAAAGCAGTTGAAATTGGAAAATCGAAAAAAGCCTATCAAATTCTTGCCAACTTGTATAAAAACAAAATGCGACAACCAGAAAAAGCGAAGTCAGTTTTAGATGATTTCGAAAGACAAAAAATATAATATTCATAAATAAAAGGATAAATAATGCGTACTCATTTTATTGCAATAGGAGGAAGTGCAATGCACAATTTAGCATTGGCACTACATAACAAAGGTTACAAAGTTACAGGAAGTGATGATGCTATTTTTGAACCTTCAAAATCAAGGTTAGAAAAAAAAGGAATTATGCCCGAAGAATTGGGTTGGTTTCCAGAAAAAATAACTTCCGATATTGATTCTGTGATTCTTGGAATGCACGCCAAAGCCGACAATCCAGAATTGCTTAAAGCACAAAAATTAGGGTTGAAAATATATTCTTATCCGGAATTTTTATACGAACAATCGAAAAATAAAACGCGAGTTGTTATTGGTGGTTCACACGGAAAAACAACAATTACTTCGATGATTTTGCACGTGATGCATTTCCATAATATTGAAGTTGATTATATGGTTGGCGCGCAATTGGAAGGTTTTGATACGATGGTTCATTTAACGAAAGAGAATGATTTTATAGTTTTAGAAGGAGATGAATATTTGTCTTCACCAATGGACAGACGCCCTAAATTTCATTTATACCAACCTAATATTGCTTTGATTTCAGGAATTGCCTGGGATCATATTAATGTTTTTCCAACCTATGAAAATTATGTTGAGCAGTTTGAAATTTTCATTAAAATGATTACCAATGGTGGAATTTTGGTTTACAATGAAGAGGATTCAGAAGTGAAAAGAGTAGCGGAAGCAGCTACAAATCCAATTCGTAAATTACCGTATTCAACGCCTAAATATGCTGTAAAAGACGGAGTAACTTTGTTAGAAACACCAGAAGGCGCAATGCCTATTGAAGTTTTTGGTGCGCATAATTTGAATAATTTGGCTGGTGCAAAATGGATTTGCCAAAATATGGGGGTTGATGAAGCCGATTTTTACGAAGCAATAGCAAGTTTTAAAGGTGCCTCAAAGCGTTTAGAAAAAATTGCAGAAAGCAAAACAAAAGTAGCCTACAAAGATTTTGCACATTCACCGAGTAAAGTTGCCGCAACAACAAAAGCTGTAAAAGAACAATATCCAAATCGCACTTTAGTGGCGTGTTTAGAATTGCACACGTACAGCAGTTTGAACGCTGAATTTCTAAAAGAATATCAAGGCGCATTAGAATTTGCTGATGTTGCTGTTGTATTTTATTCGCCCGATGCGGTGAAAATAAAACAATTGGAAGAAGTAACGTATGAGCAAATTGCACAAGCGTTCAACCGTGAAGATTTGATTATCTATACTAATCCCGCAGCTTTTAAAGACTATTTGTTTAATTTGAATTTTGAAAATTCAGCTTTATTATTGATGAGTTCTGGAAATTACGGAGGATTGAATTTTGATGAAGTTAAGACATTGATTGAATAATATTAAGCAGAATTTTTTTAACTACTATTTAAACGCCATTTAATTATATAAATATGGAAAATAATTCGTTCCCAATTACAAATTGGTCAGAAGACGACCGCCCGCGAGAAAAATTGATGTTAAAAGGAAAAGCTGCTTTAAGCGATGCCGAACTTATTGCCATTTTAATTGGTTCTGGAAGTCGAAATGAAAGTGCAGTTGAATTGAGCAAAAGGATTTTGTCAAGTGTAGATAATAATCTGAATGCATTAGGAAAATTATCGATTGCACAGTTGGTATGTTTCAAAGGAATTGGAGAAGCGAAAGCAATTTCTATAATTGCAGCAATGGATTTGGGACGACGAAGAAGGGGAGAAGAAGCATTAGAGTTAAAGAAAATAACTTCGAGCAAGATGATTTTTGAAATTATGCAACCCATAATTGGAGAATTGCCACACGAAGAATTTTGGATAATTTATGTCAATAATTCCAATTTAATTATTTCAAAATCGCAATTAAGCAAAGGTGGAATTACGGCAACTTTGGTAGATGTTCGGTTGATTTTTAAAAATGCATTGGAAATTGGAGCAACTGGAATTGTTCTGTGTCATAACCATCCATCGGGAACATTGAAAGCAAGCGAAGCAGATATTAAAATTACAAGGAAAATTAAATTGGCCGCCGATAGTTTAGACATTACAATTTTAGACCATATTATTGTTGGTGAACATGGATATTTTAGTTTTGCAGATGAAGGAATTTTATAAATTTATAATGACAAAAAAAATAATTTTAGCCCTATTTATATTCTTTAGAATTGCCTTATTTTCTCAAGAAATAAAAAAAACATTCACGATAAACGGGAATGTTGAAGGCGATTATAGCGGTATGATTTATCTGCGTTCAAGTGCACTTGAGAATATAAATGACAGTTGTTTGGTGGTTGATAAAAAATTCAAATTCAATGGTAAACTAGGCGATGCCGCTAAAATTTCCCTAACTTTAAAACCTACTTCTACCGTTGCTTTTTTCTATTTAGAAAACAGTATTGTAGATTTAACAATAGCAACCTACGTTTTTAAAAATGGAAATGAAGATATTATCGATATAGAAATCAGGAAAATTTCAGGCTCTAAAACCAATGATTTGATGACGTCAATTGATGAATATCAAAAAAAAATTGAAAAAAGTGAGTTGTCTAAAGAGGAGAAAAACAATAAAATTTATAAGAAATATTTTGAAACAGTAATTGGAAATCCTGATTATCCCGTTTTGGATTTAGTATTAAAAAAAGCACCTAAAAATCAGTTTTTGTCAGCCGAACAAATCACCGATTTAATGCTGGTTGCGCCTATAAAAAAGAAAGTTGAAATTGAAAAAGTAAAAGATACTTTAAAAATAAATAACAAAACAGTACTTTCTAAAAAGTTGAAGATTGGTAAAAAACTAGAAAATTTCAGTTTGCCAAATCAAAATGGAAAATCAATTTCTATAGAAGATTTTAGAGGGAAAGTTGTTCTAATTAATTTTTGGGCTTCGTGGTATAAACCAAGTATAAAAAACAATGTAGAATTGAAAGATATTTATAGTAAGTATAAAAATAATAATTTTGAAATAGTTAGTATTTCAATTGACACTTACCGAAATAACTGAACGAAAGCTATTGAAAAAGACGGTTTGAGTTGGACGAATTTGATAGAAATAGGCGGTTGGCATGGAAATGTAACCAATCAATTTGAGATTAAAGGTATTCCTTTAAACCTGCTATTAGACAAAGGCGGAAAAATAATTGCGGTCAATTCAACGGGAAAAGCACTGCTTAAAAAGTTAGATTTTCTTTTAAAATAATTAATACACACTATGAAAATTTTTGATGTTTTCTTTGATTTAGATCATACACTTTGGGATTTTGAAAAAAATTCTGCTTTGGCAATTGAAACTATTTTCAAAAAACACGCTATTGATGTTGACTTACAGTTATTTTTAATTCATTATGTTCCAATAAATATAAAGTATTGGGAATTGTATCGGGTGGATGAAATCACGCAATACGAATTGCGATTAGGAAGATTAAAGGACACATTCGTTATATTAAATTACGAAATTGAAGATGAGAAAATACTGTTTTTATCAGAAGAATATATAGAATACCTACCAAAATTCAATCATCTTTTTGATGGTGCAATTGCAGTTTTAGACTATTTAAAACCAAAATACAATTTACATATAATAACCAATGGTTTTCAGGAAATCCAAGGAAATAAATTACGAAATTCTAATATTGGACATTATTTTAAAACCATTACCAATTCTGAAATGGCGGGTGTGAAAAAGCCAAATCCTAAAATTTTTGAATATGCTGTAGCTGCCGCAAATGCACAAAAAGAACACAGCATTATGATTGGCGATTGTATCGAAGCAGATGTAAATGGCGCCTTGAATTTTGGGATGGATGCCATTTTTTTTAATATCGATCCATCTAAAAAACATTTAAATATCAAACAAGTTTCTCATTTATTAGAATTAAAAAATTATCTTTAGAGTATGAAAAAATATATTATTTTACTTGTAGTTTTAGCTTCAAGCTTTGGTTTTTCTCAAACCATCAACGATTATAAATATGCAATTGTTCCTTCAAAATTTACTTTTTTAAAAGAAAAAGACCAATACAGACTGAATATGTTAACCAAGATGTTCATGGAGAAATATGGTTTTATCACCTATTTTGATACAGATATATTGCCATCGGAAGTTGCAGAAAACAATTGCAATCGAGTGTTTGTAGATGTTCAAAGCAACGGTGGGTTTTTCACTTCAAAGATTGTTGTGTCATTAAAAGATTGTAGAAACGCAGTAATATTTACTTCTGCCGAAGGAAAAAGTAGAGAAAAAGATTTGCAGGTATCTTATAACCAAGCGCTTCGAGAAGCTTTTAATTCGTTTGATAATTTGGATTTAAAATCAAATAAAACCACAAAACTAGAACTTGTAAATGCGGAACAAGTTTCACCAAAGCCAGAAAATAAACCTCTTGCTTCTCAAACTATAGTTGTAAAAGAAAAAGAAGAACCAAAAATTACCATGTCTGAAAGTAAAATTCTATTTGCACAACCCATAGATAACGGATTTCAACTTATAGATTCAACGCCAAAAGTAATTATGAAAATCTATAAAACTTCAATCCCAATTTGTTTTTTGGTTATTAAAGACAATGTTAATGGAGTTTTATTTTTTAAAGAGAATCACTGGTTTTTTGAATATTTAAATAATTCAAAATTAATTTCTGAAAAAGTAGAAGTGAAGTTTTAAAATGCCTCTTAAAACTAATACCCATATTTATCTTTCCAACGATTTTTCAAAAACTCACGAGTTCCATTTTCTCTTGAGTTATTTCCAGGATTATAAAGCAAAGTTTTCGCTATTTCATCTGGCAAAAATTCTTGTTCTGCAAAATTATTGGCAAAATCATGCGAATATTTATACTCCTCGCCATAACCCAATTCCTTCATCAATTTAGTAGGTGCATTTCTCAAATGAAGCGGAACAGGTAAATCGCCTGATTGCTTTACTAATTGCTGTGCCTGATTTATTGCCATATAACTCGCATTGCTTTTTGGAGATGTTGCTAAATAAATTGCACATTGACTCAACAAAATTCTGCTTTCGGGATAGCCAATTGTAGAAACTGCCTGAAAAGTTGTATTCGCCATAATGAAAGCCGTTGGGTTTGCATTTCCAATATCTTCACTCGACAAAATCAACATTCGCCGAGCAATAAATTTCACATCTTCACCACCTTCTATCATTCTCGCCAGCCAATAAACCGCTCCATTTGGGTCACTTCCGCGTATCGATTTTATAAATGCCGAAACAATATCATAATGCTGCTCACCGGTTTTATCATACAAAACAGTATTTTGTTGCACTAATTGCAATACTTTTTCATTTGTAATCAAAATTTTGTCTTCATTAGAAGCATTTACGACCAATTCAAAAATATTCAATAGCTTACGACCATCGCCTCCCGAAAGTCGTAATATCGCCTCAGATTCCTCCAACACAATATTTTTAGTTTTCATAAATTCATCTTCCCGCATCGCCCTTTGCAATAAATCTTCCAAATCCGATTTCGAAAATGCATTCAATATATACACCTGACAACGCGATAATAAAGCAGGAATCACTTCAAAACTCGGATTTTCAGTAGTAGCACCAATCAATGTTATCCAACCTTTTTCAACCGCTGCCAACAAGGAGTCTTGCTGCGATTTGCTAAATCTATGAATCTCATCTATAAATAAAATCGGGTTTTTAGTAGTGAATAATCCGCCGCTTTGCTTCGCTTTTTCAATCACATCGCGAATGTCTTTTACCCCAGAATTGATGGCGCTCAAAATATAAAATGGGCGTTTCGATTCCTGTGCGATGATTTGTGCCAACGTCGTTTTCCCCGTTCCGGGCGGTCCCCAGAAAATCAATGACGGGATAATTCCCTTTGCGATTTGCTGCGTCAACGAGCCGTTTGGACCCACCAAGTGCATCTGACTCAAATAATCTTCCAATTTCTGCGGGCGAATTCGTTCTGCTAATGGTGCTTCCATAAGAATTTGAAAATGAGGTGATTTGAAAATGAAATAATACATTCAAATGAACGCTTTACAAATATAATTATATTAAATCATTTTTGAAGTAACTTTCAAATTATCTCATTTTTCAAATTTTCAAATTGGTATGACAAAATAGCACCCTGTGTTTTTGGTTTTATTTTTGATTACTTTTATTTGTATTTTAATTAAATTGATTAACCCTTTCTCAATGAACGACAACCATTTTAAATTTTCACCTTCCGTAATTCTCATCCCATTTTTATCGGTTGTATTACTTTGGTTTGTCTTTTGGATTGATGTACGTTTTCATTTCAACTTTGACCAATTCGGAATTTATCCAAGAACATTGTCAGGGTTAATTGGTGTTATTTGCAGTCCTTTTCTTCATGGAAATTTGGCACATCTCTATAATAATTCTATTCCGTTATTACTCTTGATTGCCGCACTGCGTTATTTTTACCGAGAATACACATTTAAAATTTTAGGATACGGAATTCTTCTTTCAGGATTAATAACTTGGATTATTGGTCGCGATTCTTACCATATTGGCGCAAGCGGATTGATTTATGTACTTGTAAGTTTTATTTTTTTCAAAGGAATAAAGACAAAATATTACCGATTAGTTGCGCTTTCACTTCTTGTAGTTTTGATTTATGGAAGTATGGTTTGGTATATTTTTCCAAACATACAAGAAGAAATTTCTTGGGAAGGGCATTTGGCAGGTTTAATAACTGGGTTTATTTTTGCAATTTTTTTCAAAACCACCGAATATAAAAAACTCATAAAATACGATTGGGAACATCCAGATTTTAAGGCTGCAGAGGATAAATTTATGCAACGTTTTGATGAAAATGGTAATTTTGTAAATCTTCCAAAAATTGAAATTGAAGAAGAATTTGAGAACGAAAATCCATTTTTTTACATTTCAAATCCCAAAATAAATTACGAATATATTGAAAATAAAAACGGTTTAAAACCATAGTTTTAAACCGTTCCGTCATTCTTCCTTGAGGGATTAGGAAGCTTATTTTCGTTGTCGCACAGCTTCATATAAAAAAGCACCGCACGCAACTGATACATTTAGCGAGCCAATAGTTCCAAACATCGGAAGCTTCGCTTTTTCATCTACTATTTTCAAAACCGAAGGGTTTACACCTCGATCTTCCGATCCCATAATAATTGCTACGGGTTCATTCAATGAAATGTCATATATATTTTGATCTGTTTTTTCAGTAGCTGCAACCGTTTTAATTCCGCTTGCTTGCAATAAAAAAATCGCATCTTTTATGTGTTCAACTTTACAAATTGGAATATTAAAAACTGCACCAGCCGATGTTTTTACAGTGTCGCCATTCACGGGTGCAGAACCTGCTTTTTGAACAATTATACCATTTACACCAGTGCATTCTGCAGTTCTTATAATAGCTCCAAAGTTTCTTGCATCAGAAATTTGATCTAAAATTAAAAACAATGGTTTTTTACCATTTTCAATTACAGTTTCTATTAATGTTTCTAAATCATAAAAAGAAATTGGCGAAATACTTGCCACAACTCCTTGATGATTATTTGGTGTTAAACGGTTCAATTTTTCAACAGGAACATAAGAAAAATTGATGTTATTTCTTTTCATCACTTTCATTAAATCCTTCATCAATTCTCCAGAAATTTCTTTTTGCACAAAGACTTTATCAATTTCTTTTCCTGACTGAATTGCTTCAATTATTGCGCGTATTCCAAATATAAGGTGTTCTTTTTCCATTTTGCAAAGATAGAATAAAGTTAGTAAGCTACAAAGTTTTTAAAAATTGGATTTAAAACTGATGTGAACTATTGAATTTGAGAGTTTTATAACCTGGTCTTTTGTGCTTCCATTGGCGTAAACAATATTAAAAAGTCCATTTTTTGTGAGCAATCCAAAACCAAAACCAAGACCTAATAAAGTCCCACTTTTTAAATTCACAGTATCTTTATAATAACCGTAATCCATTATAGAATGAACATAAATACTAGGCGCAAGAACATAGCGATACTCGGTTAACAATGATGAAAACACATTGGCTTGAAGGCTATTTTCATTAAATCCTCTAATGGAATTTATTCCTCCAAAGCGGTACAATTCGTTAATAATGTATTGATCACTTTGTAAATAATAATTGCGACTTTTAATATTCACGCAATTTTTCTCGTTTAAAAATAAGGAGTGGCTCAAATCAATATTTGCGAAAAATTGCTTGTAGGAATTTAAATTTGAATTCCGCGAACCAAAGCCTATTTTGGTGCTTATTTTTGACTTTTCAGGAAATAGAAAATTCGAGTTTTGGTAGTCTACAAACTCATAATTTGTGGTTAGAAATGAGTTTTTATAATCGCTTATAATTGTGCTATTTATGTTTTGTATGTCGCTTGACTCTGAAGATTGATATCCCAAATAAAGGCGGCTATTGTAATTGAAAAAGTAACCAAAATCAATGGCGGTTCTTGTATTTTGAAAGATGCTATCTTGTTTGAAAATAGTTAAACTCGCTTTAATCCCAATGGGACTTTTGAAAATATACGGCACTTCGACCCCTAAATTAAATGTTTTTTGATTGCCGACATCGCTTTTCCAATAGAGCGAAAATTCTTCGCCTGCATTCATAACATTAACCAACAATAAATCCAAATATCCATTGAATGCTAAATTGCTATTATTGTCATTTGAAAATCCAATATAACCATCAAATTTATTGGGCTTTGATTTTTCCAAATATACATAAACTTTGGTAGTGTCTTTTGTAAATAGAATTTCAGGATATTTTATTTGATTTACAAATCTAAATTTTTCAAAATCGCTATATATTTTTTTTAGATTTTCCTGATTGAAAGTTTTGTTTTTATGAAGGCGTACCATTTCTTTTTTGTGTCCTTCAGGAAATTTATCGTAGCCATTAATTACAATATCATTCAATTGGCGATGGTTTCCAGTTTCTAAAACTAAATCTGCGAATAGATAATTTTTATTTTTTCTGAAATTAACGAGTTTCAATTTGGAAAGCGAATAACCATTCGTTTCTAATTTCCCTAAAGTTTGATTCAAAAATGTTTTGGTTTCGCCAATTGACATTGTTAATGTATCGCTTTTAGACTCAAAATTAGCAAATGATTTTAAGGGGGAATTTCTACCTATATATATACGTATAAAATTCGTTCTATTTCCAAGTTGAATTTGGAACAAAAAAGTGCTGTCATTTACTTTAGAATTCTTCAAAATTCCAGCATCTATAAACCCTATTTTCATCAATTTATCAGAAACCAATTGAATTTCATCAAAAACATCTTTCACATTGGAATGTTTTTTATTGTATCCAATGGAGTCTATTGTTTTATTTTCTAATTCTGAAGCGCCAGAAATTTTTAAATAGCTATTTTGAGCTGAAGTCGAATAGCTTACGAAAATAAATAAGAATAAAAGAAGTGTTCTTTTCAATTTGAGAGCAAATTTTTATAAATATAACGTAAAAATACCAAAATAGTATAATAATAATTAGGGTTTGCAAAATGGTTTGAAAATTAATGGTTTATGATTTGGATAGAAAAAAATAATTTGTATATTTGCAACCCCGTAAAAAGCGGGAAATTTAATATATAAGTAATTTTTAGTATTAATTATGCCAACAATTCAACAATTAGTAAGAACAGGAAGAACTCAGATAACTAAGAAGAGTAAATCGGTTGCTTTAGATTCTTGTCCCCAAAGAAGAGGGGTTTGTACGCGTGTTTACACTACTACACCAAAAAAACCAAACTCTGCAATGCGTAAAGTAGCGCGTGTACGTTTGACAAATGGTAATGAAGTAAATGCCTACATCCCTGGAGAAGGACACAATCTACAAGAGCACTCGATAGTATTAGTTAGGGGTGGAAGGGTAAAAGATTTGCCAGGAGTAAGATACCACATCGTTCGTGGTGCGCTTGATACATCAGGTGTAGCAGGAAGAACGCAAAGAAGATCTAAGTACGGAGCAAAACGCCCAAAAGAAGCAAAAAAGTAAAATATTAATGGATAATGGATAATGGATAATGGATAATGGCAGTAGCTAATTATCAATTGTTAATTATCAATTGTTAATTATTAAAAACAAAAACATGAGAAAAAGAGCGGCAAAGAAAAGACCACTTTTACCAGATCCAAGGTTTAATGACCAATTGGTAACCCGTTTTGTAAACAACTTAATGTGGGACGGTAAGAAATCAACAGCTTTTAAAGTATTTTATGATGCAATTGACATTATAGAAACTAAAAAGCAAGATGCAGAAAAATTATCATTAGACATCTGGAAAGATGCTTTAACTAACGTTATGCCTCACGTAGAAGTACGTAGTCGTAGAGTAGGTGGAGCTACATTCCAAATTCCAATGCAGATTAGACCAGACAGAAAAATTTCTATGGCAATGAAATGGTTGATTCTTTATTCAAGAAGAAGAAACGAAAAATCAATGGCACAGCGATTGGCTTCAGAATGTTTAGCCGCGGCTAAAGAAGAAGGAGCTGCTGTTAAGAAAAGAATGGATACTCACAAAATGGCAGAGGCTAATAAAGCTTTCTCTCACTTTAGATTTTAATTCTTAAAAAATGGCTAGAGACTTAAAATACACAAGAAATATTGGAATTGCTGCTCATATTGATGCTGGTAAAACAACAACAACAGAGCGTATATTATTCTATACTGGAAAATCACACAAAATTGGCGAAGTACACGATGGTGCTGCAACAATGGACTGGATGGCGCAAGAGCAAGAAAGAGGGATTACAATTACTTCTGCTGCTACAACTTGTGAATGGAATTTTCCAACTACACAAGGTAAAATTTTACCTGAAACATTACCCTATCACTTTAATATTATTGATACCCCAGGACACGTTGATTTTACTGTTGAAGTAAATCGTTCTTTACGTGTATTGGATGGCTTAGTTTTCTTGTTTAGTGCTGTTGATGGTGTAGAACCTCAATCAGAAACAAACTGGAGATTGGCAGATCAGTATAGAGTTCCAAGAATTGGATTCGTAAATAAAATGGACCGTCAAGGTTCTAACTTTTTGATGGTTTGTCAACAAGTTAGAGACATGTTAAAATCAAACGCTGTTGCAATCACTTTGCCAATTGGTGAAGAAAATGATTTCAGAGGAGTAGTTGATTTAGTGAAAAACCAAGCTATTGTTTGGGATGACGCTGGTATGGGAGCAACTTATGAAGTGGTGCCTATTCCTGATGACATGCTTGCAGAAGTAAAAGAATACAGATCAATTCTTATTGAAGCCGTGGCTGATTATGATGAAAATCTATTGGAAAAATTCATGGAAGATGAAGAATCTATAACAGAAGAAGAAATCAACATTGCGTTGAGAGCTGCTGTTATGGATATGGCTATCATTCCTATGATTGCAGGTTCTTCCTTTAAAAACAAAGGCGTTCAATTCATGTTAGATGCAGTATGTAAATACTTGCCATCTCCTATGGATAAAGAAGGTATTGAAGGAATTCATCCTGATGATGCTGATTTATTAGAAGAAGATCAAACTAAAATATTGCGTAAGCCGGATGTTAAAGAGCCATTCGCTGCTTTGGCATTTAAAATTGCTACCGATCCTTTCGTAGGGCGTTTAGCATTCTTCCGTGCGTATTCAGGCCGTTTAGATGCAGGTTCTTATGTTTTGAACACTCGTTCAGGAA
>CAMCDQ010000008.1 GCA_945873505.1 Chitinophaga pinensis
GTTTTGGTTTTTGCAATGCGTTGGCATCTACCCCACCACTTAATACTTTTCCAGAAGCTGGTTGAACCGTATTATAGGCTCTTGCCAAACGAGTAATTGAATCTAATAAAATTACAACATCATGACCACATTCTACCAATCGTTTTGCTTTTTCAAGTACAATATTTGCAATTTTAACATGCTCTTGTGGTTCTCTATCAAATGTAGATGCGATAACTTCCCCACGAACACTTCGTTGCATATCGGTAACTTCTTCAGGACGTTCGTCTATTAAAAGTACTATTAAATAAACTTCAGGATGATTGGCAGCAATTGCATTAGCAATATCTTTCAATAACATGGTTTTACCTGTTTTTGGTTGTGCCACAATCATTCCACGTTGACCTTTTCCAATTGGGGAGAACAAATCGATGATTCGAGTTGATATCGTACTTTGTTTTTCAGCTATTCTGAATTTTTCCGATGGAAAAACAGGCGTTAAATGCTCAAATGAAACTCGATCTCGAACCACTTGTGGATCATGACCATTTATTTTTAATATACGAACTAAAGGAAAGAATTTTTCGCCCTCTTTTGGTGGACGAACAACCCCTTTAACTGTATCTCCAGTTTTTAAACCAAATAATCGAACTTGAGAAGTTGATAAATAAATATCATCTGGAGAAGCTAAATAATTATAATCGGAGGAACGTAAAAAACCATACCCTTCAGACATCATTTCCAATACTCCTTCGCTTTCTATAATTCCATCAAATTCAAAATCTGAATGTCCAAAATTGCTTTTCTTAGCCTTAAAATTTGGATTTACATTCCCATTAGGACCCTGATTTGCATTATGATTCTGGTTGGGGTTTTGATTCGGGTTCTGTTTTTGATTTGGATTTTGGTTTGGATTGGGTTTCTGATTTGGATTTTCAGATTTTTCAACCAATTGCTCCTCAGTAGCCTCACTTGATATTGTGTTGTCAGTTGACTCAGAAGTATTTTCCTGAGAATTGCTTTCAGCAGCTGCTTTTGCTGCAACTTTAGCTTCAAAATCAGCTTTTTTAAACTTAACTACCTTACGCTCTTTTTGCTCAATTTCGATAGGTTCAGTTGAAACATTAACCCGGTTATCCTGTTGTTCGGAAACTTCTTTAATTTCTTCCATTGGAATTTCAGCAGATTCTGAAAATAATGAAATAGTTTCCGATTTTTGAATAACTGGTTTTTTTTCTACTACCATTCTGGCTCTTTTTGGCTTTGCATCATTAGCATTGTCTGAAGGACCATCTGAATCAATTTTTGAATGTGATGCTTGAATATCTAAAATCTGATTGATTAAAGTCTCTTTTTTTACACCCGTAATTTTTAAAATATTTGCTGCTTTCGCAATTTCTTGAAGCTCAGAAAGCTTCATTTCTTTTAATATAGAAATTTCAAACATAAAATGTTATTTGAATTTAGTTGTTGTGGAATAATAAAGAATGTGTGATTTTTGTTTAAATGAAATCTTCAAAGGATGAAGTACTTACGTATTTGTCATGCAATATTACAAATAATATTTGATAATCATAGTGTTTTTTAAAAATAATATAATATTTTTGTTTTAATAATTTACAATTATGATCCAAAGAATACAAACCGTCTATTTATTAATTGCCTTAGTGATTTCTGGTGTACTTCCTTATGTGTTTCCTTTGTGGACAATGAGTGACGGAAAGGAATTTCATTTTATGAGCGATGCTACTTATACGATTGTTTTTGGTTTAACGACCACGTTAACTTTGGTTAGTATTTTGTATTTCAAAAAAAGACAGCATCAATTTGTACTTAACAGATTGTCTATCATATTTAATTTAATTTTATTAGGATTATTTGTATATCGCTCGCTAAATTTATCTGGAGAAACTCTTGCAGTTTCTGAGAAAGGTATTGGGATGTTTCTTCCAATTGTTGCTATCGTTTTTTTGGCTTTGGCCAATAAAGCCATCAAGAAGGATGAAGATCTTGTGAAATCTGCGGACCGTTTGAGATAAACCTATAAACTTAGTTTATTAATGCGAAGAAAAACCTGAACGAAAGTTTGGGTTTTTTTTCGTTTATTATTTTTAACAGCAAAGTTCGCAAAGAAAATGATATAATTGTCTATCATCTCTTTGTCTATTATCTTTCATCTAGTATCTCTTCGTCTTTCATCTTCATCTCTTCCCTATTTCTACAATTTCCAAATCCTTAATTTTATCGCCATCAATTACAAATCGAAGCATCGTTCGCATTTGGTGAAAACCACTAATTCCAGCTGCACCAGGATTCATGTGCAACAAATTATTTTTCTTATCAAAGATAACTTTCAATATATGTGAATGTCCACAAATGAATAATTTAGGAGGATTTGTAGCCATTTCAACCTTCAAATTCGGATTGTATTTTCCCGGATAACCGCCAATGTGTGTAATCCAAACATCAACACCTTCACACATAAATCGGTTGTGCAACGGAAATTCCATTCGAGCTTTATCATCGTCAATATTCCCAAAAACACAACGCAAAGGCTTCAATTTTTTAATCGTATCCGTTACAACCAAATCCCCAATATCGCCCGCATGCCAAACTTCATCGGCAAAATGAACGTATTTCAAAATCGTTTCATCAATGTGACTGTGCGTATCAGAAAGCAAAAGTATTTTGGTCATTTAAAGGTTTAAATAGTTGCAAATGCTCAAAGGTAACAAAAAGCTTGAAAAGGGAACAAAGAGAAAACGTTTTTAATATTTAAACTCTTTAAGGAATTAAGGTATATATAAAAATTCAAAACAAATTTATTTCACCAACAATTAATCGATTAAACGATTAAACTTCTTCTTTCCTCGTATTAACATTTTGTTACAAAATCAAATTAAAAAAATCCTACTTTAATAAGTATCTTTGCAACTTTAAAAACTATCAAACTTTGCGCTACTTCATAAAATTGGCATACAACGGAACTAATTACCACGGTTGGCAAATTCAACCGAATGCTTCGTCTGTACAAGAAACTTTGAACGCCGCACTTTCTGTAATTTTGAATTCAGAAATTAATATAATGGGAGCCGGACGAACAGACACAGGCGTTCACGCAAAAGAAATGTTTGCTCATTTTGATTACGAACCTAAATTTGAAATAGAATCTACCGTTCACAAACTCAATTCCTATCTTCCAAAAGACATCGTAATTTTTGAAATTTTTGCTGTTTCTGATGAAGCGCACGCCCGTTTTGACGCAAAAAAAAGAACCTATCAATATTTCATTTCAACCTATAAAGACGCTTTTTCACAAGATGAAAGTTGGTATTACCACCAAAATTTAGATCTCGATTTGATGAATCAAGCAGCGCAATTGCTATTAAATCACACCGATTTTCAATGCTTTTCAAAGGTAAATACCGATGTAAATACATTCAATTGTACTATTTCTGAAGCCTATTGGACACAAGAAAACGACCAATTAATTTTCACCATTTCCGCCGATCGCTTTCTTAGGAATATGGTTCGCGCAATTGTGGGAACACTCGTAAATATTGGTTTACACAAAATATCATTATCCGATTTCAATACCATTATAGAAAATAAAAATAGAAACGAAGCAGGATTTTCCGTTCCAGCACAAGGTTTATATCTTACAAAAATAGAGTATGATTTTGTATAACGGAATAGCAACTTACCTAATCGCAGTAACAAAAATATGAAAGCAACCGCATTCGATACCACTGTTTTCAAACGGATTTTAGAATATGCCAAACCTTATAAAATGAGGTTCAACGGCGTAATTCTATTTGCAATATTCCTTTCTATATTTGCTGCTTTACGCCCGTATCTATTGAAATTAACTGTTGACGACTACATAAAAACCCACGATAAAAATGGACTTTTATGGTATGTAACTTTAATGGGAATTGTACTTATTCTTGAAGTGCTTTCCAACTTTTTCTTCGTTTATTGGGCGAATTGGTTGGGACAAGACATCGTGAAAGACGTTCGTGTAAAACTTTTCAAGCACATGTTGAGTTTCCGAATGAAATATTATGACAATGCGCCCGTAGGTCAATTAATTACGCGCTCAGTTTCAGATATGGAATCAATAGCTAAAATTTTCAGTCAAGGTCTTTTTATGATTGGTAGCGATTTACTAAAAATGGTCGTAATTCTTGGTTTTATGCTCAAAGAAAACTGGCGATTAACCTGTATTGTTTTTGTAGCAATGCCTATTTTAGTATACATCACCCGGGTTTTCCAAAGAAAAATGCAAGTTTCCTTTGAAGAAGTGCGGAACCAAATTGCCAATCTAAACACGTTTGTTCAAGAACGCGTTACGGGAATGAAAATCGTGCAGCTTTTTAATCGGGAAGACACAGAGTTTGAAAAATTCAAAGAAATCAATTCCAAACACAATAAAGCGTGGATAAAAACCATACTTTACAACTCTATTTTCTTTCCAATTGCCGATATAATTTCATCGTTTACGCTTGGTTTTATTGTGCTTTTCGGAGGATACCGTATTCTAGGCGGAGACAATTCTACTTCTTTTGGTGATATTTTCTCTTATACCATGTTCATCGGAATGTTATTCAATCCTTTGCGTCAAATTGCAGATAAATTCAATGAGATGCAAATGGGAATGATTTCTGCCAACCGTGTTTTTGAGATTTTAGATACCAAAGAACACATCCAAGACATTGGAACAATTGAAGCCCCAATTTTTGAAGGCGACATCGAATTCAAAGACGTGCGTTTCAGTTATATTGAAAATGAAGAAGTTATAAAAGGAATAAATTTAAAAGTTGAATCAGGGCAAACAATTGCTATAGTTGGAGCTACAGGTGCCGGAAAATCAACGGTTATCAACCTACTAAATCGGTTTTACGAAATCAATAGTGGAACTATTTTTGCTGACAATCAAAACATTCACGACTATACTTTGGATTCACTTCGAAAACAAATTGCAGTCGTTTTGCAAGACGTTTTCCTCTTTGCAGACACAATTCTGAACAACATTACACTCAACAATCCTAATATTTCAAGGGAACAAGTAGTGGCAGCAGCCAAAAAAATTGGTGTACACGATTTTATTATGAGTTTGCCCGAAGGCTATGATTATAATGTGAAAGAACGAGGTGTTATGCTGTCTTCTGGCCAACGACAATTAATTGCGTTTTTACGAGCGTATGTAAGCAATCCAAGTATCTTAATTTTGGATGAAGCCACGTCTTCTATCGATATGTATTCTGAAGAATTGATACAACGTGCCACCGAAACCATCACAACGGGACGAACTTCAATTATTATCGCCCACCGATTGGCCACCATAATTAACGCCGACAAAATTGTGGTAATGGACAAAGGAATCATCGTAGAACAAGGAACGCACCAAGAATTATTGAGCCAAAAAACAGGATTTTACAAGAATTTATACGATTCTCAGTTTATATTAAATACTTAAATTTTGATTTGTACAATAACCAACAACTAATTGTACTTTTGCTATTATCAAATAAAAAATAATTCTTAAATTCGCATCAGAATTTTATCATAGAAAATATACTGAAATGACACGAGCTTTTGCGACTGCATTTTTACAAATAAAAAAATAAATATATAAAAATGAAATACGATATTATAGTTTTAGGAAGTGGTCCTGGTGGATATGTAACCGCAATTAGAGCCTCACAATTAGGGTTCAAAGTAGCCGTTATCGAAAAAGAAAACCTAGGCGGTGTATGTTTAAATTGGGGTTGTATTCCAACGAAAGCATTACTAAAATCAGCACAAGTTTTTGATTACCTGAAACACGCTTCCGATTATGGTTTGACTGTTTCATCATTTGATAAAGATTTCACAGCAGTTGTAGGTCGTAGCCGAGGAATTGCTGACGGAATGAGCAAAGGCGTTCAATTCCTAATGAAAAAAAATAAAATTGATGTGATTGATGGATTTGGTAAAATGAAACCTGGAAAAAAAGTAGCCGTAACAGCTGCCGATGGAAAAGTAACCGATTATGATGCCGATCATATCATTATTGCAACAGGAGCGCGCTCTCGCGAATTGCCAAACTTGCCTCAAGACGGAGTAAAAGTAATCGGATATCGTAAAGCAATGACATTAGAAACACAACCAAAATCAATGATTGTGGTAGGTTCTGGAGCTATTGGAGTTGAATTTGCACACTTCTATAACGCAATGGGAACCGATGTAACCATCGTTGAATTCCTTCCAAATATTGTTCCGTTAGAAGATGAAGACATTTCTAAACAAATGGAACGTTCTATGAAAAAAGCGGGCGTAAAAATTATGACCAATTCCTCTGTAGAAAGAATTGACACCTCAGGAGCTGGCGTAAAAGCGTATGTAAAAACCGCAAAAGGAGAAGAAATTCTCGAAGCTGAAATCTTACTTTCAGCTGTGGGAATCAAAACCAACCTTGAAAACATTGGATTAGAAGAAGTTGGAATTGCTACCTACAGAGATAAAATTTTGGTAAACGATTTCTACCAAACCAATATTCCTGGCTATTACGCTATTGGCGATATCGTTCCAGGCCCAGCATTGGCTCACGTAGCTTCTGCCGAAGGAATTACTTGCGTAGAAAAAATCGCAGGATTGCACGTCGATCCAATCGATTACGGAAATATCCCAGGTTGTACGTATGCATCACCAGAAATTGCTTCCGTAGGATTAACCGAAAAACAAGCAATAGAAAAAGGATACGAATTAAAAGTTGGAAAATTCCCATTTACCGCATCAGGAAAAGCAAAAGCTTCAGGAGCCCCAGACGGATTTGTAAAAGTAATTTTTGATGCCAAATATGGCGAATGGTTGGGCTGCCACATGATTGGCGCAGGCGTTACCGATATGATTGCCGAGGCGGTTGTAGCCCGTAAATTGGAAACAACAGGACACGAAATCCTAAAATCCATTCACCCGCACCCAACTATGAGCGAAGCCGTTATGGAAGCCGTAGCAGACGCTTATGGCGAAGTAATTCACCTGTAATACTCAAAATAAATTTCAATATCAATCCGTTTTGTGAAAACAAAGCGGATTTTTTTTTGAGTGCGCCCTTCGTTTAGGACATTCCGAGATACCAAGAAAATTGTTCAAAACTCGGTCGAGCTGTACGCTAAAATCCACACTCAAAAAGTACGGATAAACGCTACTACTATACTTGTCGCAAAAAAAACAGTGAATAAATTCAATAATTCATAATTCGTTAAAAAAATAATCAGATTTTATTTTTTCAATAATAAATTATATTTACATTTGTAATTCAAAATTAAAAAATGAAAACAATTTTAAATACTACTTGGTGGTGGAAAAGCTTACGTCAATCGTCGTGAAGAGTACACTTATAGGTATATTTTAAATCAAATAAATATCAAAAAGGGCTTGTCATCACGACAAGCCCTTTTTTTATACAAAAAACACAAAAACAAATTATGGAAATTTATAAATTCAAAACCACCTTCAAAAAAATTCTCGCCGACACTATCACACCCGTAAGTGTTTACTTAAAAATACGCGATAAATTTGCCAACAGTCTGCTGCTTGAAAGTAGCGATTATCATGCTAACGACAATAGTTTCTCGTATATATGTTGTAATCCAATTGCGTCTATAAAAATAGTAAATGAAACTATTTTTAAAACATTTCCTGACGGAACTTTAAACGCAATAGCAATTGATAAAAATTCAAATATTCCAAAAATAATCGAAGAATTTGCCTCTCAATTTCAATCCGTAAACAACGATTTCAAATTCATAAACAACGGATTGTTTGGTTATATTTCTTATGATGCCGTTCGTTATTTTGAAAACATTGAAATCAATAAAAAAGATAATGATTTGCAAATCCCTGATATTTATTATGCCGTTTATCAGAATATCATCGCCATCAATCACTTCAAAAATGAAGCATTTATTTTTTGCCATTCAATCACAGAAAGCAATAATATTGAAACAATAGAAAACCTACTTCAAAACAAAAGTTTTGCATCTTATTCTTTTTCAAAAACAGGAGAAAAAAATTCTAATTTAACCGATTTTGAATTTATTGATAATGTAAAATTAGCCAAGAAACATTGCTTTCGTGGCGACGTGTTCCAACTCGTTTTGTCACGTCGCTTTTCGCAAGGTTTTAAAGGCGATGAATTCAATGTTTATAGAGCTTTACGCAGCATCAATCCATCGCCCTATTTGTTTTATTTTGATTACGGCGATTTCAAAATAATGGGTTCGTCACCCGAAGCACAACTTATCGTAAAAGACCGAAAAGCAGAAATTCATCCCATTGCAGGCACTTTTAGAAGAACTGGAAATGACGAAAAAGATGCGACACTTGCCAAAAATCTATCCGAAGATGAAAAAGAAAATGCCGAACATATTATGTTGGTCGATTTAGCTAGAAACGATTTAAGCAGAAACGGACACCAAGTGAATGTAGAAAAATACAGAGAAGTTCAGTTTTTCTCTCACGTAATTCATTTGGTTTCAAAAGTTACAGGTTTATTGCACGAAAAAGCAACAACAATGCAAGTCGTAGCCGATACATTTCCAGCTGGTACTTTATCGGGAGCGCCAAAACACAAGGCGATGCAACTTATCGAAAAATATGAAAAAACAAATCGGAATTTTTATGGTGGCGCCATCGGGTTTATGGATTTTAATGGAAATTTTAATCACGCCATTATGATACGTACTTTTTTGAGTAAAAATCATAAATTGCACTATCAAGCTGGTGCAGGAATTGTATCCGATTCTATTGAAGAAAATGAAATGCAGGAAGTTTATAATAAATTGGCTGCATTGGATAAAGCATTGGAAATAGCGGAAACCATTTAAACTAATTTAAAGATATAAAACAATTTAATTTTCAATCTTTCAATCTTTTAATCTTTTAATACTATACTATGAAAAAAATAATAATCATCGACAATTACGATAGTTTCACCTACAATTTGGCGCATTATTTAGAAGATTTAAACTGTGAAGTAACCGTTTATAGGAACGACGAATTTGACATTGAAGAACTTCAAAAATTTGATAAAATCCTACTTTCCCCAGGGCCAGGAATTCCAGATGAAGCGGGTTTACTGAAAGATGTAATCAAAGCCTATTCGGCTACAAAAAGTATTCTCGGGGTTTGTTTAGGACAACAAGCCATCGCAGAAGTATTTGGCGGAAGCCTTGTCAATCTTGAAAAAGTGTATCACGGAGTGGCCACAAATATTAAAATTCAAGTTCTAGACGAACCATTATTTAGAGATTTATGTTCTGAAATTGAAGTCGGGAGATACCATTCTTGGGTGGTAAATCCAACTGATTTTCCGGAAGTTTTAGAAATCACTTCATTAGATGAAAACGGGCAAATTATGTCTTTGCGACACCGAACTTTTGATGTTCGTGCCGTTCAATTTCATCCTGAAAGTATTTTGACACCTCAAGGAAAAAAGATTTTAGAAAATTGGGTTGAACAATAAGTCAAAGTTTTATAAAGTAATTATTAAAATTTATTAAAATGAAAAACATACTTAACCGACTTATTAATCACGAAGTACTTTCAAAATTGGAAGCCAAAGAAGTTTTGGTAAATATTTCCAACGGAAGCTATAATACAAGCCAAATCGCAAGTTTTCTGACCGTTTATATGATGCGGAATATTACCATTGAGGAGTTGGCTGGATTTCGGGAAGCACTATTAGAACTCTGTATTTCTGTAGATTTATCAAATTATAATACCGTTGATTTGTGCGGAACTGGAGGCGATGGAAAAGACACTTTTAATATTTCAACATTGGCTTCGTTTGTGACAGCAGGAGCAGGAGTTAAAGTGGCAAAACACGGAAATTACGGCGTTTCGTCTATTTCAGGTTCGAGTAATGTAATGGAAATTCTTGGCATAAAATTCAGTAATGACAACGCTTACTTAGATAAATGCATCGATCAAGCTGGAATTTGTATTCTACATGCACCACTATTTCACCCAGCAATGAAAAATGTAGGTCCTATTCGTAAAGAATTAGCTGTAAAAACGTTCTTCAATATGCTTGGTCCAATGGTAAATCCTTCGTTTCCACAGAATCAATTGGTGGGTGTTTTCAATCTTGAATTGGCAAGAATGTACAGTTATTTATATCAAAATACGACTACCAATTTTACAATTTTGCACAGTTTAGACGGTTATGATGAAATTTCATTGACAGGAAATACCAAAACCATCACAAATTCTATGGAAGGAATGTTAAAACCCGAAGATTTTGGAGTCTCAATTTTAACACAAAAGGAAATTCAAGGCGGAAGTACCATCGAAGAATCTGCTAAACTATTTATGAATATAATTCAAGGTAAAGGAACTGACGCACAAAACAATGTAGTTTGTGCCAATGCTGGATTAGCAATTGCTACAGTTAATTCACTTTCACCAATTCAGGGATTTAAAATTGCAAAAGAAAGTTTATTGTCAGGAAAAGCACTTTTGGCATTAAATAAATTACAACAATTAAGCAAATAAGAATCGATTATGACCATTTTAGATAAAATAATTACAAGTAAAAAAAGAGAAGTTCTTCTTAAAAAATCAATTATTCCGGTAGCTGAATTTGAGAAATCGGTGCTTTTTGAACGCAAAACAGTTTCATTAAGCTACAATTTAAATCACATTAATACTGGAATTATTGCGGAACACAAACGAAGATCCCCATCAAAAGGAGAAATAAATTATGCGTTTTCTGTAGAAGAAGTTGTGCAAGGATATGATAATGCGGGCGTTTGTGGAATTTCGGTATTAACAGATTCAACCTATTTTGGGGGTTCTTTGGACGATTTAATTTTTGCAAGAGCATCAACAAATCTTCCGCTTTTGCGAAAAGAATTCATCGTTGACGAATACCAAATCATAGAAGCCAAAGCTTATGGTGCAGATGTTATCTTATTAATAGCAGCCGTTTTATCTGCCAATGAAATAAAAATATTATCCGAGTTAGCGCAATCACTAGATATGGAAGTGTTGCTTGAAGTTCACAATTTAGAGGAATTACAAAAATCAATTATGCCAAGTTTAAATATGATTGGAGTCAACAATAGAAATCTAAAAACTTTTGAGGTGGGTTTGAACATTAGCAAAGAATTGGCTTCGGAAATTCCTGCCGATTTTGTAAAAATTTCAGAAAGTGGCATTTCTTCAATTGAAGCAATCAACGAACTAAAATCGTTTGGATACAAAGGATTTTTAATTGGTGAAAATTTTATGAAAACCGAAAATGCAGGGAAAGCAGCAAAAGAATTTATGGCCCCCTAACCCCCAAAGGGGGAAAGTAAGAACTGATAAAATTATGCTTAATACTTAAAATGAAAAAAATTAAAGACTATCAATACGTTTCGGCTCACTCTAATTTGGAGAGGACTGGGGTGAGGATAAAAATTTGTGGAATGAAATTCCCCGAAAACATCCTCGGAGTAAGCACTTTACTACCCGACTTTATGGGCTTTATTTTCTGGGAAAAATCCAGTCGCTATTTTGATGGGGAAATTCCAATACTACCCAAATCTATCAAGAAAGTGGGCGTATTTGTTGATGAATCGCTTGAAATTGTAATTTCTAAAATTGAAAAACACAACTTAGATTGTATTCAATTACATGGAAATGAATCGGTAGAATTTTGTAAAAAACTAAAAGAAATACCTATCGAAATAATCAAAGTATTTTCTATAAAAGACAACTTTGATTTTGAAATTCTAAAAGAATTTGAAAGTGTTTGTGATTATTTTTTGTTTGATACAAAAGGGAAATTACCAGGCGGAAACGGAACTACTTTCGATTGGAATCTGTTGAAAAAATACCCGTTAAATAAACCTTTTTTTCTAAGTGGGGGAATCGGAATTGAAGAAATAAAGCTACTAAAAGAAATGAATTTGCCAATTTACGGCATCGATGTAAATAGCAAATTTGAAAAAGAACCTGGATTAAAAAATATAGAATTATTAACATCATTTCAATCACATATTGAAATTTTAAATTTAAAAAAATGAGTTATAACGTTAATGAAAATGGATTTTACGGGAATTATGGTGGTGCTTTTATTCCCGAAATGTTATTCCCAAATGTTGAGGAATTACGCCTTAATTATTTAAAAATTACAGCCGAACCGTCATTCCAAATAGAATTTGACGCTTTATTAAAAGACTTCGTTGGACGCCCTACCCCACTCTATTTTGCGGAGCGTTTGTCTAAGGAATACAACACGAAAATTTACCTAAAAAGAGAAGATTTATGCCATACAGGCGCTCATAAAATCAACAATACTATAGGGCAAATTTTAGTAGCAAAACGACTTGGGAAAACCCGAATTATTGCAGAAACTGGCGCTGGTCAACACGGCGTTGCAACCGCTACCGTTTGTGCGTTAATGGGTCTGGAATGCATCGTTTATATGGGTGAAATCGACATCAAACGGCAAGCCCCAAACGTGGCAAGAATGAAAATGTTGGGTGCCGAAGTTCGTCCCGCAACTTCGGGTTCAAAAACCTTAAAGGATGCCACAAATGAAGCCATTCGCGATTGGATTAATAACCCCGAAAACACCTATTATATAATCGGTTCCGTGGTGGGGCCACACCCGTATCCTGATATGGTGGCACGTTTTCAAGCCGTTATATCAAAGGAAATAAAAACACAATTATTCGAGAAAGAAGGGCGTGAAAATCCCGATTATGTCATCGCATGTGTTGGTGGTGGAAGCAACGCTGCAGGAACTTATTACCACTTTTTAGACGAAAATGATGTGCAAATTATCGCTGTCGAAGCGGCTGGAAAAGGCATCCATTCGGGTGAAAGTGCTGCAACCTCTGCCTTGGGGAAAATTGGTGTTATTCACGGAAGTAAAACTCTTTTAATGCAAACTGACGACGGTCAAATTACCGAGCCGTATTCCATTTCCGCAGGATTGGATTACCCCGGTGTAGGTCCAATGCACGCTCATTTATACGAAACAAAACGCGCTCAATTTATCTCAATTACCGATGAAGATGCTATGAATTGGGGTATCAAATTATCCCAAACCGAAGGCATAATTCCAGCGATTGAAACCGCCCATGCCTTCGCAATTTTGGATGAAATGAAGTTCAAACCCACCGATATTTTGGTCATCAATTTATCGGGGCGCGGCGACAAAGATTTGAACACCTATATCGATTATTTTAAACTTTAATTGGGCGTTTCCCCAAGTCCTGAAAAAAAATTCAGGACTTGGGGTCGGGCTGTCCGCTGTATCCACGCTATTGCTTCGTGCCGAGCAATACCGCGGGATGCCGCTTCCATCCCTAACGCACCTCCTAACAACAATACAACTATTATGAAAAATAGAATTTCAAACACATTACAAGAAAATAAAAAACTGCTATCAATTTACTTTTCTGCAGGTTATCCAAATCTAAATGACACGGTTCAAATCATACAAGATTTAGAAAAAAATGGCGTGGATATGATTGAAATCGGATTGCCATTTAGTGATCCATTAGCCGATGGACCAACCATTCAAGAAAGTTCTACACTTGCAATTGAAAATGGAATGACAACTCAATTATTGTTCAGCCAATTGAAAAATATCCGAGAAACAGTTTCAATTCCGTTGTTGATTATGGGTTATTTCAATCCGATTTTACAATATGGCGTGGAAAAATTCTGTGAAAAATGTGCAGAAATTGGAATTGACGGACTTATAATTCCTGATCTACCCGTTGCCATTTACGATGAAAATTATAGAGCAATCTTTGAAAAAAACGGAATTATAAATGTGTTTTTAATTACGCCGCAAACATCAGAAAGTAGAATTCGCTACATCGACAGCGTTTCAAATGGATTTATTTATATGGTGAGTTCCGCTAATGTTACGGGTTCACAAACAGATTTTGGAACAACTCAAGAAGCTTATTTTCAAAGGATTGACGCAATGAATCTCAAAAATCAGCAGATTGTAGGATTTGGAATTAGTTCCAAAACAACTTTTAACCAAGCGACAAAATATGCTAAAGGTGCCATTATTGGAAGTGCTTTCATAAAACATTTAACCGAAAACGGAACACAATCTATTCCTGAATTCTTGAAACAGTTCAGGTAATAGCAATCGTTAAATTTTTAAGAAGATTAATAATTAATATTTAACTACTTATTCTAAATAGTAACAAATCTACAAACAAAAATTATCTCGTAAAAACCAATTTCACTTCAGAGGATAAATTAGCATCAAAACAATATCCGTCATAATTAAAACCTTTCAAATCGTCAATTGTTTGGGCGTTAGTATCAATAATATAACGTACCATCAAACCCCTGGCCTTTTTAGCAAAAAAACTAATCATTTTTAATTTTCCGTCTTTGTAATCTTTAAATTCCGGAGTAATTACTGGTACTTTCAACGCTTTTACATCTACTGCCGAGAAATACTCGGTACTTGCTAAGTTCACGAATAATTCGTTTTTTGAAAGGGATTTGTTTAGCGCAGCTGTAATTGTTTTTTTCCAAAATTCATACAAGTTTTTACTTTCACCAACAGGCATTTTCGTACCCATTTCCAATCGATACGGTTGCATTAAATCCAATGGTTTCAGCAAACCATACAAACCTGAAAGAATAAAAAGACGGGTTTGCAAAGCTTCTAATTTGTCGGATGGAATTGAATAAGCATCTATTCCGTTATAAACTTCTCCATCAAAAGCAAAAATAGCTGGTCGCGCATTGTCTGTAGAAAAAGGTGTTTTCCATTCTTGGTTGCGTTGCCAATTCAAATCTGCCAATTTATCGGAAATATCCATTAAATCCGACAAGGCTTTTGGAGAAAGTGTTTTCAAAACGCTATGAACTTGTCGAGCTTCTTTTAAAAATGAAGCTTCAGAATATTCCTTTACTGGTAATGGAGTATCAAAATTCAGCGATTTAGCAGGTGAAATAACAATTTTCATAGTAACTTTTTATTCGAATTCAAAAGTACAAATTCTGTTGCAACTATACTAACTAGACTATAAATTGTTTCATTTAAACCCTTCTTACAATAAAGTGGTAATGATTAGAAAAAAGTAAAAAACAAATGATTCCAAAACTGGGCAAAAAAATGGTCTAAAAAATAACCGTCCGTCTGTTGCTTCAATTGGCAAAGCTTTTTCTTACCGCCTAAAAAACGTATCTTTGCAGCAAATTTACATTTTATGACTACTTTCGAGCAATTCAATCTTCCTAAATCAGTTCAAAAAGCAATTGATGATTTAGGATTCGTAACCCCTACCCCAATCCAGGAAAAATCATTTTCTGTGATTATGTCAGGGCGCGATATGATGGGAATTGCACAAACGGGTACCGGGAAAACTTTTGCGTACTTGTTGCCTTTATTAAAATTATATAAATTTACGCTTACCGATACTCCGAAGATTGTAATCCTGGTTCCTACGAGGGAATTAGTAGTTCAAGTCGTGGAAGAAGTTGAAAAATTAACAAAATACATGTCGGTGCGAACCATCGGAATTTTTGGTGGTGTGAATATCAATACTCAAAAAAAATCGGTGTATCAAGGAATTGATATTTTGGTGGGAACGCCTGGACGAGTGATGGATTTGGCTTTGGACAGCGTAATCCGTTTTGACGATACACAAAAATTAGTCATTGATGAATTTGACGAAATGTTGAATTTGGGTTTCCGAGTTCAATTGACTTCTATTTTAGCAATGATGACAAGAAACAAACGTCAAAATATTCTTTTTTCGGCTACAATGACCGACGAAGTAGATGCGATTTTGAATGACTTTTTCGATTTTCCTGAAGAAGTTACGCTTGCCGCATCGGGAACTCCATTGGAAAATATCAAACAAATTTCCTATAACGTTCCGAATTTTAACACGAAAGTAAACCTCTTAATTCATTTGCTTGAAAGCGATGAATCGATGGAGAGAATATTGGTATTTGTAAATAATAAAAAGATTTCTGATATGCTTCACGAGCGCATTGACGAACATTTTGACGGACAATTTGGTGTAATACACTCCAATAAATCTCAGAATTATCGTTTGAATACGATGGCTTCATTTCAAGAAGGAAATTTGAGAGGAATTATTACCACCGATATTATGGCTAGAGGTTTGGATATTTCCAATATTTCGCACGTTGTGAACTTTGAAGCACCTGAAATGCCAGAATTGTATATGCACAGAATTGGGAGAACTGGTCGTGCCGATGCTACGGGAACCGCCATAAGTTTTATTACGCCGCGGGAAGAAGATTTTAAAACTGAAGTGGAAGAATTGATGGGACAAGTGCTTGAAATAGTTGAATTTCCTGAAGTTGTAGAAATTTCTTCTAAATTAATTGAACCTGAAAAAGACAAACAACCAATTAAATTTTTGCTTAAAAAACCAAAATTAGATGGTGAAGGTGCTTTTCACGAAAAATCAAAAAAGAATAAAAAAGTAAATCTTGGAGGTCCTTCAAAAACCAAAAAGAAGGTTTCTGGTTCTGTGAATAGGAATATGCTTAAAACAAGAGATAAGAAACGTAAAGATAAAAAATAGTTTATCCTTCAGTAAAAACTAAACAAACTGGCGAGCAAATTTCTATTCGTTTTCCAGTATCGGTAAGACTTCCTGTATCTTTATTAATTTTAAAAATCACTATATTATTAGTGTATTGGTTTCCTACTAATAAATAATTTCCTGTTGGATCAATCGTGAAATTTCTTGGTCCTTTTCCTTGTGTACTTGTTCTTTCTTTAAATACCAAACTTCCATCCTTTTGAATTTCAAAACAAGAAATGTCATTTACAATTCCTCTATTTGAGGCATATAAATAATGCCCATTGGGAGAAATATGAATATCAGCAGCGCTAGAATCTCCTTTAAAATCAGGAGTAACAATGGTAGTTTCTTGAAACTTAATTAATTTTCCTTTACTATTTTTATAAACAGTTATAGTGCCGTCCAATTCTTGTAAAAGATACACTAAATTGCCTTTTTTGTTGAAAGTCAAATGCCTTGGTCCACTTCCTGATTTAACCGAAACACTGTCTTTAATTGACAACATCTTGGTTTTTGAAGAGGAATTATAACTATAAATGTAGATTTTATCCTTTCCTAAATCTGTTGCAAAAACAAATTTCTTATCAGGAGAGAAATGAACCAGGTGAACATGAGGACTATCCTGTCTTTTAGGATTTATACTTTTGCCAAATTGCTGAAAAACTTGTTTTACTTCTCCCAAAGAACCGTCACTGTTTTTTGAAAAAACCGCTAGACTTCCACTGCTATAATTAGCAACAATTACATTTTTTTTATCATTTGTAATATAACACGGATTGACACCACGAGAATTTTGAGCATTCATAAAATCCAATTTTCCTGATTTAGAATTGAATTTAAAAGCGCTTATACTATTTTCACTTTGAAATTGGTTTACACTATACACAAAATTCTTATCTGAAGAAATAGTTAAAAAACTAGGATTGTTTATTTTCTCCGTATTTGATTTTAAAAAAAAATCCCCATTATTTATATCAAAATCATAGGTATAAATACCACCACTTTCACATGATTTAGTATAGGTGCCAACTATCAAATTGATATGACTATTTTGGGAATAACCGATAGAAATTGTTGTAAAAAGCAACAATAAAAAAAATCTTGAGATCATATTTTGAATATATATAACAAAAATAGGCGTTTCCTTCTAATAAAAAAATCGATTTAAAAAATAAATATGATTTGAACAAACATAAAAAGTAGTATTTTTGACAAACAAAAATAAGAATGCAATTTAAACATCCAGAAATACTCTATTTTCTTTTTGTGTTGGTTATTCCAATTCTGGTTCATTTGTTTCAATTACGACGGTTTAAAAAAGAATATTTCACCAATGTTCAATTCCTAAAAGAACTTTCAATTCAAACTCGAAAAAGTTCAAAAATTAAAAAATGGTTGCTTTTAATTACGCGAATGTTGTTGTTAGCAGCAATAATCATGGCCTTTGCACAACCTTTTTTCCAAGCCAAAGACAAGAAAAATGCTAACAATGAAATGTATATTGTTTTAGACAATTCCTATTCGATGCAAGCCAAAGGAAATAAAGGAGAATTATTGAAAAGAGCTATTCAAGAATTATTAGAAAACACTTCGGGAAATAAGACTTTTTCACTGATTACAAATAATGAAACGTATTGGAATACTGACATTAAATCCATTCAAAAAGAAATTCAAAATATCAATTATAGCGAGATACCGTTTCAATTAGAGAGCGCAATGGCGAAAATTAAATCTAGAAAAAGTGCCAATAATAAAGATGTAATTATAATTACTGACGCTATTGGTTTAAAACCAAAACAATTGAAAAGTATCGATTCCAATTTCAATACGTATTTTATAAATCCTGAAGCGGAACAGAAAAATAATATCTCAATTGACAGTGTTTATATGAATCAAACGCTGAATGATTTTTATGAAATTGGTGTCAACCTAAAATCATTTGGAGAGCAAGATAATGCAATTCCAATAGGTTTATACAATAATAACAAACTAGTGGCTAAAACATTAGTTAAATTTGAGAAGCAAGAAACTTCAATTAATTTTACAATTCCAAAGAAAGATTTTAATGGTTACGTTTCCATAGATGATGCTAGTTTGAAATACGACAATATCTATTATTTTAGCATTTCAAAACCAGAGAAAACCAATGTTATTAGCATTGGGAAATCAGAAAAAAGTAGTTTCTTAAATCGAATTTATACTTCTAAGGAATTCAATTATATGAATTCTACCAATGAAAAATTAGATTATAATAGTATTGAAAAGCAAGATGCCATAATTCTAAATGAACTTGAAAATTTACCTCAAGCATTAGTAACCAATTTAAAATCGTTTGTAGAAAAAGGTGGAAATTTAATATTTATTCCATCTTCAGAATCTAAAATTGCTGAAACCAATCTTTTTTTAGGAACTCTTGGACAAATACAATTTGGAAACAATCAAAATACAAACAAATTAATTACTAAAATTGCATTTCAACATCCATTATTTCAGTCAGTTTTTGAGAAAAAAATTGATAATTTTCAATATCCATATACAAAGCAAAATTATGAGTTAAAAACTTCAAACCCAGTAATTTTGAGCTACGAAGACCAAGGTTGTTTTTTAACTTCCGTTCAAAACCAGGTTTCTAGTGTATATGTTTTTGCTGCTCCAATTAATACGATGAAATCTAATTTCCAAAATTCACCTTTAATTGTTCCTATATTTTACAATATGGCCCAAAATGCTCAAAAAACAGGCGTAAATTCGTTAACTATTGGAGATAAGAAACCGTTTTTAGTTGCTACAAACTTATCGAAAGATGAAATATTAGAGGTAAAAAATGAAAATGAGAAATTTATACCAATACAACAAATATTAAATAACAAAGTTAAATTACAATTCAATGATTACCCTATCTTTGCAGGAAATTTTAAAATTTACAAAAAAGACGAAATTGTCAGAAATATAAGTTTTAATTACAATCGTTCAGAAAGTAATTTAGAGCAATCGCAAAGCCAATTATTATCCGATTATAAAGTCGTAAAATCTATCGAAACTATATATAACAGTTTACTTTCCGACCGAAGTAGCAACGAAATATGGAAAATATTTGTAATATTGACCTTTTTATTTTTATTTTTAGAAGTAGTAATTCAAAAATTAGTAAAATGAACCTAATCATCCGAGAAGCAAAAATTATTGACTCAAAAAGTCCTTTTCACAATCAAATTGTTGATGTGAAAATAAAATCAGGAACAATTGAAAAAATTGGAAGTAAAATCCCAAATGAAAATGGTTTTGAAGAAATAAAATTTGAAAATTTACATCTTTCCCAAGGATGGTTTGACAGCAGTGTTTCTTTTGGAGAACCTGGTTTAGAAGAACGAGAAACTATTGCGAATGGATTAAATGTAGCTGCAAAAAGCGGTTTCACAGCGGTGGCTTTACAGCCCAACTCCTTCCCTATTATTGACAATCAATCACAAATAAATTTCGTAAGAAACAAAGCCAAAGGATTTGCAACGGAATTATTTCCAATTGGCGCCTTCACAAAAGAAAGCGAAGGCAAAGATATGGCTGAATTGTTCGATATGAAAAATGCAGGAGCAATTGCTTTTGGAGATTATAATAAAAATATCGACAATGCCAATCTGTTAAAAATAGGATTGCAATATACTCAAGATTTTGATGGATTGCTACTTTCTTTTTGCCAAGATGTAACTATAAAAAGTAGTGGAGTAGCTAATGAAGGTATTGTATCTACGAGAATGGGATTGAAAGGAATTCCAAATTTAGCGGAAGAACTTCAACTGTCAAGAAACCTATTTTTATTAGAATATACAGGTGGCAAAATGCACATTCCAACAATTTCAACAGCAAAATCGGTTGAATTAATTAAAAATGCAAAAGCCAAAGGATTAAATGTAACCTGCAGTGTTGCTGTACATAATTTGGTTTTAACAGATGAAAAATTAGATGGTTTTGACACCCGATTTAAAGTTACGCCTCCATTAAGAACCGATGCAGACAGAAAGGCTTTACTTGCAGGAATTCTAGACAATACTATAGACATGGTTACATCAGATCATAATCCGATAGATATAGAGCATAAAAAAATGGAATTTGAAGGAGCCAAAAATGGGACAATTGGTTTGGAAACTGCCTTTGGAGCTTTAACAACGGTGCTGCCTTTGGAAAAAGTAATCGAAAAATTAACCGCTGGAAAAAGCGCATTTAGCATTGAAAACGCTTCAATAAAAGAAGGTTTAATCGCTAATATAACGCTATTTAATCCAAATGGGAATTGGACTTTCAACAAAGAAAACATCTTATCAAAATCGAAAAACTCCGCTTTTATTGGAAACGAAATGAAAGGGAAAGTTTATGGAATTTATAATCAAGGAAAATTAGTTTTATCATAAAAATAGTATGGAAAACTCAGTAGAAGAAGGAAAAATAGCCGCTATAACAAGTTACGTTTTAGTAGTTGGCGTTTTTATAGCAATGTCGATGAATAGTGAAAGTAAAAATTCCTTTGCGTCGTTTCACATTCGTCAAGCATTAGGAATTTCATTGACTTTTATTTCTTTGGGATTAATTATTAGCAATTTTAATAGTTTTATAATTTCCGCACCAATGTGGATTTCTGTTTCTGTTTTATGGAGTTATGGTATTTTCAGCGCTATAAATGGAACTACAAAACCATTGCCTATATTGGGTAACTATTTTCAAAAATGGTTTAAAAATATCTCATAAATATGGAATTATCGTTAGTTTATCAAATTCGAGAACCAAAAATAAAAGCCGATAAAAACCCATTATTATTGCTATTACACGGTTACGGAAGTAATGAAGCCGATTTATTTTCGTTTGCTGCAGAACTTCCTGACGAATATTATGTGGTTTCAGCACGAGCACCTTATGATTTGCAATATGGGAGTTATGCGTGGTACGCCATTAACTTTGATGCCGATCAGAATAAATTTTCAGACCACGACCAAGCCATCATTTCAAGAGATTTAGTGGTAAATTTCATTAACGAATTAACTACAAATTATCCAATTGACGCTTCCAAAGTTACGTTAATTGGCTTTAGCCAAGGTTCTATTTTGAGTTATTCAATTGCACTTTCTTATCCGGAAAAAGTTCAAAAAGTAGCAGCAATGAGCGGTTATTTGAACTTAGATATTATTAAAGAAAACTATCAGAATAATGATTTTAGCAATTTGAAAATATTTGCTTCCCACGGAACAGTTGACCAAGTAATTCCTGTGGATTGGGCACGAAAATCACCCGCTATATTAGAAGGTTTAGGAATTAAAACTACGTATAAAGAATACCCAATTGGTCACGGAGTTTCTCCTCAGAATTTTTATGATTTGAAAAACTGGTTGTTAGAAAAATAAACTACGATCGAATTAAGTCTGAAAGTTAA
The DNA here is from genome assembly GCA_945873505.1 of Chitinophaga pinensis. Taxonomy (GTDB): domain Bacteria; phylum Bacteroidota; class Bacteroidia; order Flavobacteriales; family Flavobacteriaceae; genus Flavobacterium. Next base: position 21,985 of record CAMCDQ010000008.1, read on the forward strand.
ATTGCCAATCTGTGAAAATTAGCCACAGATTCACTGATTAAAAAAATATAAAAAATCTGCAAATCTATGGCTTAAAAAAATTACTTGCTATTTTTCGTACACTAAAGATTGGTTGACTTCAAAGAAAATGGTTTTGTCATCATTTACAAAATACTTCAATAAGACTTCCCCCCAATATTCGCCATCGCTAAAATCAGCAATAATCCATCGGTGGTTCAGCACTTTTATTTTATTGATAATGAACTTATTTGTGCCTAATTTTTCTTGACCTGTGTAGGGATTTCCATTTGGATTAGCGTTAAAATCCATTAATTTATCTTTTAGTAATGGAATTAATGTTGCGTAATCGATATTTTTTTCTGTCACATCAGAGTAAAAATAATTCTGTGCTTTCTCGTTATTTTCTAATGAAAAATAGTTTGCATCAACCAGATTATCATTTAATTTTGCTTCTTTTGCTTGTGATTTTTTGGTCAATTTATCCAACTGCTCTTTCTGAAAAGCCACTTCTTTTGAGTAATACGCATAAGTGAAAACATTGAAAACCATTGCCAAAATAAAAAGGTAAAGTAAAAGGGATTGTTTCATTTTTTAAATATTAATTTCTAAATTATCGTATGCTAAATAAACGTTTTTTGGGAGTTTTTGTTGTACTTCATCATGAAAACCTAAAATATGACTTATATGAGTCAAATAGGTTTTTTTAGGCTGAACCAAATCTATAAAATCTAAGGCTTCTTGCAAATTAAAATGCGTATTGTGTGGCTCTTCCCGTAAGGCATTTACAACCAAAACATCCAAGTTTTTCAACTTTTCAAGTTCTGATTTTTCAATAGTTTTCACATCCGTAAGGTATGCGAAATCATCAATTCTATAGCCAAACACTTGAAGATTTCCGTGCATCACATCTATAGGAATTACTTCTTTACCACCTAAAGTAAAAGGTTGATTATTGATTACTTCAATTGGAGATACAGAAGGAGCTCCAGGATATTTATTCACCATTTCAAAAACATAATCGAATCTTCTTTTCAGATTTTCAAGTACACGTTGGTGTGCATAAATCGGAATATTTCCTTGCTTGAAATTAAAAGGACGAATATCATCCATTCCAGCAGTATGATCGGCGTGTTCGTGCGTATACAAAACAGCTTCAACTTTTAGACATTTTGAAGTTAGCATTTGTTGTCTAAAGTCTGGTCCACAATCAATTACGAAAGAAAATCCTTCCCAAGAAATCCATATAGAAACACGTAATCGCTTGTCTTTAGGGTTTTCACTTTGACATACAGAATGATTACTTCCTATAACTGGAATTCCTTGCGACGTACCTGTGCCTAAAAAATATACTTTCAACGAATTTCTTTTCTACAAAAATAAGATAAATTATCTTTTATTAAAGCCCTATTTTACTAACTTTGTAAATTAGTTATTGTAAATCATAAAATGGATACTGAAATAAAATTAAAAGGTGACAAAGTTATCGAACAAATCCCTTCTATAAAGGACAAAGCGCTTCGTATCAATATGAACGAAAATATCTATGGAACTTTTGCTGAAATTGGTGCTGGTCAAGAAACTGTAAGGCATTTTTTTAGGTCTGGAGGTTCTTCTGGAACGATTGCAAAAGCAATGTCAGCCTACGATAAAGATTTTAGTGATGCCATTTATGGCGACGAAGGAGATGGCAGATATGTAACCGAAAGTCGTTTGAAAAAGATGCTTTCTCACGAATATGACTTAATTGAAAAACGATTAAGCAGAGCAAAACATCCCAATAAAATGTTTTTTAGCTATGCTAATACTGTTGCTACCATTGATTTCGCAAAACAATTCAAAGGGCACGGTTGGGTAGGAATTCGCTACCAAATTGAACCTGATGAAGATATAAATGAAATTATTATCCACATTCGATTTAAGGAAACTGACGCCCGTTTGCAACAAGAAACCTTAGGTGTTTTGGGAGTAAATTTGATTTATGGTGCTTATTATAAGTACAACGACCCTAAAAAATTACTTCGTTATTTATACGACCATTTAGATAAAGACCAATTAGAAATTGACACAATCAATTTCTCAGGACCTCGTTTTGCTACTGTTGACAACCGTTTAATGAGTTTACAATTGGTAAAAAACGGAATGACCGATGCGGTAATGTTTGATCCAAACGGAAATAATATTTTACCAGCAGCCATTCTTTACAAAAAAAATATTTTGGCATTCAGAGGAAGTTTCCGTCCCGTTACGAAAGTAAATATGGATATGTACGAACATTCCTTGAAAATGTTTCTCAACGAGAATAAAGTGGATAAGGAAAATACCTTGGTAATTTTTGAAATCACACTTTCAAATTTACGTTCCGACGGAGAAATCGACGAGCGGGATTTTATGGATCGAGCCGAATTGCTATGTTCGTTAGGACAAACCGTAATGATTTCGAACTTCCAAGAATATTATCGCGTGGTGGAATATTTCTCTAATTACACCAAAGCCCGAATGGGATTGGCGATGGGTGTTAATAATTTAGTTGATATTTTTGATGAAAAATACTACCGCCATTTGAGTGGTGGAATATTAGAAGCGTTTGGAAAACTATTCTATCGCGATTTAAAAGTGTTCCTTTACCCAATGCTTGGCGAAAATGGCGAAATCATAACTTCTGACAATTTGAAAGTGCATCCAAGAATGAAAGAGTTGTATAAATTCTTCAAGTCCAATGGAAAAGTAATCGACATTGAAGATTTCGACCCTCAAAATTTAGAGGTTTTCTCACGTGAGGTCTTGAAAATGATAAGCAACGGAAAATCTGGTTGGGAAGATATGTTACCACAAGGAATTAGTGAAATCATCAAAAAGCACCGACTTTTTGGGTTCGATCCTAACAAAGTTTTGCAAGCCAAAAATTAACACAACACACCAATATATAAAAAGCCAAGAAGTATCTATATTACATCTTGGCTTTTTTTTGTGTATTTTAGAAACCCAAAAAACTATTTCAGAATTTGGTTGGCGTGATCTTTGGTTTTTACATCCAAAATAACTTCGTCTATTGTTCCATTTTCATCAATTATGAAAGTGGTTCTGTGAATTCCGTCATATTCTCTACCCATGAACTTTTTAGGTCCCCAAACGCCAAAAGCCTCAATCACCGATTTGTCCTCATCCGCCAAAAGTGGGAAGGGAAAAACAAATTTATCTCTGAATTTGGCTTGCGCTTTTTGAGAATCGGCACTTACGCCCAAAATGGCATAATTGTTAGACTGGAAACGTTCGAAATTATCTCGTAAATCACAAGCTTCGGCAGTGCAACCTGGTGTATTTGCTTTTGGGTAAAAGAAAACCACTAGTTTTTTGCCTTTGTAATCGGCTAATTTGTGTGCATTCCCGTCTTGGTCAACTCCCGAAAATTGCGGGGATTTATCTCCTTTTTTTAATGTTGTCATTGTATCTGTTTTAAATTGAAACTGCTTATTTGAAAATGAAATTTAGTAAAAATATTGTAGTAAATTTACGATTCAAATTTAATAAAAAATGAATAAGCAAGAACGAATAACATTTGTTATTAATACGTTAAAAGAAAAATATCCTAGTATTCCGATTCCATTAGACCATAAAGATCCTTATACTTTGTTGATTGCCGTGCTTTTATCAGCGCAATGCACGGATGTTCGTGTGAATAAAATTACACCATTATTATTTGCAAAAGCAGATAATCCATACGATATGATTAAAATGTCTGTCGAGGAAATTAAAGCTATTATTAGGCCTTGTGGATTGTCTCCAATGAAATCAAAAGGAATTCATGGATTGTCACACATTTTAATTGACAAACACGATGGAAAAGTTCCGCAAAGTTTTGAAGCCTTGGAAGAATTACCTGCCGTGGGGCATAAAACGGCAAGTGTGGTGATGTCGCAAGCTTTTGGCGTTCCAGCTTTTCCAGTAGATACGCACATTCACCGCTTAATGTACCGATGGAATTTGACGAACGGAAAAAATGTAACGCAAACAGAAAAAGATGCCAAACGGATTTTTCCTGAGGAAATTTGGAATGATTTGCACTTACAAATTATCTGGTATGGTCGAGAATATTCGCCAGCTCGGGGTTGGAATTTGGATTTAGATGTTATTACAAAAACGATTGGACGGAAATCGATTTTGGAAGAATACTACAAAAAAAATCCCGAGAAAATATCGGGATTTTGATTAATTAGCTAAAACTTCAATTGACTTTTTACCAACTTTAAAAATATTCAATGCTTTTGAATAATTAAGTAAAAACTGTATTGTTTCTTTTTTTGGTAAAATTTTTGAACCTTTTAAAGCTTCTTGAGGGTAGATTTTCGCCATAATTAAATTAAAAATTAATTTATATTTAACTATAACGTAATATATTTTCAAATAGTATTAATTGGTTAATATAATTTGATGTTTGTCAATAACTTTTCTTAAGTTCATAATTGCATACCGCATTCGACCTAGTGCTGTATTGATGCTAACGCCAGTCATTTCTGATATTTCTTTGAAACTTAGGTCTTGATACATGCGCATCATCAAAACTTCTTTTTGTTCAGCGGGAAGCTCCTCAATTAATTTTCTTAAGTCGTTTTCTACTTGAGTTGTAATTAATTTTGATTCAATGTTGGGCACATTATCTGACATAATAGAAAAAATAGAAAATTCCTCAGTTTCTCTGTACATCGGCATTTTTTTATTTCTTCGGTAATGATCAATAATAAGGTTGTGTGAAATTCGCATAACCCAAGGTAAAAATTTTCCTTCTTCATTATAGGAATTAGACTTCAGGGTTTTAATAACTTTAATAAAAGTATCCTGAAATATATCGTCTGAAATATCTCTATCCGATAATTTGGAATAAATAAAACCGTAAATCTTAGATTGGTGTCTGTTAATTAAAATAGTCAAGGCGTTTTCATCACCTGCTATGTAATTTTTTACCAATAGTGCGTCTGGGGTTTGTACATTAGCCATAAAATACCTTTTAGTTGTTAAATAAATTTGAGAATTATCTCTAAAAAGTAGTTTTCTGTAATAGGCAAATGTTAAATTAGAATTTATATTAAAACAAATATAGAATAAAATTTATTTAAAAAACAAATTTAATTTGAAAAATTAAATTCTTTATTGTTTTTAAGTAGATTATATAAAGAAAAAATTACTCACAAAAATAGATTTCCTTGAGGAAATAATTTATTGTATATTTAATAAAATTGAAATTATTTTATTATCATTTTTTTAACGCTTTTATTTTCTCCTGAGTAAACAACTAGTAAATAAATCCCTTGTGGTAAATTTTTAATATCAATTTTATGTGTATCACTTTTAGTTTCTAAAACTAAAATTCCTGTCATATTATATACCTGTACTTTGTCAATACTATCTTCGGAATTTATATTTATGAAGTCTTTTACGGGATTTATAAAAGAAAATTCTACGGGTTCTTGAATTGATGCGACTTCTAAAGCACAGTTACTCCCTACCCTATACGAATAATAATTTGTAACTGACATTCCTCCATTGTAAGCAAACTTTACACCATAATTTATAGTACTACCAAGAGTTTGTCCTGTAATTGTATGTGTAAATATATTTCCTGTTACATTTATCATTTGAGTTTCACCAAATGGACTTTGTCGCCAAAGAAAAGCCACTACCCCTACTTTATCAGTATCCAACAATCCGTAAGTTATTTTAACATTAGTACCCAAAGTTTCAAAAGCATAATTATATCCTGTAGAAAAAGAACCTATTTGTGCTAAATTACTCGTTCCGAAGCAACCCGTTACACTAGTTGTAGTTGCGTTAACAACAATTGGATTTGATACAAAATTATTTCCAGACAAATCACTTGCTGCTATTGAAAAAACATAATTTGTATCTGGGTTTAAGTTTGGAACCACTACTGATTTTTGAACTTCTGATGGGCTAGCGGTATTTATTGTGCCACCGCTATAATTAATGCTATAAGAAACATTTCCAGAATTGTCGTTAGCGTTTACTAACAATTCAATAGTTGAACTAGTCACTGCGCCAACAGTTGCCGTAAAATTAGTTGGTGGTTGGTTGTCAACTGTAGTATTTTGATACACCCTAACATAATCGATAACCATAGCCGCTTGCGTAAAATCAGGAAGAATAGTTCCCGCTACGCCACCCATAGCGATATTTAATAATAAATATTGTTCCGCGTTAAACGGCCAATTACTTGGTGTTTTAACAGCAGGATTATAGGTGTAAAAAGCCACTCCATCCAATAAAAAAGTAATTTGAAACGGTGACCAATTCATTGAATATACGTGATAATCTGTTCCTAGATTGGACGCAATAGTTCCGCCAATATTTGTGGTATTTCCATAAGAAGAAGGGGTATGAAGTGCGCTTTGTACGTAACCTGCTTGTTGGGATTGTGTAATACCATGTTCCATAATGTCAATTTCACCACAAGCAGGCCAACCTGTTGTTCCAAATTGAGCATCAAAAAAACCGCCATCTTCATTCACATTTTTCCCTAACAACCATAAAGCAGGCCAAGTACCCTGATTGGTTGGAACTTTGGCGCGAATATCCACGCGACCGTAAAGAAAAGCAAATTTTGAATTTAATCGTGCAGAAGTATATTGTTTTGTATAACCTTGACTAGTGTATGGCTCTTTTTTGGCAACAATATTTAGAAAACCACCATTAACAGATGAATTTGTAAGTTGGTTCGTATAATGTTGTACTTCGCCATTAAACCAACTTCCTCCCGCTGGCAATTGTGTTTGGTGGTGCCAATTAGCGGAATTTATTGCACCATTGCCGTCAAATTCATCTGACCAAACTAAATTATTATAAACCACATCAACCTGGGCAAAACCAAATTGTGTGGCCAACAATAGCGTTAATAGCATTTGAAAAAGCGTATTTTTTTTCATAATTATTTTATAAAACCGCATTGTTTACTGTTTTGATTGTATTTGGTCAACTTGTTTCTGAACTACTAATTTTCTTTCTTCTAATTCATTTTTTATCTCATTGGCTTTTTTCTCCGTAAGATCATAATCCCACATAATGTACATGGCTATTAATGTACCACATATTGGCACGCCAGAGAAAAACAATCTCAAACCTGTAACAGCACCTTCTGGTTGAATCGGCGCACCAGCTTTAAATGCTACAGCAGACATAATAACACCCGTTAACAATCCTGCAATAGCAAAACCAAACTTGACCATCCACCAGTAAATAGCTCCAAAAATACCTTCTCTTCTTTTTCCTGATTCTAACTCATCCATATCGCAAACATCGGCTGTCATAGACATCATTAGTGTAAACAAACTTCCAATTCCGAAAGCGAAAAATGGCAATGCAAATAAAAACATATAAGGTTTACCCGGAATAAATAGTAACCAAAGTAATATGTATCCTATCACAGAAATCCCTTGAGAAATTAAAAATGCTGTTTTTTTCTCCATTTTTTTGGACATCCAAGCCACAATTGGAATAACAATAAAAGTAGTAGCTAAAGCGCCCATACAACCGAAAAGTGTTGGCCAAATTCCTGCAGCAGCAGTATCTCCATTAAACAGATAATATACAACTATAAAAAATGTGAAACCTGCAACTGTATTGAAAGCATTAAAAATAAAAAAGGTAGCAATACAAAGTTTTCTAAATGGTTTGTTTGAAAACGCTTCTTTAAAACTACTTAATATTTCTTTTAAACTTCCGCCAATATTTCTAAATGTTAATGGTTTTAAAGTATCATCAAATTTGGTTGATTTACTTTTAATGAAAATGGCAGGCACCATCGCTAAAAGCATAAATACTAATCCCACCCAAATGGCTAACGTTCTTGTGGCGGTATCTGCATTTGGAAACCAAGCAGGATCGTACATAATTACCCAAAACCATGGCGCAATAACCCATGCCCACTGCCCTATCCATTGAGAAATAGCCATTATACTGGTGCGTTCATGAAAATCGTCACTCATTTCATATCCCATAGCCACATACGGCACACTAAAAATGGAAAGTCCGATGTGAAAAATTAGTGACATTACAAGAAAAAATATGAAGTTATAAGTCACGCTATTTTCGCGGTATAATTGCCACATAATTATAAAAGATATTCCCATAATGATGGAGCCAACAAAGACATACTGTCGTCGTCTTCCCCAATCTGATTTTGTATTATCTGATATAAAACCCATGATAGGATCGAAAAAAGCATCAACTATTCTGGGTACAAAAAATAAAATACCCCACATCCATGATGGCATTCCTAAGTTTTCGACTAATACAACCATGAAAATTCCTAAAGCTGCTGGAAACATTTGGTTAGCAAGCATTCCTAATCCAAAGGCAATTTTTTGACTCATTGGAACCATTACTTTGGTATTTGTATTATTTGACATATGTATAATTTTTAATTATGTAATTAATTAGATTTTATAATTATTGTTTGAAGCACATTTGCATTTATTGTAATCATTTTATTTTTTATTTTTTTAACTGAATAGCAATTGTTTGAATACTTTCCGTTGGATTAAAAACAGCTATTGCAATGGAACCATCTATATTCTTAACTAGTTGCCATTATTTCTTTATTGTCTAAATTACATCCAATCTTTACAGCTATACAACTAAAATGCTATAATACAAGCTATTATCAAAAATCTTCTTCCAATTATTCTACTCGAATCATCTACCATTTCATTTAATTCATTAAAATAGTATTTGGTGTTTTAACCTCTAGCCATAAGGCTTTTTCATCGCCATTGTATGTTTTTGTGATTGGTTTTCCATCTCTTGTTAAACCTTTTAAAATTCCATTATCCACATTTTTCCAAAGTGCATATTTTGCTTGAGATTGTAAATTGATTAATCCGAAATGATTTTCCGAACCCAAGGTATTGGTACTATCTTTCCAATTTTCATCAAAAGCTTCAAAATAAAAACATGAAATATTGTTTTTGTTGCTCCATTCTCTCATTAAGTTATAATATAACCCTGATTTATATTCATCTGTTGCTTTAGAACCATCGTTTCCATACATTTCGTTTGATGCTGTTGCCCATCCTGTTTCGCCAATATGAACTGGTTTATTTTCACCAATTGATTTCATGTATTTGACAACATTTTCGTATTGGCTAATGGCATAATCTCTAGCTCTTACCATTATTGCATCTATTTTATCCTTATCGGTTAACTGTAATTCACTTTCTTTAATTCCCCAAAAAACTGGATTATAATGTGTGTCGTGCATTGGATACGTGTGCATCGAAATATAATCAACTGCTTTAATTAGTTGTTTCAAATCCTCCACATGATAATCGGATGTATTTCCGCCCCAAGAAGCAAAATTATCAGAACTTGTAATCCAAACTTGATTCGGTAATTTATTTTCTTTCTTTAAAATCTGTAAATGATTTACCCATTTTAAAATGATATTGGGTGTCACATAATAATTAGTTGCCCATTTCACCATCGCTTCATTTCCAACAGAAATAATTTTAATTATTTCTGGATATTTTTTTGTCATTCTTACCGCTTCTTCAATTTCTACAGCATTTCTTTCACTTTCTTCATTATGAATGGGTTGTAATTTTGTCCAAGCATTTTTACAATCAATCCAAACGCCTAACATCACATACATTTCAAACTTGGGATTCTCTTTTTTTAATTCGGTTATGGCTTTTAATATATTGGCTGCTTCTTCGTAATGCACATTATAGGTTCGTATAACTTTTATATTCAAAGCAGAAAGTATTCTTAAATCTTCTTTAATTTCATTTATCGTGGGTTGCTTTTCTCTTGTTTGAGTTCTGTAACCACCGTAACAAATGCCTTGGTATTCTGTATTTCCTAATAATTTTTCTGCTGTTATTTCTTTTGAAACTAGATTACTAGTAATCATTGGTTTACATGATATAAAAAATAGTAATATGATGCAAATCAGCTGTTTCATTATCTTAAAATACTTTCGTTTAAATACACTTCAACCAATGAAATTTCATTTGTTCGTTGCACTATTTTTTTACTTTCTTCTTTGTTTAATTCTAAGGAATCAAAAGTTTTTGTTGCACCATTTTTATAGTTCAAAACAATTTTACTTATTGTATGAATTTTATAAATAACTGGTACTTGACAGGTTGTAAATGCTAAGCTATTTTTCTTAAGTTGAATTTGATTTTTTGAACCGTCAACCATTATAAAAGTAGCTTCAGTATCATTGGATAAAAATGCCTCTTTTTGGAGAAAATTGGGTTGGAAATGTAATTTTCCGTCTTTTACTTTTACACCAAATTCACCTACTCGAACTAAGACATCTTCTTTTACTTGGCCTGTCATTCCGGGTTGTTGTGCGCCTTTACCAAAAGGAGTATGCGAATAAGGATCGGTTGGAAAAGCACCGTACACTTTTGGCGATTTATGAATACCAATTCCTGCTCCAATTTCATCAAAATGATGCACTAAAGCATCAATTGTTGTTTGGTCTTCGTTAGCATCTATTGCTTTATTAATTACTTCTAAAACGGCTAAATGCAACTTCGATACCATGTGCCAATAAATAGATCCTAAACCTTCATAACCATAAAAAGTTCCTGAACGACCTGTAAATGCTTTATGATTAAATACTTCTTCAAAAATTTGTAGCACTAGAACTGAGTCTTTTTGTACTAATTCTTTGTAGCTGTTATTTGAAATTAATTGCTCCAATGCAATTTTTAAATCGGTGGCGTTATGAAAATTTCCATTAAAATGAAAATTTCCTTTACTATCTTTATTAATTAATTGAAAATTAGAATCACTTAAAAGTTGCTTTAATAAAGCCGACTTCTCTATACTTTTCTTTGGAATCGTGTTTTTTTCTAAAAATTTTGGTAATTCTTTATTTGGATATAAAACATAGCTATTTTGATCTTTTCTGTATAAGTCACTATTTCTTAAAGCATCTAACACTTTTATTGATTGCTTAGCAGAAAGAAATCCAGAACTTAAAATGGCGACTTGACCTTCTAGCATTTCTGGTAAATAAGAAATTGAAATGCTATTATTTTCAACAGACATTAAATTATATGCGTGATAAAGGTAATCTTCTCTTTGGTTGGCTTTTATAGAATGTTCAATGAAATCAATACTAACTTGAGTAAAATTTTTCAAACCTTGCATTGAATGTGTTCTTTTTTTACCCCAAAATCCGCTATTATAAACATGAAAACGATATTCAGAAGCAGCTTGGCCTAACGAATCAAGTATTATTTTTCTGTCTTCGTTTGAAATTGAACCTGATAATAAATGCTGTTGGGAAAGTAAGCATTCTCTAATAGCATGGTAAAACTCAACCATTTCATTAGAAATTTTAATTGTTTCGAGGTTAGAATTATCTAATAATTGCTGAAAAAACTTTAGAAATCTTCTTAAATAATTAAGTGTAACCATTGAAACACCATTTCCTACTAATGCATTATTTGCATCATTCCATTCTGGTCTTTGGGTGTTCATCCAAATACCCGCTTCAGGAATAAAATTCGACATTTTAGCCAAAATAGTAGCCAATAATTTTTCTATTAAATTTACATGATAAATTTCGTTGTTATTGTCTCTTAATAAGGCACCATCAGCTCCATTTTCTTTACGACGTTGATTGATTTTCGCATCCCATTCATGATTAAATTCAATAGTGTCTTTTGGATTTTTTAGAATTTCTTTGTACGGCTTTATATTATAGGGAACTGCAGCATATACAAAACATTCCTTGTCAAAATATTCATTTAATTTTCCCGGTTGATAATTCTCTATAAATTCTAAAAACTTTAATAAATAGATAATCTGATGATCACCCCAATAACCAATGTAAGACCAAGGATTGTCTGCCTCTATCGTTTCCCAATCAAAACCATCTTTCGTGACACGATAGGGATTATAACCATCAAAAGTTGATGCATTTAAAAACTTATGAATCATACCGTCGATAAACTCCGGATAAGCGTTAGCTAATGCTTCCCAATTTTGAAAAATATCACGCCAATTGCCTTCATAATCTAATATTTTTGATCCGTCAATTTCACTTCTTGTATTTATAGAAAATCTATTCCATGGGCGACTTGGATCGCCATGTCTGCGGCTGAACTTTAATGGAAGATATTCTGCACAAAGTCGAATTAAATCCGCATTATTATGATTAAAAATTAGTTGTTGAAGAAATGAATAATTAAAAGTTTCTGGCAAATTTTTTATAAATTTTTCTTCTTCTTTAAATAAAATTTTATTGGCTTTAGCGATATAATTTACAAAATCAATTTTCTCAATCGTATAATTGTTATCAAAAATACCCCCTCGCATAATGTTAAACAAAACATTTGAAAAATGACGCGAATCTTTACGTTTATCGGCTGTAAATTGTAATCCATCAGCAGTTGCATTAAGTGCAATAAGATTTTGAGTACCTAAATCGATATCTTGAACAATTTGATTTTCCAGAGTTACGTCATTAGAAATTGAATCGGCAATTTGAATAACTTGCGCTTGGTTTTGGTTAACATTTGCAATTATCTTCCAAGATTTTGATGAATTTTTTTCTAAAAACAGTTTGGTTGAAATGAAATAAGCTCCTTTTTCACCTTTTATGTCTGTTTCTTGATGTAGGTCTTGAAATTTTCTAAATGCTGAAAGTTGAAGTGAGGAAAGTAAATATGTTGGCTTATCTAATCCCAAAGACCAAACAATATTTGCTTTTAATGCTTCACTAGGTTCCGCTTTGTCAACTATAATTGCACTTAAAGCAAAAATTCCCAAACCACTTTCTGAATGAAGTTCATTTCTTTTGTAAGCATCTACTAAATTACTTGTAGTGGCTTGCAGATCACTATTTACTCCTTGTGGAAGAAGATTTTGAATTCCGTCTAAGATGTTTATGTTGTAATCATTTTGAGAATCGTTAATCAATTCTGATTTTTTAACGAAACCAAACAAATTACTAGAACTCCATTGGTATCTGAAAGTCAAATTAAAATCATTATGAATTTCTTCAAAAATAATTTTATTACCAAATTCGTTCTTATATAAATTTCTAGTTAAATTGTAGTTTTCGTTGAAGCGTTCAGAGAATGGTTCCCAAATATATTTCTGGTTATTTTTTTCAATTTGAAAAATAGTTTTGCTACCTGTAATATCTGCAAATTCAGTTATTTTATCATCCGTGTAATAAGGAAAAAGGGCGAACTCAGCATTTTTTCTACCAGCAGTTAATCCACCATTGCTTGAAATAAACATCCAGTGATTGGAATCACTAACGATACTCATAAAAAAGGGTCGCATCAAATCATGATTAGTGATTTTGAAAAACATTTCATTATTGATAAAAACCGATTCTAAATTTATTTCTTTCTTACTATTTACAAAAACATTAGTGTCAGATATAGTGTTATTTGGGTTCATTATTACTAGAATTTATTGTATTTCTTAGTTGTATTTAGACATTAATATTGTTTGTAATCGTTGTTTTATTAAAAGAAATATTATTGATAAACTCTAACATAATCAACTAACATTTCTTGTGGGAATGGGGTTTCACTATTTGGAGCACCCGGATAATTACCTCCCACAGCCATGTTTAATATTATGTAAAAAGGGTTGTTAAAAACCCAGTCACCAGTTACATCTGATGGTGTTATTTGATTATAAAGTACATCATCTACATAAAAGTTAATGTAATTTTCATCCCATTCTACCCCAAAAACATGGAAATCAGTATCAAATCTGCTATTTGGTAAAGAATACGTTTTAGTTATTGCATTACCACCTGAATAACCAGGACCATGAACAGTTCCAAACACTTTAGTTGGGCTACTTCCTAAATATTCCATGATGTCAATTTCTCCGCATTGCGGCCAAATTGCTGTATCAGAATTGGAACCTAACATCCAAAAAGCAGGCCATAAACCTTTACCTCTAGGCAATTTTATTCTTGCTTCAAGTCTTCCATATTTGGTTTCAAATTTACCTTTAGTTACTATACGGGCTGAAGTAAACGCTTCTCCCATATATTGTTCTCTTCGGGCTGTAATTTTCAAAACCCCATTTTCAACTATAATATTTTGAGTTCTGCTGGTGTAATATTGCAACTCGTTGTTTCCCCATCCGTTACTACCTGTACCGATATTGTAAGACCATAAATTAGTATCAGGAGCACCATTTACATTAAATTCATCACTCATTACTAACGTATTTTTAGTAACAACTGTTTGTTTATCATCTTTAGTGCAACTATTTAATGAAAAAATAATAGCAGTTGTTATGATAATTTTGTATTTTATTTTATTAGAAGTCATCTTTACTTATTTTTTAATTGTGAAAATATATATTATCTACATATATTATTGAATTGTCTCCTCCTTCCAAAATAATTTGAGCTAGGTTTGATTTACTTAACAAACCAGGCATAGCAGAAAATGGAATTTCTATTGAAATCCAGTTTTGAGATACTACAGGAGTAGAAGTTGTTGCTGAAAATGTTGTAGAATGTCGGGTATCATCTCCGCCGCCAAAAACACCATTTGCGCCAAAATCCACTACTATTACTCTTAACTGTCTTCCAGGTGCTATGGCTCCAGGAATAAAAGCATCTAAATGAATATGTGTCATACTAGTAGCATTTACAGTCGGGCTACTAAACTCAATTCCAACAAAATTAAAGTTGGTGTAATTCAATACATTGTCACCTAGAACAGAAAAATTATTAGATAAAGTAGTTTGCCATGGTTGCCAATACCCATTATAATAATTCACTGGAACATTAGTATATTTATCAGTGAATATAGAAATTACTTTAGCCGGTATCAATGTTGGAATAGGTGCGTTGACATAGGTACCTGTGCAATTAATTATTAAACTACCTAAAGCCGCTTGACCATTAAAAGTTGCTGTAATAGTTGCTGTACCCGCTGCGATAGGAGTTACGACACCTATGTCACTTACTGTTGCAACAGAAGGATTTGAGGATGTAAAATTTAAAAAAGCCGGACTTATATTAACCGATTGGTTAATACCATTTGGCATATTAAATGTTGCTATTGCACCTGTTATTGATGAAGTTACGCCAACAAAAGTAGATCTTGTTACGTTAGCTCCGTTCATTATAGAAGCTTGTAATGGTAAAATAGTGCCTAATTTTTCAAATTTTAATTCATCAATCCAAAACGTGTATCCAAAACCATTAGTTCCTTGAGTACCTGCAGAGTATCTAAACATTCCTTTTTCTTGCACTAATTTTGAAGCATTAGGAATTGGAATAATGTATTTAGTCCAAGCTGTTCCTAAACTAATATTAGTCATTGTAGTGATGTATTTATTAGGATAAAAATCTTCTCCAAAACCAATCTCTCCAATGGTTACCCCTTGAGAGGATTTAGCCCAAAACGTAAGCGCGTCAAAATCTGATAAATCTCTACCTGCTCCATCAACTCTTAAAATACCTCCAGCATAATTCCCTTGAGAATCAGTTGCATTGGGAACATCAAAACGCATCGAGGCATTACCTTTATAACTTACATTTTCATCAACTGACCATGCCGTAAATTTTGAACCAACAGGATTATTAGCATCTGGTCCGTAAGGAAAGTAAAAGTTACTACCCATCCCTACCGGGGTATCCGTAAACACTTCCGCTGTTTTAGCAAATGTAGCGTCTGTTGCTTCATCTGATAAATCTCTTTCACAGTTCAAATTGACAAGTGCAATTACTAGCAATAAGAACGAATTTCTTAAATAATTAATTTTTCTATTTTTCATTTTTATTATTTTTAAAATTATTTACCAATATTAATATGAATGTATGTTCTAATTTCCCATTCAGAACCATTAGCAAAACCAACAGGGGAAATAATTGGTTCAGGGTCGTATTGATTTGGAGTTAGATTAGGTGAATATCTAGGAGAATATTGATTTAACGTTCGCCATATACCCATGATACCAATTCTTGTATCTGGTAAAATATTCCAGCTTGGTTTACCTAAAGATGTTGAAATATCTAATTGAGATTGAAGTGGATAAGTTAAGTTAAAATCACGGTGGTAATCAAAAGGTCCCCAATCATTAAATTTAAGAGATGAAACTAGTTTCACATTTTTGTAAATCATTCTAATATCGCCACCCATTCTGTTAATGGTTCTTTCTGAATCACCATTAGCTTGACCATTTCCAAAATAGATATTTGCAATCATTCCTAAATCTGGACTAATTTTTGATACAATTCTAGTATTTGATTCCCATAAATTCTGGGCTGGAGCAGATCTGTCAAAGGCAAAAGCAGTTCTGTTTGATAAAAATCCTATAGCAGCATCCATTGTTGTAGGCAATTTTCTGTAAACAAAACCTGTACTAAATGCAAATTTTGCATCTTCAACCATATCATTATTCCATTCATACATCCATGTTGCTGGAGTTGGATCGTAAGTAAGTAATAACTCTCCACCTAAAGTTTTTCTATTACTTCTAACAAAAAACGGATCGTCTAATACATTTCTTAATCTTCCTGGAGCTGCAACACCATTTGGCATAGCATCAACAATAGGTTGTTGCCACAACATATTTGGGGCAATTTGAAGTTTAGAGTTAATGTTGTAAGTAAATCCAGCAAGAAAATTCATTTGGTTACCACTTCCAGAATCTTTTAATCTCCAACCCGTAAATGTTTGAACGTTATCAGCACCTCCTGAAGCAACTAGACCTTGAATAGCACCTTGGGTGTAAGCATTAAATTTACCTTTAGAAAACGTAACTTTTACTTTTCCTCCCCAGTTATCTTTGTTATTAATTTTGTCTACTTTCACAACATCACCATCCATCATTTGAAACTCTCTTCCATTCAAAGGTTGTCCTCCCCAAATACCTCCTGCATTAAAACCAAAAGCACCTAACGTTGTTTTAAAATGAACAGTAGCTCTTCTTGTTTTGGGTACCGGAAATGCAATAGAAGAAACCGTTTGTGAAGCTTCAACTTGATTAATATCTTCATGATACACTACAGTCGCATCAACTTTACCTAATTTTGTTCCATATTTTAATAAATAAGCTGGATTTGCTCCCCACCATAATTGTGGTCCAAATGCTGCTTTAAAACCTTTTAGACTTCTTTTACCATCAATTTCAAAACCTAAAGTTTCTCCATTATATGTATCTAAATTTGCTCCATAATTTGCCTCAGAGTATAAAGCAAAAAAATCGCCCTCATAACCCCAATGATAATGACCCGTTCTGTAAAAACCTCTCAGTTCAAAATCCTTAGCATTCCATTTGTAAGAAGCATTATATACTTGAACTCTATTATAATCATTTACTAACAAAGGACCATCAGGTGTACTAAAGGTTTGTGCTCTACCTCTATTTTCATAGAAGATTTCGTTTATAGGATTTTCAGCAACTCTGCCTAAAATATTGAAATTTACATTTGCTTTCATATTGGCAGACGGATTTCCTTCTACACCAATAAAATAAGATTGCATGTGATCAAAACCAAGTTTATTTGGGTAATTCGAAGTATCAGGATCATCACTTTTTGGTGTTGAAATTAAGCTACCTCCAGTATTAAAAGTCGTGAATTCAGCTCTAAGATTGCTTATTTTTAATATTCCACCATCATTGCTAGCTAATGCTGCTTTGTCTGCACGCGCTCTAAGTGTGGCGTCCATTAAATTGGCTTCATCAAAAAGAGTTTTAAGTTTCTCTTTGTCAGCATTTACTGAAAACGGATTGAATTTATGAATTTCTTTCAAAACATAATAGGCAGCTCTTGGATACAATTGGTAAAAACCTTTATCGTTCGTTGGGCCTTTTGCACAAATACCAAACCATTCTTCATTCATATTGTTTTCACCTTCAATAAAATCTTTTTGGTAACCACCATTTGACCATGAAGCATTATTATCATGCAAATCTAAATTAGAAGTTTGACCATATTTCCACCAACCATCACTAAATTGAAACGTAAAACCACCAATAGCATTTCCTGCTTTACCCATTCCTGAAGCATTGTTGTATATTTCATTCCAATTGCCTTTCAAGTAAAAAGCTTGTGCGTTTTGATCTTCTTGATTGGTTATAGCATTAAAGGTATCTGAACCAAATTCAGTAAATAGAACTGGCTTACCATATTCTTTTTTAACTCTTTCAAATAAATCGCCAAATGAAACACCTCTATATACGTTTGTTCCTAATACATCAATATCTTTACATTCTGCAGCAATTATGTCTAGAAAAAGCAAATCACCATTACAAATAGCCATTGGATGATTGGTATCAATAGCTTTCATAGCTACTACTGCTTCATTGAATAATTTATACATAGAACGAGCTCTAACTGTAGATTTTCTATCTTTTACAGGGATGTTTTCTGTTTCAGCGCCATCCCAAAATAAGCCGTAGTTATTTTCATTCCCTAAAAGGAACAATAATAATCCTTTGGTATCTTTATACTCTTTGGCCATTTGAGTTACTTCGCTTAAAAGAAGTTTCCTTGTCTTAGGATCAGAATATTCTGTATTAGGTTTCCAAACACCATCTATAGTTAAACCGTATCTACCAAAAGAGTGGTTTAACATGGTGTAAATACCAAAATTAGTATGAATGTACTCAATCCATTTTTTAGGAATTCCAGAATAAACACGAATGGTGTTTACCCCCATGTTTTTTAGCAATCCCATTTCGTCGTCAAGCGCTTGTTGAATAAAAGCATCTGTTTGATTCCATAGACTGTAAGAATAATTTGTACCAATTGGAAAATAATCCCAGTTCATTCCATTTATAATGAAATTTTTGCCTTCAATAGTTATGCTATGTTCGGAATCATTTTTTTGGATAGCAATTTTTTCTGTTTGAGAAAAACCAGAAAATGCAGTGCAAAAGGTTAGTAAATAAAATAAATTTTTCATTTAAAGTACTAGATTAAGTTAATGGTTAATTAAAGTTAATAAATCGTTGTAATAATTTCAAAAATACAGATGAATTTTCATTAATTAAAGAAAAAAAACCACAACAAAATACAGACATTATAAAAAAACACTTGTATAGTTGTGAATTTATTGTTAAAACACAATATAAAAAATAATAAAAAGACATGTTTTATACCATTTAAATATTGGTATTCTTGCTTTTGTTGTGGAAATGTATAGGTATTTTAGTGTGAAATTAAATCTCTAAATGGACAAAATATACTCAACTAATCCTTTTTCGTGTGGTAAATCAATTTTTTTACGCAAACGATATCTTTTAATTTCCACACTTCGTACTGATATATTTAAAAGCGGAGAAATTTCCTTAGAAGATAAGTTCAATCTTAAATAAGCACAGAGTCTTAAATCATTTGGTGTCAAAGAAGGATGACATTCTTTAACTTTCTTTAGAAAATTATTGTCTGCACTATCAAAAGCTTCTTTAAAAATACTCCAAGTGCTCTCTTCCTTTACATTACTATTTATTGTAGAAATTACGTCTTTAATACTTACATTAGTTGCACTATCAATTGAGTTTTTAAGATCTGCTTTAATTATGTTTAACAATTCTGTTTTCTTAATAAGATTCATTGTTGACACGGCTAATTCTTTGCTTTTCATATCAACATCTTGAATTAGCTGTTCATTTTGAATTTTCATTATTTTTTGATCATTCTCTAATTCTTTAAGTTCTAATAAGATATTATTTTCGGCTATAATTCTTTGATGTCTTTTTTCATGAAAAATAGTATTAAATTTATGAATATAGAATCCTATTATTAGCAACAAAATAAAATAAAATAATTTTGCCCATGCGTTCGAATAGAATGGTTTGGATATCACAAAAGAATACGATTCAATATTGTCTGTAATAGAATTTGCTACTTTGGCCCTAACATAAAAGGTATAATCACCGGCTGGTAAATTTTCAAATACAACTTTTGAATTAAAAGTCCAGTCACTCCATTTATCATTAAAACCATCTAATTTATATTGATATTCTGCATTAATGTAATTGTCATATTCTGGAACAGTATAACTAAATTCTATATTATTATGATCATGCTTTAAATGCACTTCCTCTTTAATTGAAATATTTAATGGTTTAGAATGAACTCCTGAATTTGAAATTCTAATTAACGAAACTTTATAATTACTAAATTTAAAATCAATGTTTTTTAAAATATAATACCCATCCGTAGAACCAATCAAATAATTAGCATCATTCAATTGTAATATATTTTCATATCCTGGCATAGAATTGGTCATTGAACAAGGAATAGGTAAACTATTCTTTTTTAATTCAGCAGATAGCTTTCCTGAAGAAAAATAATGGATGTAGTTTTTAGTGAAAAACCAAAGTTTATTTGACTTGTCTACAATCATTTTACCAGTAACATATTCGTCATTTTCAAACATAGAACTTAATGACTTGTCTTTAAAAAATTGTTTTGTTTGATTATTTAATTTGAAAACCCCATCTTTATAAGCGTAGTAAATCTGATTATTATATTTCACTAAACAGGCATTTTTACCTTTAATTGGATTTTTAAATTTAATAACTTTAGTAGCTTTAGTCAATAAATCATCTATTGAAAATGTATAAATTCCCTTATATTCGTGACTTACATAAACGTCTTTTTTATTAAGTATTTCAAAATACTTAGAAGAATAATTAAAACCTTCAATTTTGTTTTTAAAAATCCAGCCATTTGTGCCTTTCTCTAAAACTGAAATACCATTATAATTTCCTTGTAAGATAAAATTATTTCCATCCAAATAGGGTTCGAACTTCCAAGTGCCAGAACCTGAATATATTAGATTTGCATTTGCCCCATTTACAATAAAAGTGCCCGAGTCATGCCCACAAAAAAGGGTGTTCTTAAATGAAAATAAAGACCAAACCTGCCCTTTGGTATTTTGTATAAATTCAAATTTATCGGCAGAATTCAAATCTTTGTAAAAAAGTCCTTGATTTGTTCCAATATATAACTTATTGTTGTGAGTAGCTGATGCATAAATTGCACCCAGAATTCCCGTATTGTCAATATAACTATTTATAGGAGATTTTAAGTTGATACAATTAATTCCATTATCTAAACCTATCCATAAATTTTTATCTACATCTTCAAATAACGAAAGCGCGGTATTATTACTCAATCCTGAATTTTGAGTGATGTGATAAATTAATTTTCCTTCTTTGGATAAAATAAAAATTCCATTAGAGATTGAACCAAGCGCTACACTTTCATCAGATAATAATTGACTACTATAAATATTATTTTGCAGTATTTCTGCATCAATATTGGTCAGAAATTTAGATAAAACACCATTTTTATATTTAAAAACCCCTTGTTTTTGGGTAACTAAAAGTAAGCCATCAGAGGTTTCAAATATATTTATTAATCTGTTTTGATTAATGATAGCATTACTTAGAAACAACTTGCTTTTACCTTGATCTATTTCAAATAAACCCTTTGGAGTTTGAAAATAAATGCCATTTGAGGTTTTAAAAGCTTTAATAATCGTGCTTTTAGGTTCTATAATAGTAAACAACTTAGTTTTGGTATTATAAGCGTAAATTTTTTCTAAAGATTGAAAAAGTATCCAATTATCAAATGGAAAAATACCCCAAAATTGTTCGTCATCATTAATTTTGGACTTGATTGATTTGCTTAACGAGGTGTAAAATAATTCTCCATTAGCTGCCCGTTGCCAATAGCCAAATTCCATATAAGCCCCAGTGTATATTTTATCCTGAATGCATTTAACAGAACGAATAATAGTTTCATTTGGTGAGGGATTTAATACCCATTTTGAACCATTAAATTCTAACAAACCTTCATTATTAGCAAAATACATAAATCGCTGATTGTCTTGAGAAATCATCCAATTTTGTATACCAGCATTATAAATGTCTTTAGAATACTTTACAATTGGAGGTAATTGTTGTGCCGTACTGACTAAAGAAAATAGAAATAATAAAAGTTGGATTCGAGTTTTTAGAAATTGCATTTCATAATAATTAAAAAATAAAGATATATATTAAAACCATAATAAAAAAATGATTTAAAAAAAAAGACTGTCATTGCTGACAGTCTTAAAAAATTGAAATAGTTTAAACTACTCTTTTATAAATTTCGTTGAGGAAACAGTTCCATCAATTGCAGTTTTAATTACATAAACGCCTGCGTTTAATCCAGAAACATCTAAACTTACTAAGGTTTGATTTGTTAATTTGTTCATTACTTCTTGTCCTAAAACATTGAAAATTGCAATATTCTGAATAGTTCCAACCGACTCAATGTTTAAAACATTAGATGTAGGGTTTGGATATAACTTCACTTTAGAAATAGCAAAACTATCTGTAGATAAGGAGGTAGTATTTTTATGCAAATAAATATTATCAACATAAACAGTTCCTATATTTGAAGCAATTAAAAATTGAAGTAGATTTTGTCTAGCAAAAGCAACTCCAGGACCTTGCGGAGATAAAGTAGAAAGTGCTGCATCAATTGAAACCCATGAACCTGATGTTGTTGGTAAATGAGTTAATAAAAGAGCGTTAGTTTCTCCCGCTTGTGCTGCATGATTAGAAAATTTTGGATTTATAACTTTTCCAGTTAAATCTGTTCCAGCTGGAATCCAGTAATCCATATGAAAATGAGTCATGCTTGTAGCATTTTCATAATTAGCAAATTGAACAGCTAAAAAGTCTACAAAATTAATTTTTTTAATATCATCTCCAGGAACAGAAACAAGATCTGAAATAGTAGCGCTATCCCATGATGTTCCCCATTCAGCAATAGCTATATTAGTATAAGCATTACTAAATAAAGATAAAAATTCACCAACAGGTCTTGCAGGTGGAGTTGGGGCAGCAACTGTTGGTCCAACTGGTGTTATAATTACAAATGCAGCTTCCTCAGCTCTTAAATTATCTATGTAGAAATCAAAACTTGTTGCAGTATTAAAACCAGTATTTGTAGCATTCCAATTTGCATAAAAAACTATTTTTTCATATTCTCCATTTGCAACTAACTGACCATCCATAGGTACTGCAAAATTAAATGTTAGCGTTTGCCATTGACCTGGAGTTGTATAAGCTTGTGCATTAGCAGATGTAGGACCTCCTATTTCAACTCTACCTAGTAAATTAAATGCTTGTGAACAATATACATCAACAGTCATTGTTTTATTAGTAGTTAATTTTGCTTTTTTTACCGTTTGATAAAATTCAATTCCTTGCCAAACCTCACCACCTGCAACACTAGATCCTTTTAATACACTACCATTTGCTGCACCTGCAGCAGGATCAGTCGTTATTGCTGCTGTTGCGCCACCAAAAGATCCAACTGAAGTATAGTTAGCAGGAGTTTGAAAATTTTGTATTAATGGAAGAACTTCTATAACAGATACATTATCAATAAATACAAAACCTGTAGCAGCTCCCATATCAAAAATTACTCTGTCTGTTACAGTATTTCCATAATTTATGGTAAAATCATAACTAAAAGTTTGACTAGTTGAAGTTAAAGTTAATGTAGAGGTTAGAGAAGCATAAGGAGCACCTGTTTGCCCCAAACCTGCAATTAAAGTTCTTGTTCCAGTTGTTGTAGCTGTAAAAGCATCAAATTTCAACTTGTAAGTTTTGCCGTCAACTAAGTCAACCACTTGGCTTAAATTAACATCATATGCATTTCCAGCAACAGTTACATTAGCTTCGTTAGCGAAATTTCCTGCGCCAAGATTAACAACATTGGCAGCATTCCCTGTCCAAGGTGCGGCAGTACCAGTTTGAAAATCTCCATTTGTAACAAGATTTTGAGAAAAACCCCAAAAAGAGATTAAAAGTGTAAATAATAAAGTAATTTTTTTCATAATTTTAGATTAAATGTTATAATTCAAATATACCATAGTTCTTTTTAAATGTTTTAAATGGTACTATAAAAAAACTATACAAACAAAAAAAAAATAAAAGTGTTAATAAAACGAGTGTTTACAATGATATTGCGACAATTAATTGAGCCTATTAATGTCACTAATAAATCATAATGTAAAGGTAATGTTAAGTTTTATTATTACTTTTTCGTGTAATTATTGTACTTCAACTGTTTAAAAAATGCTAAAAAAACTACAAAAAAAGCAAATTCAATAAAAACGAATACTATAAAAAAAATAAAACTATTTTATTACATCAATAAAAAGAAACTTAAAATAATATTGAATTAACAGTTTAACTTTTGTTGGAAGTTTGTGTAGTTATATTTATTTATCTTTGCAATCATTAAAATTAGCTATGATTAAAACAGACATTTCACAACTCGAACCTAAGAAAAATATAATTATTAAAGGTGCTCAGGTACATAACTTGAAAAACCTTGATGTTGTTATTCCTCGTAATAAATTAGTAGTTATTACTGGCTTGTCGGGTTCTGGAAAATCGAGTTTGGCTTTCGATACTTTATATGCTGAAGGACAACGCCGCTATGTTGAAAGTTTATCGTCTTATGCTCGTCAATTTTTGGGAAGATTGGACAAACCAAAAGTGGAATATATCAAAGGAATTGCACCTGCCATTGCAATTGAACAAAAAGTAAATACTACCAATGCCCGTTCAAGCGTAGGAACTTCAACTGAAATTTATGATTATTTAAAGCTATTATTCGCTCGAATTGGCAAAACTTATTCCCCAATTTCCGGATTGGAAGTGAAGAAGAATACGGTTTCGGATGTTATAAATACAGTGAAGTCATTAGAGATGGATAGCAAATGGCTACTCCTCGCTCCTATTCATTTAGAAAAAGGCAGGGCATTAGAAGATAAATTAAAAGCCCTATTACAACAAGGATTTGCAAGGATTTTGGTTAAAAATGAAATGATTCGTTTGGACGAAATAGACGCACATTCTTTAGACAACAACGAGGTTTTACTGATACTTGACCGAATTGTAATCAAAGACGAGGAAGATTTTTACAATCGACTTGCCGATGCGGTTCAAACTGCTTTTTATGAAGGAAAAGGAATCTGCTATTTACAAGAAGTTGCAACTGACAAACGATTTAGTTTTAGTAATAATTTTGAATTGGATGGCATTTCGTTTTTAGAACCCAATGTGCATTTGTTCAGTTTTAATAATCCTTATGGCGCTTGTCCTGTATGCGAAGGTTATGGGAGCGTTATTGGAATTGACGAAGAATTGGTAATTCCAAATACGGCTTTGTCTATTTATGAAAATGCAGTTTTCGCTTGGAGAGGTGAAAGTATGGGCTGGTATCGGGACGAATTGATCAACAATGCCTACAAATTTGATTTTCCTATTCACAAACCGTATTACCAATTATCGGATGAAGATAAAGCCGTGCTTTGGAATGGAAATTCTTTTTTCACAGGATTAACAAAATTCTTCAAAGAATTAGAAGATAAAAATTATAAAATTCAAAATCGGGTAATGTTATCAAGGTATCGTGGAAAAACTAAATGCCATTCTTGCAAAGGAAAACGCCTCCGAATTGAAGCTTCTTATATTAAAATTGCGGAAAAAACAGTATCCGATTTGGTTGATTTATCCATCAAAAAACTGGTAAGTTTCTTTGAAAAATTAGAATTAAATGATTTTGATCAAAAGGTTGCTAAGCGACTTTTAATAGAAATAAATGGACGATTAAAGTTTTTGGTTGATGTAGGATTGGATTATTTAACGCTAAATAGAAATTCCGCTACATTATCCGGAGGAGAATCGCAACGCATCAATTTGGCAACTTCTTTGGGGAGTAGTTTAGTGGGATCTATGTATATTTTGGATGAGCCAAGTATTGGATTGCATCCAAAAGATACAGAAAGATTGATAAAAGTGCTGCTTTCTCTTCGAGATTTAGGAAATACCGTAATCGTTGTTGAACACGATGAAGACATTATGAAAGCTGCCGACATGATTATTGATATTGGTCCTGAAGCTGGAACTCATGGTGGAGAATTGGTTGCACAAGGCACATTTGAAGAAATTTTAAAATCTGATTCGCTAACGGCTAACTATTTAAATGGAAATTTAGAAATTGCGGTTCCAAGAATCCGAAGAAAATGGGGAACTTATATTGAGATTTTAGGTGCACGAGAAAATAATTTGCAAAATGTAGATGTCAAGTTTCCGTTGGAAGTTTTAACAGTTATTACTGGGGTTTCGGGCAGTGGAAAAAGTACTTTAGTAAAGAAAATTTTGTTTCCTGCAATGCAAAAGAAATTAGACGGAATTGGAGAAAAAGCGGGCCAATTTTCAGATATGCAAGGCTATTATCACAAGATTAGGCACGTTGAATATGTAGATCAAAATCCAATCGGTAGAAGTTCGCGTTCCAATCCAGTGACTTATATTAAAGCGTACGATGACATTCGAGATTTATATGCTAAAGAAAAATTATCAAAAATTCGAGGTTATTTACCTAAACATTTTTCATTTAATGTAGATGGCGGTCGCTGCGAAGCCTGTAAAGGTGAAGGTTCTATAAATGTTGAAATGGTATTTATGGCGGATGTGCAATTGCCTTGCGATGCATGTAACGGAAAACGATTCAAAAAAGAAGTCCTTGAAGTTTATTTTGAAGGAAAAAATATTGACAACATTTTGACGATGACGGTTGATGATTCTTTAGAATTTTTCAAAGCTGCAAATCTTACCAAAATAGTTCAAAAATTACAACCTTTGCAAGATGTTGGATTAGGGTATGTTCAATTGGGGCAATCCTCCTCAACTCTTTCAGGTGGTGAAGCACAACGAATTAAATTAGCATCATTTCTTGTCAAAGGAAGTACAAAAGACAAAGCGTTGTTTGTTTTTGACGAACCAACTACAGGATTGCATTTTCATGACATTAAGAAATTACTGACTTCTTTTGATGCATTAATCGACAAAGGACACTCAATAATTGTGATTGAACACAATTTAGATATGATAAAATGTGCCGATTACATCATAGATTTAGGTCCTGAAGGAGGAGAAAATGGCGGTCAAATTTTAGCCGTTGGAACACCCGAAGAAATCATTAAAAACAAAGCTTCTATTACTGGTAAATACTTAAAAGAAAAATTATAGTGTTCAATTTATAATTTTTAAATCGCTTCGAAATACAAAAACTTCGACATTAACTACCAAATTCTATATTATTCAGTAAAATTCGCCTTGAGACAGCCAATAATTTAATGTAAATGTTGAAAATTTAGCAAACGGCTTGTATTTCATTAAAATAAAGATGGACGAAATCGTTGGTTTTAGTAAAATAGTTAAAAACTAATTATTTACATTGGAATACTTAGCTCTCAATTTATCAAGAATTTGGTTTATTTCAATTGAAATTTTCAATTTATAATTCAATAAACCATAAACTATTGTTATTAAAATAGATTTAAAAACAATGTTAAGTATCGGATGAAATTGGAAATCCCAAAAGCAAAATAGTAGAAAAACAAAGCTGATTATTCCAAATGAATAAACCGTTTTAATGGTAAATGGAAACAAATTCATTTTCCAAAACACAAAAAGCAATTTGATAGTATTATATATTATTACAGCAATTAAAGTTGCTAAAGCCGCTCCTACTATACCGTAAATTGGGATTAAAAACATATACAAAACAATCATCAGGGCAATTAAGACAATTGAAAAAAACAAAAACCATCGGTAGTATTTTGTATTAAGGATAATTGCAGTATTATTTCCTAAAATCAAATCGTAAAATTTTGATAAGCCTATTAGAAAAACTACTGCAATACCTCCAGAATATTCTTGAGGAATCAATTGATACAATTCTTTACAATTTAGGAAAATACCAAGCATAATCAAACCTCCAAAAACTTGAAGATTAATGGCACTTTTTTTATACAAAACACCCAATTCTTCAAACTTATTTTCATTTAATAATTGGGCAGTAATTGGATGAATAATTTGCATCATCGCACGACTTGGAACCATAATAACCATCGCAATAAAAACTGCCACCGAATAAAATGCGTTATTACTAATGTTTTGATAGGCTGGAATCATTACTTTATCAAAATCAATAAGCATAACAGAAACGGTTCCTGTGGCAATAATAAAAAAGGAATAAATGAAAATTTCTTTGGTATTTTTTGGTAATTGAAACTTAAAAAAAGGCATTTTTACACGCATTGCAAATACCATCATTGCAAAACACTGAAATCCATAAACTATTGAAAGTGAATTAACAAAAGTGTCTTTTTGTATCCAATTTTGATTTACCGAAAAAAGTAAAATAAGTATTATTACTCTTGTTAAAACTTCACTCAAAAAATTCCCAAAAACAGATTGAAAATGCACTTTTACCCAAGCATAAAAGATTTCAAAATAGCCCATAAAAATCCCAACTAGTGGAATTAACCAAAGAAATGGGGCAACATTTGGGTTTTCATTTAAAATAAAGTACGTAATTTGAGGATAGAAAAAATATAAAAACACAATCGTTGGAAGTATTAAAATCAAAGGCAACAAAAGCATCAAACTCAAAAAATTATCTCGTTCTTCTTCAGAATTGTATTTGGAATAAAACCGAATTAAAGTATTTTGAACGCCAAATGCCATTAACGGCATCATAATATTCGCAGCTGAAAGTACAAAAGCTACAATTCCATAATTCATTTTACCTAAAAAAATCGTGTATAAAAACAAGGCGTTAATTGCACCAATTCCAAAACCAAAATAGGTAATTATTGTGTTTTTTATGGATTGGTTTATTATGATTCCCATTTTATCTTTTTAGCAAATTAGCGAGCTTTTCTGTTAAATTTCTTCTGTAATATTTCTGTAAACCAACTGCGTGAGATTTTAATTCTCCCTCTAAAAACAGTTTAAAATAGGTAGCAATCACATTTTTAAGTTTGTCTTTTTCTGAATAATCAACAAAGATTCCTGTATTGGTATCAGTGATAATTTCAGCAAAATCAGAACCTTTTGGGCCAATCCCAATTATAGGTCTTTCGGAAACCATATATTCAAATAACTTTCCAGGAATGATGCTTTTGGTATCTTCAGAATTTATCTCAATCAACAACAAAACTTGTGATTTTTTTTGCTGTATAATTGCCTCATCATGAGAAACATAACCCAAATTAATAACGTAATTTTGTAATTGGAATAAGGCAATCGCATCTAAAACTTCCTGACTTACGGCGCCTATTAATTTCAATTGGAAATGCGACGCAAATGTTGGATTTTCTCTGATTAATTCTGAAATGCTTTCCCATAAAATCCTCGGATTTCTTTCGGATAAAAACGAACCAATATGAGCTAACGAAAATTTTCTATCTAAAATTTGATTTCCAATTTTCTCAACATCATAGCCATTCGTAATTATTTCAATCGGATTTGAAGTAATTTGCTTGAATTCGGTTCTTGTGGTTGGACTTGTAACCAAAATCAAATCCGCACAATTGAGTACTTTATGCTCTAACTCTTTATGTTTATTGGCAGCAAAATTTGATAATTTCAAAGCTTTGTGGTACCCAATTGTTGTCCAAGGATCACGAAAATCAGCTACCCATTTAATGTTTAGTTTTCGTTTTAATTCTAATCCGATTAAATGTAAACTATGCGGCGGACCCGAAGTTATAATTGTGGTAATTCCATTTTCTGAAATGTACTTTTCTAAAAATTTTACTGATGGTTTCACCCACAAAACTCGTGCGTCAGGAATAAAAATATTTCCGCGAATCCAAAGTAAAAATTGTTCTAATACTGATTGTTTTCGCTTATTAGGAATAATTCCTGAACTGATTTTCTTGGATTTGTTCTTAGATAAATAGGAAGCCCATTGATACGGTTCTACAATTTTATTTCTGATAATTATTGCTTGATTGGATACTTCAGAAAGCAAGGCTTCGTCTACAATTGGATAAGTCGGATTTTCAGGAATATAAACTACGGGTTGTATTCCGAAATCAGGCAAATATTTTACAAACTTTAACCAACGCTGAACACCTGGCCCTCCTGCTGGCGGCCAATAATACGTTATGATTAAAATTTTATTTTGATTATGTTTCACTTACTCTAATTGAATTTTCATTAACATCAGATGCACATTGAAAGTATTCATAATTCTTTTTCCATTCGTTTGATTTCTCAATCAACTCGAATAATTTTTTTAACCTTTGCTCAAAGATTTTTTGATTTAGCTCTTTATTGTTTTTGTTTTCTAAATTATTTTTCATCAATAAATACTTTCTTTCTTTTCATATAAATTCCGCCAATCAGTAACAACAACATCAAAATAGAACTTACCAAGGCGATTGTACTTCCCGTTTTTACAACTTGTGGCTCAAATTTAAATTCTATAGTGTGTTTTCCAGAAGGAATTTCCATTGCTCGTAATGCATAATCTGCTCTAAAATAAACAGCTTTTTTACCATCAATATAAGCATTCCAACCATCGGCATAATACATTTCCGAGAAAACTGCCAACCCTGAATTAGGATTATTAGAAATATATTTCAAATGGTTTGGTTTGAAGCTATTCATTGTAATTGTTGCCAAACTATCTTTTACAAAAGTGGTGTTTTTCAATTGTGTTCCAAATTCTTTTTGATTTACAATGGCACCATTTTTAGTATCTAAACTGTCCAATGCTTTCATTTCTTCATCGGGTGAATTTACGAATTTCACTTTTTGAACAAACCACGCATTTCCATTGGCATTTGGGTTAGAAGTTGGAAACGCTGCACCAGTCGAATCCGTTTGAATAATATATTTTGTATTCAACATATTCAAAACTTCAGTATTGTTTTTTGCAATTTGATAATCAAAGAGTTGCTGCATTCTACGAGGTTTAACTGCGCTATAACCACCGATAGATTGATGAAAATAGGAAGTTCTCGCATTTGACATATTTCCATCTACTTCAAAAACACGATAATGAGTAGAATCTCGAAGAATTTCTAAAT
The DNA here is from genome assembly GCA_945873505.1 of Chitinophaga pinensis. Lineage (GTDB taxonomy): Bacteria > Bacteroidota > Bacteroidia > Flavobacteriales > Flavobacteriaceae > Flavobacterium. The sequence continues at coordinate 52,923 of CAMCDQ010000008.1, forward strand.
CAGAGGCAGTGGGTTGAAATGGGACATCAACTTCACTTGGATTAACAAAATTCTTAGCATTCAAATAATTTTTATCAATAAAAAATAAGTCTGAAATCATAATGAAACCAACCAAAATAATTGCAGTATTTTTAGCCAATTTGTTTTTTATGAAAAACCATAAAATTCCAAAAGCAACCAAAACTAAAAATCCAGAACGTAATAAATCAGCAGAATAGAGACTTTTTCTATCTTCCTTTAAAGCATCTACAAATTCAGGACCGTAATTTTGAAGAAAATAAGCATCACTTCCGCCAGAGAAATTAAACTGGCTTTTTATTACTAATAGAAAAGCTATTATTCCAATAAAAACGCCACCAGAAGCATATAACCCTTTCAATTGTTGGTCTTTTTCTTCTTTAAAAAAGGATTGTAATCCCATAATGGCGAGAACCGGAATGCACAATTCTAATACCACTTGAATAGAAGAAACAGCTCTGAATTTGTTGTACATTGGAACAAAATCAATAAAGAAATCGGTCAAAAAGGGTATGTTTTTACCCCAAGAAAGCACCAATGAAACCAAAGCTCCTGCAACAAAAATATATTTTATTTTGCGTTTATCAATGAATAAAGCCAACAAACAAAGGAAGAAAACTACAGCTCCTATATACGCTGGAGCAGCAACAATAGGTTGGTCTCCCCAATAAGCAGGCATGCTTGAAACGAAATCTTTCGCTTGATCTTCGGGCACACTTTTTCCTATTAGAAATTCGTACATTTTAGTATCAGTTCCTATATTTTCTCCATTGGAACCACCAAAAATTCGAGGTGAAATCAAGTTGAAACTTTCCGCAATTCCGTAACTGTATTCGGTGATGTATTCGTGAGACATTGCATTATCGGTAACGCTTTTGGAACCGTCAGGACTGAAGGTTAATTCGCTCTTGTTTCGAGTGCTGTATTTTGCATATTCGGCTGTAGCCAATAAATTGGTAGCATTCGCGCCAATGGATAAAATTCCTGCAATGGCAAAAACTCCCAACGAATAAAATAAGGTTTTGAAATCCTTTTCTTTGATATAATTATGAATGTAATAAAACGAAATTATCAGTATTAAAAATAATAAATAATAAGTCATTTGAAAGTGATTGGCATTCAATTCCAAGGCTGCAGCTATCATCGTCAGCAATCCGCCAACAAGAAATCTGCGTTGGAAAACCAAGAGAACTCCCGCAACAACTAACGGCATATATGCAATAGCATGGGCTTTTGCATTATGTCCAACACCCAGAATAATTATCAAATAGGTCGAAAAACCAAAGGCCAATGCTCCCAAAAAGGCTTTCAAAGGATCTACTTTTAAAACTAATAAAAGAATATAAAACCCTAAGAAATAAAGGAATAAATAATCGGCTGGTCTTGGTAAAAATCGTAAAGTAGCATCTAACTTATTAATATATTCATGGGGATAATTCGCCCCCAATTGATACGTTGGCATTCCTCCAAATGCAGAATTAGTCCAATACGGTTCCGCATTTTCAGTAGCTCGGAAGTCATTTTGCTCCTTTGCCATTCCTATATATTGAGCAATATCGGATTGCGCAATTTTCTTGCCTTGAAGAACGGGGTAAAAATATAATAGGGAAATTAAAATAAAACCAAAAATTGCAATAGCATGAGGATAAATTCTTTCTAATCTTTTCATTTTTTATTTTTAGATGACTGTAAAAGTAAAAAATAAATTAAACAAATCTGAATTTAAAAAAGCAAATGCATCGAGCGACTATTCTATTTCTTCAAAATCAACATATTCGCCTACTTTTTTAGTTTCTCGAGGTTTTGAAGCTGATGCAGTATTGGAAACTTTTTCCTCTTGGTTGTTAGGATTTTGTTGGTTTTGGTATTGTTTTTGGAAATTTTGACCTGCTTTTTCAACTACTTTTTTCACCATTATTGGCAAAAGTAAACGCGCCAAAAACTTAAAAACATAATAAAACATTAATATGTAGCAAATAGTTTCAATAAAACCTGAAAAAGAAGCCGTTTCCATAATCAAAATAATTTATACAAAAATAATAAATCAAAATACAAATTACGTAACAATTTTAAAATATGATTCTTAAATAAATAATAAATTATGGTACATTTGAGTTGAAATATATTTAAAACCAAAATTATGACTAGAAGCACTATTACTTTTATAATAATAGCAGTACTTACAACATCAATATTGAATGCACAATTTACAGATGTAATAAATTCTAATCGCCCAGGACAATCAATGGCGGCATTTTCAGTAGGAAAAACAGTAATTCAAGCTGAAATGGGTTTTTACGGAAGTATTGAAAAACATGAACTTTTGGGTTATGAAGCGAAAGGAGTTGGTTCTGATTTAAACCTACGTTACGGCGCATTTTTAGAACAATTAGAATTTAATCTCGATTTGCAATATCAAAATGACACCTACAAAACTGATATTGAAAGTTACAGAAGAAAAGCCTTCAAACAATCAACTTTAGGAGCGAAATACTTGATTTATGACCCAAATAAAAACTATGAGAAAAAAGTAAATGTATATAGTTGGAAAGCAAATCATAAATTTAGTTACAGAAATCTAATTCCTTCGGTTGGGATTTATGCAGGATTAAATGTCAATTTGTCAAAAAATGAATTTTCATTTCCTACTGATCCTAAAATTAGCCCAAAAGCCATGTTGATTACTCAAAATCAATTTGGAAAATTTGTTTTTGTAACAAATATAATAGCTGATAAAATTGGTACTGACTATCCTTCCTATGGATATGTATTGACTTTAACTAGAGGTTTTACTCCAAGATGGACAGGATTTTTAGAGACTCAAGCCTATATGAGTGATTTTTATGCTGACAATGTAGCTCGTGGTGGCGCGGCATTTTTAATTCAAGAAAACATTCAAATTGATACTAATTTATCCGTAAATTTCAAAAATACCCCTTCCCTTTTTGTAGCAGGAATTGGAATTTCTTGGCGTTTTGATGACAATTATAATGAAGTAATGCTCAGAAATCCTAAAGACAAATCTGAAAAAGATAAAAAAGGAACAGGTAAAAAAGGAAAAGATAAAAGTAAAAAACGAGTTGATGAAGTTCCAGCTTCAAAAGTCAAATAAAATATGATTACAATAAAAGAGGCGATTACAAAAAAAGAGCTAACAGATTATATAAAATTCCCATTTTCATTATATAAAAATAACGAATTTTGGGTACCACCAATTATTGCCGATGAATTAGAATCGTTTGATAAAACTAAAAATCCAGCTTTCGAAAACGCAGAAGCTTATTTTTATTTGGCATATAAAAACAATCAAATAGTAGGCAGAATTGCTGCTATTATCAATTGGAGCGAAGTCAATGACCAGCAAAAAAAGAAAGTTCGTTTTGGTTGGTTTGATGTAATTGACGATATCGAAGTAACCAAAACACTACTTGAAAAAGTATATGAATTAGGACTGAAAAACAATTTAGAACACGTGGAAGGCCCAATGGGATTTTCCAATTTAGATAAAGTTGGAGTACTTACTGAAGGTTTCCACCAATTAGGAACTATGATTACGTGGTACAATCATCCGTATTATGCGACTCATTTTGAGGAATTGGGTTACGTTACCGAAAAGGAATATTTAGAAAACAAATTCCCTTTTGAAAATGTAAAATTGGAGTATTTCGACAAAGCCCAGGAATTAATAAAAAGAAGGTACCAACTCAAAGCGCTTAATTTCAAAAAGACCAAAGATGTCATGCCCTATGTAGATAAAATGTTTGATTTATTCAATGCGTCGTATGCCAGTTTATCTTCATTTGTAGCCATTTCTGACATCCAAAAAGAGTATTTCAAGAAAAAATACATCAGTTTTATAAACCCCGAATACATCAAATTTGTAGAAGACAAAGACGGAAATCTTGTTGCTTTTGCCATTGTAATGCCCAGTTTTTCTAAAGCCTTGCAAAAAGCAAATGGGAAATTATTCCCTTTTGGATTCTTGCATTTACTAAATGCTCGGAACCATAGCAAAGAGGTAACTTTTTATCTCATTGGCGTGCATCCTGAATATCAAAACAAGGGCGTTCACGCCATAATTTTCAAAGAATACCATACTACTTTTACCAAAAAAGGAATTCAAAATTGCATCCGAACACCAGAATTGGCAGACAATCAAGCCATTCATTTGCTTTGGAAAAACTTCGACCCAAAAATCATTTGCCGAAGAAAAACGTTTATTAAATATCTATAAAAAGAAGTGTTCAGTAATCAGTTTTTTTAGTGGTCAGTTGAAAAAGATACCGCTATGAAAATATTTTGTTGTATCCAAAAAAAAATCCATTCGCAAAAACGAATGGATTTTATATTTAAACTGAACACTATAAATTGAAAACTTTCTACTAAAAACTAAGCATCCAAATCAACCGTAGTTCTATCTGCAATTTCTTTGTACGTACCGTTTTCTAATTTTTCCCGTATCGCTTCAAAAGCCGTCAACGTTTCATCAACATCCGACAAAGTATGCGAAGTTGTTGGGATCATTCGTAACAAAATTATCCCTTTTGGAATAACCGGATAAATCACAATCGACAAGAAAATTCCGTAATTCTCTCTCAAATCATTCACCATAATCATTGCTTCAGGAACACTTCCTTCAAGGTAAACTGGTGTAATACAAGTATTTGTATCGCCAATATTAAATCCTTTTGCCTTCAATCCGTTTTGTAATGCATTTACATTTACCCATAATTTATCTTTAATTTCAGATGAATTACGCAACAATTCCAATCGTTTCAAAGAGCCAATCGTTTGAATCATCGGCAACGCTTTGGCAAACATTTGCGAACGCAAGTTGTACTTTAAATAATCTATTATCTCTTTATCTGCTGCTACAAATGCACCAATATTCGCCATCGATTTTGCAAAAGTCGAAAAGTAAATATCAATTTCATCTTGAACTCCTTGCTCCTCACCTGCTCCGGCACCTGTTTTTCCAAGTGTTCCAAAACCGTGCGCATCGTCAACTAATAATCGGAAATTGTATTTTTTCTTCATGGCAACCACTTCCTTCAACTTCCCTTGTTGCCCTCGCATTCCGAAAACACCTTCCGTAATAAAAAGTATTCCACCACCCGTAGTTTCCGCTAATTTTGTGGCACGTTGCAGGTTTTTTTCCATACTTTCCACGTCGTTATGACGATAGGTAAAACGCTTTCCACTATGCAAACGAACCCCGTCTATAATACAAGCGTGCGCATCTACATCATAAACAATCACGTCATTTCTCGACACTAAAGCGTCAATAGTTGACATAATTCCTTGGTAACCAAAATTCAATAAATAGGCAGATTCTTTCATTACAAAAGCCGCCAATTCTTGCTCCAATTGTTCGTGATATTTCGTGTGACCGCTCATCATTCTTGCTCCCATAGGGTACGCAGCACCAAATTCTATGGCAGCATCAGCATCGGCTTTTCGAACTTCTGGGTGATTTGCAAGACCTAAATAATCGTTCAAACTCCAATTCAAAATGTCTTTTCCTTGAAATTTCATTCTCGGTCCTAAATCTCCTTCTAATTTTGGAAACACAAAATAACCTTCCGCCTGAGAAGCCCATTTTCCTAAAGGCCCTTTATTGTTTTGAATTCTTTCGAATAAATCTTTTACCATCTTGTATTTTGAAAAATTATTAATCTTTAAGTGCTACAAAAATAAATATTTCTACCTTAATAAAGTACTTAATTTCTAATTTTTTTAGGAGCTACCTGCCTGAGGGCAGTCAGGTTTCCAGCTATTCATTGCAATCTGCACTAAAAAGCGCAGGATTTCCATTTCTATCTGGGCTAGGGCATCCAATTAATGAGAAACTTTGTACCTTTGATTTAAATTGCTCAAAGTCAATACCATTGATAATCGCAATATCAATTCAAATACAATAACAAATGAATCAAAATAAAGAATTAAAACTCGCTGTTCTTATAGACGCCGACAACGTTCCCTACAGCAATGTAAAAGGAATGATGGAAGAAATCGCAAAATACGGAACACCAACAACCAAACGTATTTACGCCGATTGGACAAAACCAAATGCCAACGGTTGGAAATCGGTTTTATTAGAACACGCCATCACTCCTATTCAACAATACAGTTATACCGTAGGGAAAAACTCCTCGGATTCCGCAATGATTATCGACGCAATGGATTTATTATATTCCGATAAAGTCGATGGTTTTTGCATTGTTTCCAGCGATTCCGACTTCACTCGTTTGGCAATTCGCTTGCGTGAATCAGGTATGAAAGTCATTGGAATTGGAGAAAAGAAAACACCAAATTCCTTCATAGTTGCCTGCGACCGTTTTATTTATATTGAAGTTTTACAAGGAGCCGTTCCAAAGAAAGCACCAAAACAAGCCACAACAAATACCAAAAAAATAGTGGGTAAAGAACTTGTCGAAAACGAAGTAACTGAAAAAGAAGCTGTTCAAAAAATAGATTTACAAACCATCGAATTAATCGAAGCCACAATCGAAGCCATTTGCGACGACGATGGATGGGCATTCCTTGGCGATGTTGGAAACCTAATTGTAAAGAAAAAACCCGAATTCGATCCAAGAAATTATGGTTTCAACAAATTAACTCCAATGCTAAAATCACTAACCGGCATCTTAGAAATCGATGAAAGAGATTCTGACAAAAAAGGAATCAAACACGTATTTGTGAGATTAAGGTTTAGTTAGAAAAAGAGTCGAAAGTCTTAAAGTCTTAAAGTCGAACGGAGACGGAAAGATAAAAGACGAAGAGATGAAAATGGGTTATTCGATTATTGATTGATGCGGTTATTCGAGAGTCTAAAATCGGTAAAAAAAATGTCAAATGTCTTATCAAATGTTAAAAAAAAATGCCTCGCAAATTTTGCGAGGCATTTAAATTTATATAATCTATTGAATTATGAGTTGTGCTCTTCTTCAATTCTTTTGTGTTCTGCATCAGAAATAGTATCTACTAATACTGGAGTTGCAATAAACAATGAAGAATACGTTCCTACAACAATACCAATTAACATGGCAAAGATGAATCCTCTGATAGATTCTCCACCAAATACAAACATAATCAACAATACTAAAATCATCGTTAATGAGGTATTGATAGTTCTTGACATCGTAGAATTAATAGATTGGTTCACAATAGAATTGAAATTTCCTTTTGCTTTACCACCTAAATACTCACGAACTCTATCAAATACAATTACGGTATCGTTCATAGAATATCCGATAACTGTTAGAATCGCAGCGATAAAATGTTGGTCTATTTCCATTCCAAATGGCATGTATTTCCATAATAAAGAATAAATTCCTAGTACGAAGATAACATCATGTGCAACAGCAGCGAGAGCTCCAAGAGAATATTGCCATTTTCTGAAACTAACTACAAGGTATAATCCTACAATTAACATGGCACCGATAACTGCCCAATAGGAATTTGTTTTAATATCATCAGCCACAGTAGGACCCACTTTTGAAGCTTGAAGTATTCCTAATTTCTTACCATCATAACTGTTAACGAATTTATCGTAAGTCATATTGGCATCAAAATGTTTTTTCAAGTTATCATATAAAATTTGATTTACCGCTTTGTCCGCTTCTGTACCTGCTTCTGCAACTTTATATTTCGTTGTAATTTTCAACTGGTTGTCTTTACCAAATATTTTGGCTTCGGCACTTCCGTCAAATACTTTAACTAATTCTAGTTTAACTTCTTCCGCAGAAACTGGTTTTTCAAAACGTACTTGGAAGGTTCTTCCTCCAACGAAATCAACCCCTTGGTTTAAACCATTGGTAGAAAGGGAAATAATACTCACAACAACTACTAAACTTGAAAAGATATACGTGTATTTTTTTACACCTAAGAAATCAAAATGGAAGTTGGTAAAGAAGTTTTTAGAGAAACCTGTAACGAAAGATAATTTATTACCTCTGTTAACGCTCCAATCCAATAATATTCTTGTGATGAAAATTGAAGTAAATAATGATGTTGCTATACCTATTAATAAAGTAGTTGCAAAACCTTGAATTGGTCCTGTTCCAAAAATCAATAAAACTGCACCAGTTAAAACGTGCGTTACATTCGCATCAACAATAGAACGCATGGCACCTTTCCAACCAAATGACGCTTTAATGGCATCATCAATTGTTTTTCCGGCACGCAATTCTTCTTTCGCCCTTTCATAGATAATGATATTCGCATCTACCGCAGTTCCCATTGTTAATACGATACCCGCAATTCCTGGCAATGTAAGAACAGCACCTAAACTTGCTAAAATACCAAATAAGAAAAGTAAGTTGATTGCCAAAGCGATGTTTGCATATAAACCTGATTTACCATAGTAAACCATCATCCAAAGTGATACGATTAACAAGCCGATAATAGCTGAATTTGTACCGTTATCAATAGCTTCTTGACCTAAAGATGGCCCTACCACTTCTGATTGAACAATTTCTGCAGAAGCTGGCAATTTACCTGCTCTTAATACGTTGGCTAAATCTTTGGTTTCTGTAATATCAAAGGCACCTGTAATTTCAGATCTTCCTCCTGAAATTGGACCGCTTGAAACACCTGGAGCTGAATAAACAACATCATCTAATACTATAGCAATATTGCTTTTTTGTGTAAATGCTTTTCCTGTTAATTCTTCCCAAGCTTTAGCGCCTTGACCACTCATTTGCATTGTTACCGCAGGTTTTCCCATTTGGTCAAATGAATCTTTAGCATCAGTTACAACGCCACCGCTCATCGCCGCTTGATTGTCTCTGTTTCCTTTTAAAGCGTATAATTCAACAGTTTCAAGTGATTTTTTTGTTTTTTCATCAATTGTAGTCGATGGTTTTCCCCATACAAATTTAGCGTAACGCTTGTCTGATGGTAATAAAACTCTGATGTCTTGTCTTTTGAAATAACTGTTAATTACAGCAGTATCTTTTGGAGCAACAACTCCTAAAACTGGTCCACCTCCTTGAGATACAAATTTATCTAACAAAGGATTACTTCCTTCTTTATCAGCAACAGTATCTTTTGTTTTATCAGTCAATAAAGTATCAATTCCTGTTTTTGCAGTTTCTTTTACTTTTATTGCCCCTTTTTCAGTTAATTTCAAAGCATTATTAGTAGCCATTAAGAAATTACCTAATTCATCTATTTTGTAGGTTTCCCAAAATTCTAATTGTGCCGTACTTTGCAATAATTTTTTGATACGATCCACATCTTTAGCACCTGGAAGTTCCACTAAAATTCTTCCTGATTCTCCTAATTTTTGAATGTTAGGTTGTGTTACACCAAATTTATCGATACGTTTTCTCAATACTTCAAAAGCACTTTCGATAGACTCATCAACTTTTCTTCTGATTACTTTCTTAACCTCGTCGTCAGTATTTTTGAAGTTTACCTCGTCACCTAATATTTTATTAGCAAAAACATCTGGAGAAGATAATTTAATTTTCCCATCAGCTGCTTTTTCAAATTCAGCAAAAAAGACATCTAAATAGTCTTGATTTCCCTGTCTGTTTTTACTTGATTCCGCCAATGCTTGGTTGAAAACAGGATTTTTAGAATTATTAGATAATCCTTTGATAATATCTTTCACAGAAATTTGAAGCTGAACATTTATTCCACCTTCTAAATCCAATCCTTTATTGATTTTTTTGTCTTTTACTTCATTGTATGTGAAATCTGAAAAACCAAGATTAAATACTTTTTCTTTTCCAATGGAATCTAGGTATTTTAATTCTTTTTCTGAATTACCGTTAGCATACGATTTGGCATCACTTTCTATTTTGTGAGATACGAAAGTGAATGAAAGTTGGTAAATGCTTACCAATGCAAATAAAATTGCGAAAAATTTAATAAGTCCTCTATTCTGCATTATTACTATAATTAATTAATTTTTATTCTGTTTTTGCTTATTTAAATGTTAAAAACAAATAAAATTTTTATTATTTTAAATAAATAACAATAAATTTATTTATGCTCAATATTTTTTAGCAGACAAATATATAATTATCAATGAGATTAACCAATTATTTGTTGATTAATCTAAAAAAAAAGACTGCATTTTTTTTGCAGTCTTTTTCCAAAGTTGTATTACTATTTATGCTAATACCGACTTAAGATCGGCATTCATATTACGAACTGCATCAGCACTTTTCGCAAATAATACTTTCTCAGCATCGTTTAATTTGATTTCCAAAATTTCTTCAATTCCGTTTTTACCTATAATACAAGGTACGCCAATGCAAATATCACTTTGACCGTATTCACCTTCTAATAGCACAGAACAAGCAATCATTTTTCGTTGATTGTTCAAAATACTATCTACTAAATACGCTACAGAAGCTCCCGGCGCATACCAAGCTGAAGTACCTAAAAGTCCCGTTAACGTAGCGCCACCAACCATTGTTGCAGCCGATACTTTATCTAATTCTTCTTGAGAAAGAAATTCAGAAACTGGAATACCATTATAAGATGCTAAACGAGTTAGTGGAATCATAGTTGTATCACCGTGACCACCAATAACCATTGCTGAAATATCATTTGAAGGCGTATTCAAAGCTTGTGATAAATAAAACCTAAAACGAGAACTATCTAAAGCACCGCCCATTCCAATAATTCTGTTTTTAGGTAAACCTGTAGCTTTCAAAGCTAAATAAGTCATTGTATCCATTGGGTTTGAGACTACAACTACAATAGTATTTGGAGAAAATTTTAATACATTTTCAACTACTGTTTTTACAATTCCAGCGTTAATCCCAATTAATTCTTCACGAGTCATTCCTGGTTTTCTTGGAATCCCTGAAGTAATTACCACTACATCACTGTTGGCAGTTTTCGAGTAATCGTTTGTAACACCAGAAACCCTTGTATTAAAACCCGTATTGGTAGCACATTGCATAATATCCATGGCCTTACCTTCAGCAAAACCTTCTTTGATATCCAATAATACTACTTCACTTGCAATTCCTCTGTATGAAATTGCGTCTGCACAAGATGCTCCCACATTTCCTGCTCCAACTATTGTAACTTTCATTTTATTTGTGTTTATATTTTACTACTTAGTTATGTCGATTTAAACGAATATTTTAATTAAAATTAGTTAAGCATCAATATTGGCATATACCGCATTTTTCTCGATAAATTCTCTTCTTGGTGGCACTTCGTCTCCCATTAACATTGAGAAAACTCTATCGGCTTCAGCCAAACTATCAATATTTATTTGACGCAAAGTTCTGAAATCAGGATCCATTGTGGTTTCCCATAATTGCTCTGCATTCATCTCTCCAAGACCTTTATAACGTTGAATAGCAGCGCTTCCTCCCATTCGTTCATTGGCTTGATCGCGCTGAACGTCATTCCAAGCATATTCTTTTTTATTTCCTTTTTTAACTAAATATAAAGGTGGCGCGGCAATATAAACATGTCCTTGCTCGATTAATTCTCTCATAAATCTAAAGAAGAAAGTCAGAATTAATGTAGAAATGTGACTACCATCGACATCGGCATCACACATAATAATTACTTTATGGTAGCGTAATTTTTCTAAATTCAATGCTTTACTATCTTCAGCAGTACCTATTGTAACTCCTAAAGCTGTGAAAATATTACGAATCTCTTCGTTTTCAAAAACTTTATGATGCATTGCTTTTTCTACATTCAAAATCTTACCTCTTAAAGGTAAAATAGCTTGAAATGCTCTGTCACGTCCTTGTTTTGCAGTTCCACCAGCCGAATCTCCCTCGACAAGATATACTTCACAACGAGCAGGATCTTGTTCTGAACAATCCGATAATTTTCCTGGCAATCCACCTCCACCTAAAACGGTTTTACGTTGAACCATTTCACGTGCTTTTTTAGCAGCGTGGCGGGCTTGGGCAGCAAGAATAACTTTTTGAACGATGATACGAGCATCATTAGGATTTTCTTCCAAATAATTTTCAATCATATCTCCAACAGCTTGACTTACCGGCGAAACTACTTCTCTATTTCCCAATTTAGTTTTAGTTTGCCCTTCAAATTGAGGTTCTGCAACTTTCACCGAAATAATAGCTGTTAATCCTTCACGGAAATCATCTCCAGAAATTTCAAATTTCAATTTATCCAACATTCCAGAAGCATCTGCATATTTTTTTAAAGAACGAGTTAAACCAGTTCTAAAACCTTGCAAGTGCGTTCCACCTTCGTGTGTGTTGATATTATTTACATAAGAAAAAATATTTTCTGTGTAACTTGTGTTGTAGATTAAGGCAACCTCAACTGGAATTTCTCCTTTTTCAGAATCCATTGAAATTACGTGCGCAATAATTGGCTCACGATTACCGTCCAAATAACGGATATATTCTTTTAGACCTTCGGTAGAATGAAACACTTCACAAACAAATTTTCCGTCTTTATCCAACTCTCTTTTGTCTGTAAACGTAATCGTAATTCCTTTGTTAAGGTAAGACAATTCTCGCATACGAGCTGATAAAGTATCATACGAATAATCTACCGTTTGAGTAAAAATAGTAGGGTCTGGATAAAAAGTAACAATGGTTCCTCTTTTGGTAGTTTCTCCAATTTGTTTTACTGGATATAACGCTTTTCCTTTTTCATATTCTTGTTCATAAACCTTACCATCACTACTATGAACCGTAGCTCTTAAGTGATTTGATAATGCGTTTACAACAGAAACACCAACCCCGTGAAGTCCTCCCGAAACTTTATACGAATCTTTATCGAATTTACCTCCAGCACCAATTTTAGTCATTACAACTTCCAATGCCGAAACGCCTTCTTTTTTATGAATTCCTACTGGAATACCTCGACCGTTATCTTCAACAGTTATTGACCCATCTTCATTTATATCTACAGTTATCGTGTCGCAATGACCCCCCATTGCCTCATCGATTGAGTTATCTACCACCTCATAAACCAAGTGGTGCAAACCTCTAACACCTACATCTCCAATATACATTGATGGACGCATTCTTACGTGCTCCATTCCTTCTAATGCCTGAATACTATCTGCTGAATAACTATTTTTATTGATTTCTTCGCTCATATTAATGTAATTCTGAATGTTTTTTTGTTTAACGTACAAATATATATAAATGAGATTTAATATCCCTTTAAATCGCTTGTTTTAGTAGTGTAAGTTATTAACATTTATCGGTTCATTACTCCTTAATATAACGCCAACAAAAAACGCTTACTAAAAAGTAAGCGGTTTTGAAACAAATAGAAATAACAAAACTAACTAAATTACAACATTTGTTTTTGCTATGTCGGTATCCGCTTTCACGTGAGCAGCATTCGCTCTCCCACTTGGATCTTGATTTTCTTGCCATTTTGGAATCCATTTTCTAACGGTTTGCGCCGCACTTACTTGTGGATAATATTTATGGAAAATAGTTCGGTAGAAATACGCTTCTTTGGTAGTTGGTGTATTATAAGAAAATAATGAACTCGCAGTTTCCAATTCTTCATCGGTAACTTTTGACGAACAATAATCAATTAATTGATCAATCCAATTGTACCCTACTCCATCTGAAAATTGCTCTTTTTGTCTCCACAAAACTTCATCTGGTAAATATGGATTATCGGGTGTGTCAAATGCTTTTCTTAGAATGTATTTTTCTTTTCCGTCATACGTTTTCGGTTGTTTTTCCTCTGCTTTGATTAACATCGCCACATCCAAAAATTCTTTGTCTAAAAAAGGAACTCTCGCTTCTAATCCGTGGGCCATTGTAGATTTATCAGCTCTTAATAAATCGGCAGTGAATAATTTTTGAACTCTTTCAATGGTTTCTTTTTGAAAATCTACCGTTGATGGTGCGTTTCTAAAATACAAATAACCTCCAAAAATTTCATCGGCACCTTCACCAGATAATACCACTTTTATTCCCAAATCAGTGATTGCTTTTGATAAAAAATACATTGGTGTACTGGCACGAATTGAAGTCACATCGTAGGTTTCTAAATGCCAAACCAACTTGTCTAAAATTTCAATTCCTTGCTCAATTGTAAAATGAATTTCGTGGTGTTCTGTTCCTAAATATTCAGCCACTTTTCTTGCTGCCATTGCATCAGGCGCATTTTCATCTAAACCTATCGAAAAAGAATGTAATTTTTTACCGCTTTCCGCTAATAATCTTGAGGCTATTGCAGATGTCAATGATGAGTCCAAACCTCCTGAAAGCAATACGCCAATTGGCACATCACTCATTAATCTTTTGCGAGTAGCTTCTGTTAATGAAGTTCTGATTAAATCCAAATCCAATTCGTGAGTTGCTTTTAAATAATCTTCATATTCTGGATTGTAATATTTTACAAATCCTGTTTTTTCTGTGTAGTAATGCCCTGGGGGGAATGTAGAAAATGTTTTGCATTGATCGGCAATTGGTTTCATTTCAGATGAAAAATAGGTCCGACCTCTTTCATCCAAACCATAATACAATGGTTTCACTCCCATTGGATCACGACCCGCGATATAATCGTCGCCATCTACAATTACAAATGCCCAATCTCCATCCAACATATTGCAAAAATCATATCCAAATTCTTCATACAAATGTACGATAACTTCCGAATCTGATTTGGTTCTGAAAGTATGGTGTTTCAAAATACCATCTCTCAATTCTTGGTGGTTATAAATTTCACCATTGTGAACCATCCAAGCCGTTTTTGACCCTTGAATTGGTTGTCTTCCCGAATGCAAATCTATAATCGACAAGCGTTCGTGGCTCAAAATATGTCCGTTTTCTGTTACATGCAAATCACTTTCATCAGGTCCGCGATGCGACATTCTTTTAGAAAGTTTTTTTACTAACTCTTCATCTTTTCCTTTTCCAATAATGGCTAAAATTCCACACATAATCTATAGTTTTTACTTCTGCAAATTTGAGCATAATGATTCCTTATTAAAACCAAATAGAATTATTTAGTTATAATAATAAACATAAAATTGTATTTTTGTATAAAAATGAAATTAAAAACAGCAAAAATCTATATATGAAGTTATAGATTGTAAAATTCAGGTTTATGAAATGCTTTCTATGAGGTACTTTGTAGAATTAATTTCAAACTCAAAACCCACTTTATTGCCCATTAATTTAGTTCCCAACGGAGATTGTGGCGATAAAGCAATAATATTTACTTGTTCGATATTGATTTTTGTGAGTGCCAAACTCACATAAAGATAGATTCCATTGGCTTGAACCAAACTTCCCAAAGCAATTGTTGTATGTAATGAAGACGGATCTATTTTATCTAAAACTGCTTTTTGGTCTAAAACTTCTTTGAGTTTGTAATTGAGTTTTTCCTGTTCTAAATGCATCATTGACAACGCTGTTTCGTGTTTGTCACCCGCAGATCCTTTGGCATCATTCTTAGAATCTTCGGTCAATGCCGAAATCATATCCCGAAAAACATCAATTTTGTCTTGGACTTGTTGGGTATAATGCTGATGGATTTTTTGTTTGAGAGTCATTTATTTAGGTGCAGCGGTTTTGAGTTGCAAAGGTACAAAGGTTTCTAATCTTTGAGTATAAAACGTCATAAACAATGTAGAAATCACTTCAAACCTATTCCGCTTTGAACTTTGCTCCTTTGAACCTTCTTCGCTTTGTCCCTTTTTAAAAATCAAACTTGTAATTTGCTCCCAAAACAACTTGAAATCCTTGAACAGGATAATTCATCCATTTTTGATAGGCTTGATTACCAATATTATTAAGTTTTAAAAATCCTGTTAAGCGCTCGCTGTGATTGTATCCAACGTGTAAATTCGCATCGAAATAACTGGAAATAGTTGTTGTTTCTGGATAATATTCTGGTGGAAAAACAGCTATATCGCTTTGAATATAAACGATGTCTTTTCTTTCTCCAACGAAGAACACATTTGCACCAGCATACCACTTTTTAGTGATTATTACATTTAAATTAGAAGCTAATTTTATTGCAGGCAAATTCCAAGCTTCTTCTTGATTTTGAGTTGAATAACTACTAAAAGTTCCGTTAATTCCGAAAGATATTTTCTTTGATAAATCAGCATTTAATTCGCCAAAAAAGCGCACCGTTTTCACATCATCATATACAACTCCTATAGAATTTCCAAACTGATAACTTTCTGTATTTGTAGCAAACATATTAAATTCATTGTTCAAAAAAAGAGCTTTATTTTTCTCATTTTGAAATGAACCTCGAATAGTATAACTCACCGCACTTGCTAATTTACCTTTCAATCCAGCAAAAATATCAAATTGCTTATCAGTCGGAGCAATTGCCAATGTTGGTGAAATATATGGATTTTCATTTGAGAAATCACGATAAGAATTTTGATCCAAACTTCCCTCTGCGCCTGTATAAAAAATCATAAAATCGCCAACGACTTTCAAGGAAGCATTTATTTGCGGATAAACGAACAATTTGTTTTTACTGTTTTCATTGTCAATGCTATAAAAAACAGCTGCTCCAACATTCACAGACCAATCATTTTTATTGATTACCACACTTGGATGAATCCCGAAATTGGTATATCCGTATTTTATAGTATTCGTTGTAAAAAAGTCCTTTTCAAAACTTCCACCCAAATAATCAACTATAAAATTGGTTTTAATTTTTTTATCAAATGCATCAAATTCAAAAGACGGTTTTACATAAAATCGATTTTCTGATGAACCTCGAGCATCCCAAAAACGATTGTATTTTATGCTTCCTTCCTTGAAAAAACTATCGTTTAAACTGAATTTTGCACCGGCATAAAAATTATGAAACGTATGTTGCGGATTGATTCCGTCAATTAAAATTTGGGGGAAATTCTCAGGCAAACCATACCAATTATATACTTGGTTTTGATAGCCTAAATCGGCATTCCAAGTCAAGTTTTTCCTTTTATTACCGTACGTTAAATCCAAAGAAGTCGTATAAAATTTATCATCCAATGCAACGCCTTTTATTCCGCCCTGAGACGAAAGATGGCGTAACATTCCACCTACATATTCAGTATCGCTAATGTTTTCTGTCACGAAAAGTTCCGCATTTAGCGTGGTATAATTCCCAAATCCCAAAGTCAGGTAATTTTTGAATAATTTCTCCGATTCTGATTTGTCCACATTTGCAGCTCTCCCCTTTGAAGGCGTGAAAGTAGAAGCCACTGGAAAAGAAAAAATCGAGTATGTAATCACTTCCTTTTTGGTATTGTCTTCATCCTCTAATGCGGGCGTTTCCTTCACTTTAAAAGCATCTGAAATGGTTGGCGTATATGGTTTTACCACGTTTACAACTTCAGTTCCAATGTTTTCGTCTTTCTTTTGTGAAAAGGAAAATTGAGAAACTAAAATAAGACTAAAAGATAATAGACGAAGAGATGATAGACTCAATAGAGAAAGATTAAAAGATGATAGACGAAGATATAATAGACGCGTAAGTATAGGGTTATTTGACATAAATTATTTGTTTAATGTATTTTGAAATGACATTGTTGCTTTTTGAAATTCTTCTATTTTATTCTCAATATATTGTGATGATTTGTCAATTATATGTATGTGTTGCTGCTTCAAGATGCTTGTGGACTTAATAACAGATTAGTTTAGGTTTCGTGCTGTCCAACTCTAATAACTATTCCGTTTTTAAATTCTATATCTAATACATCCGGGTCAATTCCGAAAAGTTGTGGTTTAAATCCTAAATAATAATTCCATAAATCACTATTATCTGCATTTTCTTCGTCTCCAAGAATTTGTTTAACTTCCATTTTAGTTTTTCCAATTAGTAATTTACTTTCAATTATATTCTCTGAAAGTTCATATCTTTTTTCTTTATCGTTTAGCCATTTTTGTCTATCAAAACAGTTAGATGGATAATAACTTACACTAAAAATCCAAAGCATTATAATAACAAAATAAATTAAAGGTGTCGTAATTATTGTTATAGCCAAAGCTGCAATAATCCGCTTCTTTTTATCATCAATATTCCTTTTGAAAATCCAACGCCATATGAAAAATGTTGGAATTGCTAATATCAAAATAATTAAATAAACTTCAATACTTACTCCAAGAAATTCAGGTATTATTAAAAGAGGTGTCATCGATATTTTTCTGTATTTATTATTTGTTTTCGTTTTCAGTAGCATTAATGTCAACTACTAATTTGTAATAGACGAATTCGTCTTGGCTTCTTCAGTTTTAATACTATCCAATTCCTTTTGTGCTTCTTCTACAACATCCGGAAATGCAGTGAAATTCTTAATGACACTATCCAAAATATACGTCGCTTGGAAACTGTCTTTCAATCCGAAGAAATTTTTAGCCATAACGACCAATCCTTTTGCACCAAAATATTTATAGCCAGAATAATCCTTGGTTAATTTTTGAACTACGGTATTGGATTCTTCAAATTTCCCATCAATATTTTTGAAATAGGCATCATAATAAAGGGCTTCGGCAGCCAATTCCCCTTTTGCAAGTGTCAATAATTTGGCGTAAGCTAGGCGTGCTTTAGGTTCATCATTAGAATTTATAGCCGAACGAGCTACGATAATTTGTGCATCGCTTTTTACTTTATCGTCTGTTTTCGGGTTATTCAAAACCTTTTCTGCATAAACTACGGCGTTCACATAATCCTTTTGTTCGTAATACGTTTTCATCAAATTGGCTTGTGCAAATGTGATGTTTTGAGGAAAATCAGCTTCCGTTTCCAATCGCTTTAAAATTGGAATCAACTTCTCAAAATCATTTGATTTCGTATGAATTTGAGCCAATCTTGCCAAGGCTTGTTCCGTAAATTCATTCCTAGTTTTTGAAATTACAAAGTCATAATTGGCAACTGCATTGGCTTCTAATCCATCCGCAAAATACGATTGTGCCAAATAGAAATTGGCGTTTAAAGCGTGATTTCCATTAGGGAATTTTGAAATATAACCGTTAAATGCAGTAATGGATTGTTTGGTATTGTTCTGTAAATATTGTTTTTCGGCAGCTTCATAAGTGTCATTATCTAATTCAGCATCAGTAACAGAAACGAAATCCAACGTTCGCACCCAAGTCGCATATTCATCTACATTTCCATTATCTACATATATAATTCTGGCGGTTGAAACGGCTTCTAAAGCTTCTGGTGTTTTAGGATATTCTGCAGCCACTTTCTTGAATTTTTCAATCGCCAAATCGTCATTTTCTGAATTATAATAAATTAATCCTTGTCGCAAAGTTGCTTTTAAAGCATAGGAACCATTTTTAAATTCGCTAATTAATTGGTCGTACGTTTTAATTGCCAAATCTGATTTTTTTTCAGCAACATAGGTATTTCCCAATTCAAATAAGGCATCGTCACGATATTGCGATTTTGAATACGTTGCAATTAACTTATTCAAATCCTCAATTTTCTTTTCATTTTTAGATACAAATCCGTAACTAATTGCTTTTTGAAAAGCCGCATAATCCGCATCGATGCTTTTCAAATCAATCGCTTTATTATACGCATCCATTGCTGGCCAATATTTTGCGGACACAAAACGGCTGTCGCCTAAACGCAAATAAGAATCGTTCAATCTGATTTTATCGTCTTTTACGGCGTCAATTTGCGCTTGGAAAAAATTTCCTGCTTGTTCGTATTCTTTTAATTTGAAATAAGAATAGGCAATATTGTAATTTATATTTTTAAATTCGGAAGAGTTTTTAGCTTCTTCAAAACCTATAAATTGTTTGAAACTCAACAACGATTCATTGAAACTGTCTAAAACAAATTCAGTTTCACCTTTCCAAAAAGTAGCGCGCACAGTGAATTTCGGATCTTTTTGCTCACCAATAGATTTCTTGAACATTGCTAATGCTTCTTGGTAATTTCCATCGGTATATAATTCTAAACCTCTATAAAAAGTCACTTTTTGATACGCTTGTTTATTGGCAAAACTTTTATTTTTTTCTAATAGTTCTAATGCGCCTTTATAATTTTTTGATGTAATAAAGGAATTTATCAATAGCGTTTCAATATCTGTTTTGCTTGGGGAATTAGGATATTTATCTAAAAAAGCGGACAAAACATCAGGAACACTTTGATATGAATTTCCAATATCATAGCTCAATTTCGCATAATTTAAAGCGGCATCTTCTTGAATTTTTATATCAAATATCATCTCAGATGCATTTTTAAAAGCATTCAAAGCTTGTTGTTTTTTGTCGGTTTTCAAATAACTTTGTCCTAAATGATAATAGGCATTTTGTGCAACAAAGTCTTTGCCATCAATGATTTTATTGAATTGGGCGATGGCATTTTCAAAATCATTTTGCTGATAATAGGCAAATCCTAATTGGTAAAAATCAGTATTGTTCCATTTTCCTTTTTTACCCTTATATTCTTTCAAAAAAGGAATGGCTTTTTCGTATTGATTCAAATTAAAATAGCTTTCGCCGATGATTTTATTCAATTCTGATTTCTCTAAAGCATTAGATTTTGCCATTGCAACCAAACCTAAATCAATCGCTTTTTGAAAATTCCCTAACTTGAAATTCATATCAGCTTGAAAATAAGAAAGTTTTTCTTTGTATTTTTCCTCGCCAGAAACTTGGTCAAAATATTTAGTTGCATTTTTATAATCATCGCCTTCATAAGCCATAAATCCTAAATAATACTTGGCTTGCGAACCGTAATTTTGTGAATTGAGCACTTTGTTAAAATACGGCGTAGCTTCAATTTTGTTTTTAGCGGTAAAAAAAGCGTATCCTTTTTGGAAATTAAATTTATCAATATCGTCAGAATCCAAGGAACTTTCATCTACTTTATCAAACCAAATTAGAGATTTTGGATAGTTACCTTGTTCAAAATAATATTCTGCCACTTCAAAGTAGGCTTGGTTTCTTTTGGTACTTGTTGGATAATCAGAAACGAAATTTTCCATCATTGCATCTGCATTCGATTGATTGAGTCGAATGGCACAATTTGCACTGTAATAGGAACAATCTGATTGCACTTCGCTGCTTTTATTTTCTAGTTTTACATTGTCAAAAATAATTTGAGCCGATAAATATTGACCATTATTATATAACGAAAGTGCCTTATTGAACGCTTCTAAATCGTGCGTGTAAATTGAAGATTTTTGAGCTGAAACGGTTGTAATTCCGATGAAAAATAACAATAAAAAGAGCCAAGATTGTTTGCGCATAGTAGATTTTTTTTAATACATTCAAATATATCGTATTCTACACACTATAACGAGGTTGTATTCTTTTTTATTATGAACATCTTTTTAAACAATTAAAAATAATTTGGAAATTGGAAATTGATTAAATCTTATTACTTTTACAAAATAAACAAAAATTCTTATGTCAGAACCTATATTATTTTTAAGAAACGTAACCATTTACCAAGAAGAAAAAGTCATTTTATCAAATATTCATTTGGAAGTGAACCACGGTGAATTTATTTATATAATTGGAAAAACGGGTTCTGGAAAAAGTAGTTTTATGAAAACTTTATACGCCGATTTACCATTAACAGAAGGCGAAGCGCACATTGTAAACTTTGATTTGGCAACTTTAAAAGAAGATGATATTCCTTATTTGAGAAGAAAAATAGGAATTGTATTTCAAGATTTCAAATTGTTACCCGATAGAACGGTAAACGAAAATATGCTTTTTGTTTTGGAGGCAACAGGTTGGACAGATGCAATAGAAATGCAAAACAAAATCGATGAAGTTTTAGATAAAGTAGATATGAAAGCGTTTGCTTCAAAAATGCCGCATCAATTGTCAGGTGGAGAGCAACAACGTGTGGCCATTGCACGTGCTTTATTGAACGATCCAGAATTAATTTTAGCAGATGAGCCAACAGGAAACCTTGATCCTCAGACAAGTGTAGAAGTTTTGGAAGTGTTACGGAAAATTAATGCCAACGGAAAAACAGTAATTATGGCGACACACGATTATGCACTTTTGATGAAATTTCCATCAAAAACATTGAAATGTGAAGACAGTAGTATTTTTGAAGTAGTTCAAAAAACGGTTTAATGTTATCGATTCTCATTCCTACCTATAATTACAATGTTTTTAAGCTTGTAAATGTTCTGTATAATCAGGCGAAAGAAGCTAAAATTGAATTTGAAATACTTGTTTTGGATGATGGATCACAAAAATTTCATTCGGAAAATAGCAAAATCAATGAATTTCAATTTTGTAAGTATGAAATTCTTAAAGTCAATATTGGCAGAAGTGCGATTCGGAATTTATTAGCAAAAAAAGCCGCGTTTGACAACTTACTTTTCCTTGATTCAGATACTTTTCCAGTTGATAATAATTTGATTTATAATTATTTACTTCAAATAACTGAAGAAGAAAAAATCGTTACTGGTGGCATTTTGTATTCTAAATTAAAACCTCAAAAAAGTCAATTATTACGATGGAAATACGGAAATTATAGAGAAGCGTTATCAGCAGAAATTAGAAAAAAAAATCCTTATTTAAGACTTTTGACTTTGAATTTTATGATAAAAAAATCGGTCTTTGAAAAAGTAAGTTTTAATGAAAACATACCTAATTTAAGACACGAAGATACTTTGTTTTCTTATGAATTAAAAAATCATAACATTCAAGTTGAACATATTGAAAACCCAGTTTATCATCTTGGATTGGATGAATTTGAAATTGCTATAAAAAAAGAAAATGAATCATTAATTGCTTTGAAATTTCTTATTGAAAACCAGTTAATTCCATCTGATTATATTGGTTTATCAAAATTATTTTATCGATTAAAGAAAATGCAAGTAGTATTTGTATTGAAAGTATTTTATAAAATTACAAAACCTTTTTTATTGAAAAATTTGGCAAGTAAAAACCCTTCATTATTTATTTTTGACATCTATCGATTGGGATATTTTGCTAGTTTATATTAAACAATTTTTCCTTTTAAAATCGAATTCCATTCCTCCATTATTGCTTCTATTTGATATTTATTGACTGAAATTTTAGCCTTATTTCCCATATCAATTCGAAGGATTTCATTTTCAATTAAATTTTCTAACGTTTGAATAAATTGATTTTCATTTCCATCTTCAATTAAAAAACCATTACTATTATTTTCGATAATTGCTCTTGGACCGCAAGGACAATCGTAAGCAATACATGGCAATCCCGATGCCATAGCTTCAATAAGCACCATTCCGAAACCCTCAAATCGTGATGTCATTAAATAAATTGATGCTTCCAAATATTTCTCTTCAATGTTTTTTACAGGTTCGTAAAAAGTGATATTATTTTCAATAGTAAGTTTTTTTGCCAATGCAACCAAATCAAAATCGGGATTTGATTTTCCATAAATAGTTAAGTTCCAATCGGGGTATTTTACGATTATTTTTTTCCAAATTTCGAGTAATCTATCAAACCCTTTTTCATACGCGTGACGGCCAACAGCAATTACATTTTTTTGAGACAAATCGGATTTTATATCTGTTGAAAACCATAATGGATTTGGTATTACGATGCCCTTTTTGACTTTCCACTCTTCAATACTTTCTTGAGTTTCTACAATTACTTGATTGTATTGAGAAGCACCAAATTGTTTGTATAAACAAGTCAATTTAGATTTTAAAATAGGCAAAAATGTGTTTATACGATCACTTTCTTTGATGAACAATGAACTATGAATTTCAAGTAGTAATGGAATTTTAGGGTTTATAATAAAGGGGATCAAAAAAGCCTTTAAACCATTATCACAAATAACAATCAGGTCTGGCTTTATCTCGTTTATGAAATTTTTCAATTGATTCCTAAAGGAGTTAAAAAAATGAAATATAGTTCCATTTAGCTGCATATCATAAAAAGTGATTTTTTTATTAAATTCAAAAAACAAATTATCACGACCATTATTCTGTGTAAGAATTGCAATCTCATATCCATAATTTTCAATGAGATAATTCGCTTTAATAGCGATAACCCTAGATATTCCGTCTCCGCTATTAGTTTGGGGAACTACATATAGAATTTTCATTATTTGGTATTCAAAAATTCATTATAATCTCGAATATAATCGGCTTCATCAAAAATATCTGATGCCAAAACTAAACAAACTGCACCAGAAGAAAAATTTTCTAATTCACGCCAAATATTGTGATTAATCAATAAGCCCTTATCTGGTTTGTTTAATGTTATTGTTTCAACTGAAACGCCATCTTTCAAAACAACATCAAAACTTCCAGAAATGGCAATTAAAACTTGTTGTAGATTCTTATGTGAATGTCCACCTCGTTTTGAGGAACTTGGAATATCAAACAAATAATATACTCTTTTGATTTCAAAAGGAATACTATTGTTTTCTATTACTGCAATGTTTCCTAAAATATTTTCAATTACAGGTATTTGAATTATTTCTAAATCGTTTATTTTCGCCATTGTTTGTAATATTTAATTTGCATTAAATCCAACCATTTATTTCCTATAATTTCTAAATTAAAATGACTGATACTTTGAAACGCATTTTCTTTACAAAACGTATATAATTTATCGTCTTCATAAAATAAATTCATTGCCTCTGTAAGTTTTTGAACGTTTTGATTTTCAACTAAAAGTCCATTTTGTTTGTCTAAAATCATTTCA
>CAMCDQ010000009.1 GCA_945873505.1 Chitinophaga pinensis
TTCTGAAATAGTTTTAGGAGCAGCAAGCGAGAAATTGCCTTTTAAATTTACCGCAACAATTGATAGTCTTTCAGATTCTTCATCGGAGGTTCAGTTGCTTTTTGAAGGTGAATTTAACGCAATGATGGCAATGATGGTTAAAGATCCTATTACTAAATTTATTGAAACTTTAGCCGACAACATGCATAAATTATAATGCATTTAATACAATAAAGGATACGATAATTTTACTTAAGAGTTTCTTTTATCAATACAACATTTGAATTTCTTTAATTCCAAAAGTTTCAACCGAATCATTTTGTAATAAAACAGCCAATTGCCCGAAAGAATTGACATTTTGTATAATTCCCATAAATTTTTCATCTTGAGAATTGGAAAAAGGCATTGGAACACCTTTTTTGAAAAGTTTTTGATTGTATTCTAACCATAAATCGGATGCAAATCCTTTATTCAATACAGAAACATTTGTTTTTATAGCTTCAATAATTTTGAAAAGCAATTTTTCTTTATCAATATCTGAACCCATTACAACCGCTAAAGAAGTTGCTTTTGGAAGTCCGTCAAAATTAATTTGGTTCACATTTAAACCAAATCCAACGATAGAAACAATTTCGCCATTATTCTTAATGGTATTTTCAATTAAAATGCCAGCAATTTTTTTGTTATCTGACAATATGTCGTTTGGCCATTTTATAGTTAAATTTGAAATGGTATAAGTTTCTAAAGTAGAAATGATAGCAAGTGCAACGGCAACATTTAGATCAAAAATTTCAGTATTGTTTTTTAAAACATCTTTTATTAAGACGCTAATAATAAGGTTTTTACCGATTTCAGAATCCCACTTCGCCCCCATTTGACCTTTGCCATTGGTTTGATTTTCGGCAGAAACAACGGTAAAATTTTCAAGCAATTTTTTGCCTGACAACGCCTTTAGGAAATCGTTCGTAGAATCTATGGCATCGAGTTTGATTAATCTCATATCATTAAAAGGTGCTACAGAATTTAAACTTGTGTTAAGGTTCAAAATTAAGCACAAAAAATGGTAACTTTGCAAAAAATATAAAATTTTAAATGGCTAAAAATAATAATAGCAATGATGTTTTACTAGCAAACATTATTAAGGGAATTGAAGAAGTAAAAGGAAATGATATTGACATTTTAGATTTGAGAGAAATTGATAATTCCGCTTGTGATTATTTTGTTATATGTAATGGAAATTCTAATACGCAAGTAAATGCAATAGTAAATTCAGTTCAAAAAACGGTTTCAAAAGAAATAAAAGACAAACCTTGGCACGTGGAAGGAATGGAAAATGCAGAATGGGTTTTAATGGATTACGTGAATATTGTAGTTCATGTATTTCAAAAAAACATTCGTGAATATTACAATATTGAGAGCCTTTGGGGCGATGCGAAGATTACAACAATTGCTAATAAATACTAAAGAAATACTATTAAATGGCTACAGAAAACAATCAAAATCCTAAGAAAATTAAAATCAATCCTTGGTTGATTTATGGTGCAGTTGCATTGATTTTTTTATTCATAAGTTTCATAACTGGAGGTTCTAGTTTTGAAGAACCACTAAAAACATCTTCATCAAAATTCAACGAATACCTTGAAAAAGGACAAGTTGAAAAAGTAATTGTTTACAATAAAATGGAGGCGGATGTTTATTTAACTGCTGCGGCATTAAAAGAAGCAAATCACAAAGTTGTTGCAAAAGATTTATTGAACAGACCTAATAAAGGACCTCATTATACTTTCGATATTGGAAATGATGAGATATTCCAAAATAAGTTGGAAGCTGCTGTAAAAGCGGGACAATTAAAGGAATATAGCTTCTTACCAAAAAGCAATTGGAGCGAATTATTACAAATGATACTTCCGTTTGTCCTTATATTAGGACTTTGGATTTTCATAATGAGACGAATGAATGGTGGAGCTGGAGGTGGAGCTGGAGGTCAGATTTTCAATATTGGAAAATCAAAAGCCAAACTATTTGATGAAAAAACAGATATTAAAACTACTTTCAAAGACGTTGCAGGACTTGAAGGAGCAAAAGAAGAAATACAAGAAATAGTAGAATTTCTGAAAAATCCTGAAAAATATACTAACCTTGGTGGTAAAATTCCAAAAGGAGCTTTGTTAGTTGGTCCCCCAGGAACAGGAAAAACATTATTAGCGAAAGCCGTAGCTGGTGAAGCACAAGTACCTTTTTTCTCTTTATCTGGTTCAGATTTTGTGGAAATGTTTGTTGGTGTTGGAGCTTCAAGAGTTCGTGATTTATTCAAACAAGCGAAAGAAAAAGCACCCGCAATTATCTTTATCGATGAGATTGATGCTGTTGGTAGAGCTCGTGGAAAAAGCAACATGTCTGGAGGAAATGACGAGCGTGAAAATACACTAAATCAGTTACTTACAGAAATGGATGGTTTTGGAACCAATTCAAATGTAATTGTATTGGCTGCAACAAACAGAGCTGATGTTTTGGATAAAGCATTGATGCGTGCTGGTCGATTTGACAGACAAATATTTGTTGATTTACCAGATGTTCGTGAAAGAAAAGAAATTTTTGATGTTCACCTTGCGCCTTTGAAAAAAGTGGAAGGATTAGATACTGACTTTTTAGCAAAACAAACCCCCGGGTTTTCGGGAGCTGATATTGCAAATGTTTGTAATGAAGCGGCTTTAATTGCTGCAAGACACAACAAAACTGCAGTTGACAAACAAGATTTCCTTGATGCTGTTGACAGAATTGTAGGTGGTTTAGAAAAGAAAAACAAAATTGTAACCCCTGAAGAAAAAAGAGCAATTGCGGTTCATGAAGCGGGACACGCTACGGTAAGTTGGATGCTTGAACATGCAGCTCCACTAATAAAAGTAACTATTGTTCCTCGCGGACAAAGTTTAGGAGCAGCTTGGTATTTACCCGAAGAACGCTTGATTGTTCGTCCGGAACAAATGCTTGATGAAATGTGCGCAACAATGGGAGGAAGAGCTGCAGAAAGAGTAGTTTTTGATAAAATTTCTACAGGTGCTTTAAGTGATTTGGAAAAAGTTACAAAACAAGCCAAAGCAATGGTGACGGTTTATGGATTGAATGAAAAAATTGGTAATATCACTTATTATGATTCGTCAGGACAAAGTGAATATAACTTTTCAAAACCTTATTCTGAAGATACCGCAATGATAATTGACAAAGAAATTTCATTGTTGATTGAAGGTCAATACCAAAGAGCGATTCAAATTCTTAATGAAAATAAAGACAAATTAAATTTATTAGCAGATATCTTAATTGAAAAAGAAGTAATTTTCAAAGACGATTTAGAAGCTATTTTTGGAAAAAGAACATTTGACAAGAATTTAGCAGAAGAAACTTCGCTTTAAAAAATAAAATATTTTAATTTTTTTAAAAAAATCTTAATTCAAAAATGACATTTGAATTAAGATTTTTTTATCTTTGGATGTTTTGTAGAAACAAACTAAATATATTAAGCAATAATATGAGTCTTTTTAGAAAATTTTTTGGTTCTGGTGAAGAATACTCAGAAGAGGAAAGTCATAGTGAATTCAACCGTTCAGCATCAGATTTATTATTACCAGTTGATGAAATATTCACTGTTAACTTCAAAAAAAATGGAGGTAAATTTTTATATTGTGAAAGTCTTGTTGAAGTTAAAGAACATTTTGAAAACATCTTAGAAGAAAATGATTGGTTTGAATCTGAAGTTTTATGCTTTGATCCAACATTATATAGTATGTTAGACGATAATAAACTGACTTACGAAAAACCCTCAAATCCTAAATTTCTTTTAGCTACTTGTGAAAATTTGATTGCTGAAGAAGGTTCTATTCTTTTTTCTTCAAATCAAATTAAACAAAATAAACCAAACGAATTACCTACAAATATTATAATTCTAGCTACAACAAGTCAAATTGTTGAAAGTACAAGTGATGGACTTAGAATGATTAAAAAGAAATATGTAAAAAATTATCCTACAAATATTACCACAATAAAATATTTCGAAAAAGTTAAAGAAGAAGATTTTTTACACTACGGTAGTTCAGCAAAAAATCTTTATTTATTGCTTTTAGAGGATTTATAAAATGGGTGAAACTCTAAAACGTGCCATATCAGGGGCAATTTACATAATTATATTACTTACTTCGATACTTTATTCTACAGAAAGTTTTTTTGTTTTATTTGGTCTGTTTCTGATAATTACCATATCTGAATTTTGTAATTTAATTCAAATAAATAAAGTATCGCCAATTCTTTTTGGTGCTGTTTTTTATACTTCCGTAACTTTAATTAGTCATTATAATTTAGTTGTTTCAAAAATATTTAATGTAATTTTCCATAATAATAATAATATATCCATTTCTGTAAATGTAGAAAAGTTAGACACTATTTTATTAAGTATCACTCTAATCGTTTCGGCAAAATGTATCCTTTTTTTGTTTAATGATAAAATTCAAAAGATAAGTATTTCATCTAAATATCTTTATTTATTGGGTTATATTATTCTGCCATTTATTTTTATTACTAAAATTTCATTTGGAGTAAAAGACTATAACCCCAAAATTATTATTGGCCTGTTTATTTTAATTTGGACAAATGATACATTTGCTTATATTGTTGGTAAATCCATAGGAAAAAACAAATTATTTGAAATAATATCTCCTAAAAAAACCATTGAAGGTTTCTTTGGCGGTGTTATTTTTGCAATATTTGCTGGCTATTTAATATCAAAATACTACATAAAAGCTACTTCTGAATTTAGTGATAAATCAATTTTAATTTGGACTATTATTGCTTTAATAGTAGGTATTATGGGAACAATTGGGGATTTAATTGAATCAAAGTTTAAGAGAATAGCTGGCGTAAAAGATAGCGGAAAAATAATGCCCGGACATGGAGGGATTCTAGATCGACTAGATAGTGTTATATTTGTAGCACCATTTGTATTTGTATTTTATAAAATTTTGAATTATGTTTCATAAAGAAGGCGGAAAGATTATTTTAATTGCAACAACACTAACAGTTGCGTTTTTATTATTAGCAGACACATTTATTATTACTATTTGGTTACAAAAGGCAATAGAAATTAGTGTTTTATTATTTTTATTACTGATTTTACAATTTTTTAGAAATCCTGTAAGAACAGTAGAAATTAACGATAATCACATTATTGCTCCAGTTGATGGAAAAGTTGTTGTAATTGAAGAAGTATTTGAAGGCGAATATTTTAAAGATAAAAGACTTCAAGTTTCTATTTTTATGTCGCCAATAAATGTGCACGTAACAAGATATGCTTTGAATGGAAAAGTAAAATTCAGTAAATACCATCCTGGGAAATTTCTAGTTGCTTGGCATCCAAAAGCTAGTGAAGAAAATGAGAGAACAACAGTTGTCATAGAAAATCGTGTGTTTGGAGAAGTATTGTACAGACAAATAGCAGGAGCTTTAGCAAGAAGAATTGTAAATTATGCTGAAGAAGGAATGCAAGTAATTCAAGGAACAGATGCAGGTTTTATCAAATTTGGTTCAAGAGTAGATTTATTCTTGCCATTAGGTACACAAATAAACGTAAAACTGAATGAAAAAGCAATTGGAGGTAAAACGATAATTGCGATTAAATGGTAATGAAAAAAAAAGATTTAGATACCAGATTTGCAGAAGCAGTAGAAATCGCAACAAATATGTCTCAGGAATCACTACCTCAAGATGTACAGTTACGCTTATATGCCTATTATAAACAAGCAACTTTCGGAACACTAAATAGCAATCAAAATTCGGATTTTGATTTAAGAAATGCATTTAAAACGAATGCATGGATGCAAATTAGTCATTTATCAATGGATGAAGCTAAAGAACTTTACATAGAAAATATACTTTTATTACAAAAAAAATAAATCATCATGAAAAAGGCATATCCATATATATTTTATTTTTCTGTACTTTTAGTAGTTCTGTCGTGTAAGAATAAAAAACTTACAGAGGTTGTTGAAGTACCACTTCCTTCAGCAGTAGAAAAATTCACAATTGGATCAGCAGACGATATTAAAGCAGATGACGGTTCTTTTGAACTAATTAAATTACCGTATTCATTCGATGCCGTTTCTCCTGAAATTGAAGCTAGAACAATGCAACTTCATTATTCAAAACATTATTTAGCATATACAAACAGTCTAAACAAAGCTATTAAAAATACTGAATTAGAAAACTTAACCATTGAGGAAATTTTATCAAAGGCCGTTGCAGATAGCATAAATTTAAGAAATAATGCTGGCGGATATTACAACCACAGTTTATTTTTTGAGTGTATTGGTCCAAAAGCTGGTGGTCAACCAAAAGACACTTTGGCAATTGCAATTGCAAAAGATTTCGGATCCTTTGAAGGTTTTAAAAATCAATTTAAAAATGCTGCAAACAGACAATTTGGATCAGGTTGGACTTGGTTAATAGTAGATAAAAACGGAAGATTACAAGTCACAAATACGCCAAATCAAGACAACCCATTAATGCCAAAAGCAATTGTTTCTGGAACACCAATATTAGCTTTGGATGTCTGGGAACATGCCTATTATTTAGAATATCAAAATAAAAGAAAAAACTATATTGATGCTTTTTTCAATATAATAAATTGGAAAGTTGTTGAAGAAAAATATGAAGAAGCTATAAAAAAAGAGTAGCTGTTTTTAAATTTTGTTTTTAATTGATTGTGAATCATACCTATAAATGAAAAAAATATTTCTAATTCTATTAGTATTATCTGTAACTTTCTCAAGCTGCGAGAAAGACGATATTTGTGAAGAAACAACTGGTACAACACCAAAATTAATCATAGAATTCTACGACATTTTAAATCCAACAGTATTAAAAAACGTAACCAATTTAGCAGTTAAAGAAGTTGGAAGCACTTCTGTTCTAAGTTTTAATAGTGAAAGCGAAATCCAATTGCCATTAAAAACAAATGAAGATATAACTAAATATAGTTTGATACTGAATAGCACGGATGTAACTATTGATAATGAAGATTTTCTGCAATTCAATTACACACGACAAAATATCTTTGTATCTAGAGCTTGTGGTTATAAAACTATTTTTACATTAGACCCAACAACTCCCTATATTAAAACTGAAACTTCAACTCCTGACGGATATTGGATTCGAAATATTACTGTTGAAACCTCAAATATAACAACTGAAAATGAAACACACATCAAAATTTACTTTTAGTATTGCACTAATTTTGTTGTCATTTTCAGTAAATGCACAACAGATAAAAACAGACAGCATTCCTCCAAAAATTGAAAGATTCGGAATTCGTTTTGGTGCCGATTTATTCAAATTGACCCGTTCTTTTTACGATAAAAACTACAAAGGAATAGAATTTGTTGGGGATTACCGACTCACGAAAAATTACTATTTAGCAGCCGAATTAGGAAATGAAAACAAAACTACTGAAGATGATAGGTTGAATACTTCAGCAAAAGGCACCTATATTAAAGTTGGTTTTGATTACAATTCCTACGAAAATTGGTTGGATATGAGAAATATGGTATTTATTGGTTTGCGTTACGGTGCAAGCACATTCAGTCAGCAACTCAATAGCTATAAATTATACAATACTTCAACTTATTTTCCTGAAGCACCAACAGTTGTTTCTGGGGAAAAATTTAATGGATTATCGGCTCAATGGCTTGAAGTTGTGGTCGGAATGAAAGCCGAAGTTTTGAAAAACATCTATGTTGGTTTCAGCGTTAGAATGAATAGATTACTTTCTAATACTAAGCCTGAAAATTTCGATAATTTATATATTCCAGGTTTCAACCGAACGTATAATGGCGATTTTGGCGTGGGTTTTAACTATACCGTTTCTTACTTTTTGCCACTATATAAAACAAAATCATCACCGAAAAAAGTGGATAAAAAGAAATAACTATTTGATTTCTTTAATTCCTTTAATGAACATCCATTTCATATATAACTTTTCTCCGTCATTTGTTTTTACCGCTTGAAATTTAGGTGCCAAAAGTGTTCCTACTGCAAATGCCGTAAATGGAATCCAAAGTCCAGTTAAATTGGTATAAATTTCTAATAAATAGCGTCCCAAAATAAATAAAGTTGCAAAACACAACAATTGGAAAACAAACGCTTTAACTTGTAATTTTGTCATAATTCTTAAATTTATATTTTATTCTGTAGGAATTTCTACCACTTGAAACTTCGTTCTTTTGCTACCTTCATACATTTCGTATTTCACCAAACGGGCTTCAATACTTGCATTGAAAAGTTTGATTTTTCGAGATGGTTTTAATCCAACATATTTCAAAGCTTCTAAATTTCCTGTTATGAACCAAGCGTTGGTACCAGGATAATTTTTCTTTAAAGTATCACCAATATTTTTATAAAATTCTTCCATATGAATATCCAAACGCTCATCATAAGGTGGATTAAAAACGATATGCAATTTTCCTTCTGATGTTTTTTCAGTATCAAAAAAGTTGCGTTCTTCGATAGTGATATATTCGTCTAAATTAGCGTTTTTGATATTGTCTTTTGCTTTATTTACGGCACTTGGCGCTTTATCAAAACCTTTTATCGTATAATGAAATTCTCGAACTCTTTTCATTAATGATTCCAAAATTGAATCAAATAAATCATTATCCCAATCGTTCCATTTTTCAAATGCAAACTCTTTTCTATTGATATTTGCTGGAATATTACAAGCAATCATCGCTGCTTCAGCAAGAAAAGTTCCTGAACCACACATAGGATCTAAAAAATCAGTTTGACCGTCCCAACCAGAAAGCAATAAAATTCCCGCAGCCAAAACTTCATTAATAGGAGCGATATTTGTCGCCGTTCTATAGCCACGTTGGTGCAATGAATTTCCTGAAGTATCCAAGGCAATTGAAACTTGATCTTTATCAATATGAATATTAATTCTTAAATCCGGATGAATTTTATCAATACTTGGGCGTTGTCCCGTTCTATCTCTAAATTGGTCAACAATAGCATCTTTACATTTTTGGGAAACAAATTCAGAATGATTAAAATTGTCAGAATGTACCGTCGCATCAATCACAAAAGTTTGGTTTGCACCAATAAATTTCGACCAATTAACACCTTGAACTCCTTTATATAAATTTTGTTCGTTTGTAGCTTTAAAAAAATAAATCGGTTTTAATACCTTTAATGCAGTTCTCAAAGATAGGTTTGCTTTATACATAAAACCTTTATCCCCTTTGAAACTGACCATTCTCACACCTTGTTCAACATCTTGAGCACCAAGCATTTTCAACTCATTTGCTAAGATTTCTTCAAAACCAAAAAAGGTTTTGGCAATCATTTTAAAATTATTTTCCATTGTAAAATCAAGTATTCGTTGCAAAAATACACTAAATTTGCTCGACTTTAATTAATTGAAATAAGATAATGTCTGATATACATAAACAAACTTCCGATAATTCACCATCAAAAACCAGTAACTGGTTCGCCTCTTGGTTCGATTCGCCTTACTATCACATTCTATACAAAGAACGAGATGAGGAAGAAGCGCAGTTGTTTATGGACACCATCGTTCATTATTTAAACCTTCCTGAAGATGCTAAAATTTTAGATTTAGCTTGTGGAAAAGGACGTCATTCCATCTATTTAAATCAATTAGGATTTGATGTTACAGGTGCTGATTTATCATCAAATAGTATCGCTTTTGCAAAAAAATCCGAGAATGAAACCTTGCATTTTGTAGAACACGATATGCGAAAACCATTCGAAAAAAAATTCGATGCTATATTAAATTTATTTACAAGTTTTGGTTATTTTGAAAATGACGAAGATAATTTAACAACTTTAAAAGCCATAAAAGAAAGCATTTCAGAGTACGGATTTGCCGTAATTGACTTTATGAACGTGCCAAATGTCTTGGCTAATTTAGTTCCATACGAAGTGAAAACGGTTGAAAATATTGACTTTCACATCAAACGCTATTTAAAAGACAATCATATTTATAAAGAAATAGATTTTGAAGATAACGGCGAAAAATATCATTTTACCGAAAAAGTAAAAGCCTTAACTTTACAAGATTTTGAATCCATGATGGAACAAGCTGCTATTTATTTATTGGATATTTTTGGCGATTATCGCTTAAAAAAATTCCATAAATTAGAAAGTGAAAGATTAATAATGATTTTCAAATAATGAACACTTATTTCCCCTTACTTCTTCCCCTTCTATCCGTTTTAATTGGATATGTTTTTGCATTATTTCTAAAGCCAGAAGCCAAGAAAAACTTAAAATTACTATTGGCTTTCAGTGGTTCATTTTTGCTATCATTAACAGTAATGCATTTATTGCCAACACTTTATGAAGCGCATAATTCATCGGTTGGATTGTATATTATGCTGGGAATTTTGTTCCAAATTATCTTAGAATTTTTCTCAAAAGGCGCAGAACACGGGCACGTTCACGGTCACGAAAAACTGTTCAAAATGCCTTGGCTTTTATTCGTAAGTTTGTGTATTCACGCACTTTTAGAGGGTTTTCCAGTGAGTCACCAACACGAATTGGCATTAGGAATCGCCATTCATCATTTTCCCATCGCAATCATTTTGACCACCTTTTTTGTAAATGCACAATTGAATAAAAAAGCGATATTTTTATTTATGATTTCCTTTGCAATCATGACGCCTTTAGGAACGTTACTTTCGGATATTCTTCCCTTTTTAAACGATTATTACACCGAAATTACGGCTATTGTCATTGGAATTTTATTCCATATTTCCTCAACCATAATTTTTGAAAGCAGCGAAGGACACAAATTTAATATTGCCAAGGTTTCGATGATTGTTTTGGGAATTGTGTTGGCTTATTTTATTTAATTTGGGCGTGACCTCGTTTAGTACATTAGGAGTTACAAGACAATTTTCGTTAAACGAGGTCGGGCTTTACGTTGCAAGTCCTCGCCAAGTTCCGCTTTGCTATACTTGTCTGTGGGCTTTACACTGCAATCCCTCACGCAAAAAAACTGCAATTGCACAAAATTACAATAGTCCTTTCAATAAAAACTTTGTAACTTTGACCTTAAATATTTGAACCTATAAAATGACATTTATAAAAACCACCGAACAATCCTCAAAATACGAACATTTAGAAAAAATGTCGGTTCAGGAATTGTTATTTAATATCAATCAGGAAGACAAAACCGTGCCTTTTGCAGTTGAAAAAGCATTGCCTCAAATTTCACTTTTGGTTGCTCAAATAGTAGCTAAAATGCAATTGGGAGGACGTCTTTTTTATATTGGAGCAGGAACTTCAGGGCGTTTAGGAATTGTAGATGCGTCTGAATGTCCACCAACTTTCGGAGTTCCTTTTGATTTGGTCAACGGAATCATTGCTGGTGGTGACAAAGCCATTCGCAGAGCGGTAGAAAACGCCGAAGATAATCCAACACAAGCTTGGGTAGATTTGCAAGAACATAACATTTCTGAAAATGATGTTGTTATCGGAATTGCAGCTTCAGGAACAACACCTTATGTCATTGGAGGTTTGAAAGCGTGTAATGAAAATAATATTAGTACAGGTTCTATATCTTGTAATGCAGAAAGTCCGCTTTCTCAAACAGCTAAATTTCCAATAGATTTGGTAGTTGGTCCCGAATTTGTAACCGGAAGTTCAAGAATGAAAGCAGGAACAGCACAAAAATTAGTGCTGAATATGATTTCAACGGCAACAATGATTCAATTGGGAAAAGTCAAAGGAAATAAAATGGTTGATATGCAATTGAGCAACAGCAAATTAGTGGATCGTGGCGTAAAAATGATTATGAGCGAAATTCCTGTAACCTACAAAATTGGTGCAGCATTATTAGAAAAATATGGAAGCGTTAGAAAAGCAGTAGACCATTATTTAACAGAAAATAAATAAAATGAATACCAATAAAGAACTTTTGAGCAAAGGAATAAAATTCTTGACAATTGCATTGCCTTGTCTTTTTATAGGGCCTGCGGTTATTCATTTTGGTTTTATAAACAAGCTACAACCCACATTTTATTTGATATTAGGAATTGGAATTGCCATTTGTATTACCGCAATGGTATTAATGTTCTTAGGATTAAATACAATAATGAAAAGCATGTTTAGTAAATAAATGGAAAATTTAATTAACGTTCATAAGACTTTTGAAAAAGTCATTTCTATAAATAAAAGAGTCAACAATCGGGAGTTTGAAGGTTGTGTTTTCAAAAATTGCGATTTTTCAAATAGTGATTTTTCAAATAATACTTTTATCGATTGCGAGTTTTTCGATTGCAACCTGTCGATGACTAATTTGAGAGGAACGGGATTGAAAACAGTTGATTTTATTAATTGTAAATTGCTTGGGATTTTATTTAATGAATGCGACGACTTTTTATTTAATGTCAGTTTTGAAGAATGCGTTTTAGATTATGCGTCGTTTGCCAATAAAAAAATGTTGAAAACAAAATTTATGAACTCGTCATTGAAAGAAGTGACTTTTATTGGCGCTAATTTATCAAATTCTGTTTTTGAGAATAGCAATCTGGAAGGTGCTATTTTTAATGATACGCAATTGGCTGCTGCTGATTTTACATTGGCACAAAATTTCAAAATTGACCCAGAATTTAATCCGATGCGAAAAGCAAAATTTTCGACGCAGGGAATCGATGGATTATTGGATAAATATGATATTAATATAGAATAACTAGCCCTGATGGAAGGGAAAATCCCGAGCTTTTTAGCGAGGATTTGGAATGACAGCAGGAAATAGCTTCAAAAAAAAAGAAAATGAAAAAAGTAATATTCTTCGTCTCGTTATTGATTTTAACTTCGTGTTATGATGTGGAGCGGAATTGCAAGGACTTTAAAACGGGCAAATTTCAATTTGATTTTGTGTTGAATGGCGTTAAGAAAACAACAGTTTTTGAGCGTACAGAAACGTTACAAATTGAAACTTACGAAGGTAAAACCGATACTGCAACGGTGCGTTGGGTTAACGATTGTGAGTTTGTTTTACAGAAATTACATCCAAAAAATATTCAAGAAAAAAAGGCAATTAGTATGGAAATAGTTTCAACTACGAAAAATTCTTATACCTTTGAATTTGGAATAATTGGAAGTGACGAAAAGCAAAAAGGAATAGCAGTAAAACTATAAATATAAACGTATCTAAATGGAAGTTTTTTTAAACCCAAGCGCCTGGATTGCCTTATTAACATTGACGTTTTTAGAAATTGTATTAGGAATTGATAATATAATTTTTATTTCAATTGCAACAGGAAAATTACCCGAAGAGAAACGAAAAAGAGCTACAAAAATCGGAATGTTTTTAGCAATGTTCATGAGAATTGTACTTTTGATGGGGATTTCTGTATTGATTGCTATGAAAGAAGCCTGGTTTACATTTGATTATAGTTGGTTTTCAGCTCAAATTTCGGGTCAAAGTTTGATTTTATTGTTCGGAGGATTGTTTTTACTGTACAAAAGCACTAATGAAATTCGCGAAAAAGTAGAGGAAAAAGGAAAGGAAGAAAAAGAATTGGGAAAATCAGCAACCAAGTCCTTTTCGAACGTTATTCTGCAAATAATTTTGATAGACATCGTATTTTCATTTGACAGTATTTTGACTGCAGTTGGAATGACAAATGGTGTTGAAGGCGCTATTTATATAATGGTTACTGCGGTTGTAATATCCGTTTTGATTATGATGCAGTTTGCTGTTCCCGTTGGAAATTTTGTAAATAAGCACCCTTCAATTCAAATATTAGGATTAACGTTTTTAGTATTAATTGGTTTTATGCTAATCACAGAATCCGCTCATTTAGCAAATGCATCCTTTTTTGGAAATCATGTAGATGTGGTACCAAAAGGCTATTTGTATTTTGCGATATCGTTCTCGCTTTTAGTGGAAGTTTTGAATATGAAAATGGCAAAAAACAAGAAATAAATAAAGCCACTTTCGAGTGGCTTTATTTTTAAAATAATGTTATTTGTCCGTCATTATCAAGTTGAATTTCTGAATCATCACTGCCATCAACTTCAATATCACCTTCTACTTCTATTTCTTCTGGAATTATTTCTTCAGGAGCTTCGTATGGCAAAGATTCTAATAAATTGACCTGTTTTAATTTATCGGTTGTCAATTGATTTCCAAGTGCTTTAAATCCTTTTACAGCAATGAATGACTCTATATCAACAGTTAAATTTTCTTTTTGAAGCCCTTTTATTTTATTAAATACCAATTCTGCAACTGGTCGATACTCCGTTGAAACGATTTCTAATTGCGAGTTTTCATGCTCTGTAATAAAAATTTCCTCTTTATTTTCCACTTCCACTAAGAAACGTTTTATAAAATAACGTTCTTTTTCGCCATCGTAATAAATAGCGGAAATAGGTTTTTTAGGAATCCATTTTTCAAGAACAACCATATCTTCCTCAAAATGCGTCGTCAATTCAGGTGTAATAACTTTCAGTTTACCTGATTGTTGTATAATTAGAATTTTATCGTTTGGTCTAAATTCACCTAACAATTCACCACGTGCATCTACATTTAATCGTTGAACAGTATCATCAAACCAAACTTTCCTTGGTAATAGTGTAGAGATGCCTTTTTCTTTGAGTTCAATTTTTTTGATTGGATATTTTGTGACTATGTTTCCTTTTGACGTTCTGCCTTTGATGGCTAATTTTGCAAAATCAATATCGAATTTTAATTTTTTGATATTTCCTACTTGGCGTAGTAAAATGGTAATTACTTCTGCTTCACCATTTGGATTACAAGAAAAATACACTACTTGCGAACCTGAGTTTTCATTAGTCAAATCATACGGTTTATCACGTGTAACTCCAGAAACATTGAACCTTTTGATGTACGATGGGCCTGATTTTCCATCGCGGTATATCATATTATAAATCGTTCGTTTGTCGCTTCTATCAAAAATAGCAATGTGAATAATGTCTTTACCAACGAATGTTTTTGCATCGACTTTGGTAATCATCATTTTTCCATCTCGTAGAAATACAATTACATCATCAATATCAGAGCAATCGGTAACATATTCGTCCTTTTTAAGGCTTGTTCCCACAAATCCTTCTTCTTTATTTACATATAATTTGGTGTTTCTTAAAACCACTTTTGTAGCTTCAATGTCATCAAAAATGCGAAGTTCTGTTTGGCGTTCTCTTCCTTTTCCGTATTTATCTCTAAGACGAGTGAAAAATGCTATTGCAAAGTCAATCAAGTTGTCTAAATCGTGTTTTACTTGTTCAATATCGCCTTCTAAAGCTTCAATTTTGTCTTGGGCTTTATTGCTGTCAAATTTAGAAATACGCATAATCCTAATTTCGGTCAAACGCAGAATGTCTTCTTCAGTAATGGCTCGTTTTAGATGTTTTATATGTGGTTTCAATCCTTCGTCAATTGCATAAATTACACCTTCTTTGGTAGTTTCTTCTTCAATTAAACGATATACTTTTTGTTCTATAAAAATACGTTCTAAAGATGCAAAATGCCATTGTTCTTCTAATTCACTTAATTGAATTTCAAGTTCGCTTTTCAGCAATGCAACAGTTCTGTTTGTTGAAATTTTCAACATTTCAGAAACACCAATAAATAGTGGTTTATTGTCTTCAATCACACATCCTAAAGGTGCTACCGAAGTTTCGCATGCGGTAAAAGCAAACAAAGCATCGATTGTTTTATCTGGAGAGACACCTGGGAATAGATGAATTAATATTTCAACTTCAGCGGCGGTATTGTCTTCAATTTTCTTGATTTTAATTTTCCCTTTTTCATTTGCTTTCAAAATACTATCTATTAAAGTAGTTGTATTTGTAGAAAATGGAATTTGGGTAATAACCAACGTATTTTTGTCTAATTGTCCAATTTTAGCACGAACACGAACTCTTCCGCCCCGTAATCCGTCATTATAATTTGACACATCCGCAATTCCGGCAGTCATAAAATCTGGAAATATTTGAAATGGTTTTCCTTTTAGAATTTTAATAGAAGCATCTATTAGCTCATTAAAATTATGAGGTAATACTTTTGTGGAAAGTCCAACAGCAATTCCTTCGGCTCCTGAAGCCAATAATAATGGAAATTTTACAGGTAAATTATTCGGTTCAGCCCGACGACCATCATAGGAAACTCCCCAATCGGTAATTTTTGGAGAATATAAAACTTCCAAAGCAAATTTTGATAATCTTGCTTCAATGTATCGAGAAGCTGCGGAGCTATCTCCGGTAAGGATATTTCCCCAGTTTCCCTGACAATCGATCAATAATTCTCTTTGCCCAATTTGCACCATAGCGTCACCAATACTTTGATCGCCGTGGGGATGGTATTGCATCGTATGACCAACAACATTAGCAACTTTATTATAACGCCCGTCATCCAACTCCTTAAGCGAGTGCATAATTCGACGTTGAACAGGTTTAAAACCGTCTTCAATTGCAGGTACAGCACGCTCTAAAATCACATAAGAGGCATAATCCAAAAACCAATCTTTGTACATTCCTGTAACTTTGGTAATGGTATCGCTGCCGTCTTCGTTATTTTCGTAAAAATGCTTTCCTTCTGAAGATTTTATATCTTCAAAGCCTTCTTCAATTGCAGATTCGTTTAACTCTTCGTTAAATTCGTCTTCATTTGGGATGCTATTCTCTTCGTATTCGTCCATTTAATTTCTTTGAATCTTTTAATTTAACTCGCTTCAACAACATCTAAATCCACCTTCAAATTCTTGATGATAAATTCTTGGCGGTCTGGCGTATTTTTCCCCATATAAAAAGACAATAATTGCTCAATTGAGGTGTTTTTGTCCATCATAACGGGATCCAAACGAATGGTTTCGCCAATGAAATTCTTGAATTCATCTGGTGATATTTCTCCCAAACCTTTAAATCGTGTGATTTCTGGTTTTGGTTTTAACTTTTCGATTGCTTCTTTTCGCTCTTCATCTGAATAACAATAGATAGTTTCTTTTTTATTACGAACTCTAAAAAGTGGCGTTTGCAAAATATATAAATGTCCTTCTTTTATCAATTCTGGAAAAAATTGTAAGAAAAATGTAATTAATAATAATCGGATGTGCATTCCATCGACATCGGCATCAGTTGCAATTACAATGTTGTTGTATCGCAATTTTTCAAGTCCATCTTCAATGTCTAATGCTGCTTGAAGCAAATTGAATTCTTCGTTTTCATAAACAATTTTCTTGCTCATTCCATACGAATTCAATGGCTTTCCACGCAAACTGAAAACCGCTTGGGTATTTACATCGCGTGACTTTGTGATAGATCCAGAAGCCGAATCTCCCTCAGTGATAAAAAGAGTACTTTCTAAACTTTTAGGATTTTTTGTATCGGGAAGATGTGCCCTACAATCTCTTAATTTCTTATTGTGAAGATTGGCTTTTTTTGCACGATCGGTAGCCAATTTTCTGATACCTGAAAGTTCCTTCCGTTCTCGCTCTGCTTGAAGAATTTTGCGTAACAAAGCATCCGCAGTTGGTGGGTTTTTATGTAAAAAATTATCTAATTTGGTTTTCACAAAATCATTTACAAACGTACGAACCGAGGGCATTCCTGCTTCCGAACCCATATCAGTAGAACCTAATTTGGTCTTAGTTTGCGACTCAAATACGGGCTCCATAACCTTTATGCTGATTGCGGTTACAATCGATTTTCGCACATCGGAAGCTTCAAAACTTTTGTTGTAATATTCCCGAATTGTTTTCACAATTGCTTCCCGATAGGCAGCAAGATGTGTTCCTCCTTGGGTGGTATTTTGTCCGTTTACAAACGAATGGTATTCTTCGCTATATTGGGTTTTACTATGTGTAATTGCGATTTCAATGTCTTCGCCTTTCAAGTGAATAATTGGATATTCTAAATCATCAGCGTGAATGGTTTCTTCTAATAAATCTTTTAATCCATTTTCAGAAAAGTACTTTTCGCCATT
Source organism: Chitinophaga pinensis (assembly GCA_945873505.1). GTDB lineage: Bacteria > Bacteroidota > Bacteroidia > Flavobacteriales > Flavobacteriaceae > Flavobacterium. Next base: position 17,993 of record CAMCDQ010000009.1, read on the forward strand.
GAACAAAATGGTCAAACCGTTATTTAGATAACAATAGTTTTTAACCATTTTGATTACATATTCATATCGGAATTTGTAATTTTTAAAAATAGCTTCGTCTGGTATAAAGGTAACTTTGGTTCCTTTTCGTTTGGTAGTTTCTACAATATCTTCTTCTAGAACTAAGTTTCCTGCTGAAAATTCTGCTGCTTTTTGTTTGTCATCACGAACCGATTCTACTCGGAAATAGTTGGATAACGCGTTTACAGCTTTTGTTCCAACTCCGTTTAATCCAACTGATTTTTTAAAGGCAAGCGAATCGTATTTTCCACCTGTATTCATTTTGGAAACTACGTCAATCACTTTTCCTAGAGGAATTCCGCGCCCATAATCACGAACAGTTACGGTTTTCTCTTTGATGGTGACTTCAATGTTTTTACCTGCTCCCATAACAAATTCATCGATACAGTTGTCGAGAACTTCTTTTAGAAGAATATAAATACCATCATCTGGGGACGAACCATCACCGAGTTTTCCGATGTACATTCCGGGACGCATTCGGATGTGTTCTTTCCAGTCTAGTGAACGGATGTTGTCTTCAGTATATTGATTTTGATCTGACATTTTTATTTTTATCGAATTTAACTGCTTTTTTGGTCATTATTTTTTGTTCAGACCTCGAGTGTGCTAATGTAGTGAAATTCGATTTGTTTTAAAATGTTTTGTATTCAAAGTTATTAAGAATGATATTGACAATGTGATTTTAGATTTCAGATTTTTGATTTTTGATTTAAATCCTTTGAAATCCCTAATAAAATCTGCTTTTCTGTTATCTCGGATTTGTGCCCCAGATTGAAACGGAAAGCATTTTTTTGAAAAAACGTATTTTTTCTTGGCACAAAAGAGCGACCAAAGTAAGCTCCTTTTTTGACTTAGAAAAAAACGTTTTATAAAAAAATCTTGAAGTGGAAAGCTGGAATTGGCACCAAAAAAAAACCACTAAATTGTTAGTGGTTTTGAAATTTTAGTTTTTATACGTTGAATCGGAAGTGCATTACGTCGCCATCTTTTACGATATATTCCTTGCCTTCGACCTTAAATTTTCCAGCTTCTTTGCATTTGGCTTCAGAGCCATAATGCACATAGTCTTCGTAGGCGATTACTTCGGCGCGGATGAATCCTTTCTCGAAATCGGTGTGAATTACTCCGGCAGCTTGCGGTGCTGTTGCGCCCACGTTGATTGTCCAGGCTCGAACTTCTTTGACACCCGCTGTGAAATAGGTTTGTTGTTTTAGTAATTTATAGGCTGCACGAATCAAAACGGATGCGCCTGGCTCGGTTAATCCCATGTCTTCTAGGAAAATTTGACGTTCTTCAAAGCTTTCTAATTCGGTGATATCTGCTTCGGCACCAACAGAAAGTATAATAACTTCTGCGGCTTCATCTTTTACTAATTCGCGAACATGATCTACATATTTATTTCCGTTTACGGCAGCTTCTTCTTCTACATTGCAAACGTATAAAACTGGTTTTGCAGTAATTAATTGAAAGTTTTCCATCAATTCCACTTCTTCGTGATTTTGAGGAATTATGGTTCTTGCCGATTTTGCTTGAAGCAATGTTTCTCTGATTCTATCTAAAAGTGCTTTTTCTGTTTGGGCTTCTTTATTTCCAGTTTTAGCAGCACGATTTACTTTTTCTAAACGTTTTTCAACATTTTCTAAATCTTTAAGTTGCAGTTCGATATCGATGGTTTCTTTGTCGCGAATAGGATTAACATTTCCATCAACGTGGATGATGTTATCGTTATCAAAACAACGCAAAACGTGAATAATTGCGTTACATTCCCTGATGTTTCCAAGAAATTGATTTCCTAAACCTTCGCCTTTGCTAGCTCCTTTAACCAAACCTGCAATGTCAACAATATCAACAGTTGCCATTTGGACGCGTTCTGGTTTTACTAATTCCTCTAATTTTCCCATTCTAGAATCGGGAACATTTACAACACCTATATTTGGTTCGATGGTACAAAAGGGAAAGTTGGCACTTTGCGCTTTGGCATTTGATAAACAATTGAACAACGTTGATTTTCCAACATTTGGTAATCCTACAATTCCTGCTTTCATTATGGTTTGTTTTAAAGAGTGCAAATATAGGATTTATATCTTTTAATAAAAATTGTATAAAAAATTGATTAATGTTAATTTGATTAATAATATTATAAAATGCTAAAAATCTAATAACAAGACGTCATACACAAAAAAATCCTGAGCTTTACAACTCAGGATTTTTTAATTAATGCTATTTTGAAATTATTCGTTATGCAAAAAAGCTTGTCTATTCAGCAGCGTTTCTTCGCTTTCAACATGATTATCATCAGGAATACAACAGTCAACTGGGCAAACTGCGGCGCATTGTGGTTCGTCGTGAAAACCTTTACATTCTGTACATTTCCCAGGAACTATATAGTAAATATCATCTGAAATTGGCGTTTGTGCGGCATCTGCATCTACTTCACTTCCGTCAGCTAAAATTACTTTCCCTCGAATTTTCGTTCCATCTTTATATCTCCAATCGTCTGCGCCTTCATAAATTGCAGTATTTGGACATTCTGGCTCACAAGCGCCACAATTGATACATTCATCTGTTATTATTATTGCCATTTTATTTAGTCTTAAAGTTGAAAGTCTTAAAGTCTTAAAGTTAAAAGAGATTTGAATCTTTTGACATTCGACTTTTGACATTCGACATATTTATCCTTATTTTTGTGCAAAATTACATCCAAAACAATTCATAAGCAAATCAATATGACTTTAGAACACAAAAAAAACATTTTCGTTGCACTTGGGACTTTCTTATCTCAATTTTCGGAGGTTGAAAATCTAAAAAAGGAAGCTGTTTTAAATAATGATTTAGCTTCGCTCAGTTCGACTGCGTCTCGGGTGTTTTTTGATCGCTTTATTGATTTAATCAAATTATCACAGTCACACAACGGCTGGTACACAAATGATAATGTGTATTTTGCCATTCAATCTTGGGCGGAAGCATTGACAATTGACAACTTAAATCAATGGTTGGACGCCTATGATTTCAAAGATGTAAATCCTAAAACTGTTGGGTTGATTTTGGCGGGAAACATTCCATTGGTTGGTTTTCACGATTTTATTTCAGTGTTGCTTTCGGGACATAAAGTGTTGGTAAAAACATCTTCAAATGACCAACATTTGTTGCCTTTTTTAGCAAAATATTTGATTTCAATTGAACCAAAACTTGAAAATCACATCACTTTCGTGGAAGGTAAACTAGAAGGTTTTGATGCTGTAATTGCAACAGGAAGTAATAATACGGCGCGATATTTTGAATTCTATTTCAAAGACAAGCCTACAATCATAAGAAAATCAAGAAATTCGGTTGCTGTTTTAAACGGATACGAATCCAAGGAACAAATGATTGCTTTGGGCGAAGATATTTTTAGGTATTTTGGATTGGGATGCAGAAATGTTTCTAAAATATTTGTTCCAAAAGACTACAATTTCGATGCTTTTTTTGCCGGAATGTTTCCGTACCAAGACGTAATTAAATATGAGAAATACATCAATAATTACGATTACAATAAAGCCGTTTTTTTGATGAGTAATTTTAATTTGCTGGACAATGAATTCTTAATTATTAAAGAAGACAGCAGTTACGCCTCCCCTATTTCAAGTGTTTTTTATGAATTTTATGAAAATTTAGAAGACATAAAATTGCGTTTACAAGCTGACAATGAGCAAATTCAATGCATTGTATCCAATGATTTAATAGAAAATAGCGTTGCATTTGGGCAAACTCAAAAACCAAATTTATGGGATTATGCAGATAATGTCGATACCATAAAATTCTTAATTACATTATAGTGTATCAAATTTGCAAATAACAAAGCCAACGAAAACGATTTTGTTAATAAAACATTAGAACTATTTGGATATTATTAAGCGTTTTTAGTTTCCTATTTCCGAAATTTGTGCTTTAATTTTTTTGAATATCACTATTACAATGAAAAAACATAATTATAGCGCAGGACCTTGCATTTTACCTCAAGAAGTTTTTGAAAAATCAGCGGAAGCAATTTTAAATTTCAATAATTCGGGTTTGTCACTTTTGGAAATATCTCACAGAAGCAAAGATTTTGTTGCTGTAATGGATGAAGCCAGAGATTTGGCATTGGAATTATTGGATTTGAAAGGAAAAGGATATCAAGCTTTGTTTCTTCACGGAGGAGCAAGTTTAGAATTCTTAATGGCTCCTTATAATTTAATGAAAATAGATGGAAAAGCAGCCTATCTTGATACGGGAACTTGGGCTTCGGCAGCGATAAAAGAGGCAAAGTTATTTGGAGAAACTGTCGTTGTAGCTTCATCTAAAGAACAAAATTACAATCATATTCCAAAAGGATATACCGTTCCCGAAGATGCTAGTTATTTTCATTGCACGAGCAACAACACGATTTTTGGAACTCAAATGAAAACATTTCCAAATGTTTCAATTCCTGTAGTTTGCGATATGAGCTCGGATATTTTTTCAAGAGTTTTAGACTTTTCTAAATTTGATATTATTTATGCTGGTGCTCAAAAAAATATGGGTCCTGCAGGAACTACTTTAGTGGTTATAAAAGAAGAAATTCTTGGAAAATCAGGACGTGTAATTCCAAGTATGTTGGATTATGAAAAACACATTAAAGCAGAAAGTATGTATAATACTCCAGCTGTTTTCCCTGTTTATGCGTCTTTATTGACATTGCAATGGTTAAAAAAACTTGGTGGAATTGCTGCTGTCGAAAAATTGAACAATGCAAAAGCGACTTTGATATATTCAGAAATTGACAGAAATCCTTATTTTAAAGGTGCTGCAAACGTTGAAGATCGTTCGAATATGAATGCAGTTTTCTTATTAGAAAATGAAGCACATGCGCCTATTTTTGATTCGTTGTGGAAAGAAGCTGGAATTTCAGGATTGCCAGGACATCGTTCTGTGGGCGGTTACCGTGCATCTATGTATAATGCGCTTCCTATTGAAAGTGTTCAGGTTTTAGTCGACGTAATGCAAGCTTTGGAAAATTCAATTTAAAAATTGAAAAATAAAACAATAAACCAGATTGAATCTTTGAATTTTTCAATCTTTAAATAAAAATAAATGAAAATATTAGCAAATGATGGAATTTCTAAAAGTGGAATTTTAGCTTTAGAAAAAGGGGGTTTTGAAGTAATTACTACAAAAGTTGCACAGGAACAAGTTGCCAATTTTGTTAACGAAAATAACGTGAGCGTGGTTTTAGTTCGTAGTGCGACGAAAGTTAGAAAAGATATTATTGATGCTTGTCCGGGATTAAAAATCATAGGTCGTGGTGGTGTTGGGATGGATAATATCGATGTTGAGTATGCAAAAAGCAAAGGTATTAGTGTGATAAACACGCCTGCATCTTCATCAGAATCGGTTGCTGAGTTAGTTTTTGCACATTTATTTTCTGGTGTTCGATTTTTACATGACTCTAATAGAAATATGCCTTTGGAAGGAGATTCTAATTTTGAAGGTTTGAAAAAAGCTTACGCAAATGGGATTGAATTGCGAGGAAAAACATTAGGAGTTGTAGGAATTGGTCGTATAGGTCAAGCTACTGCTAAAATGGCTTTAGGATTAGGTATGAAAGTTATTGCTGCTGATAGTTATATTGAAAAAGTGGACGTTTCGGTTGTGTTTTTTGATGGTCAATCGATTACAACTACAATAGTTTCTCAATCATTAGAATCGGTATTTAAAGAAGCAGATTTTATTACGTTGCACGTTCCTGCTCAAGATGGATATATTATTGGTGACGCTGAATTGGCAATAATGAAAACAGGTGTGGGAATTGTAAATTGTGCTCGTGGTGGTGTTATTGATGAAGTTGCTTTAGTGAAAGCGTTGGACAATGGTAAGGTTTTGTTTGCTGGTTTAGATGTTTTTGAAAATGAGCCAACTCCAGAAATTACAATTTTGATGAATCACAAAATTTCATTAACACCTCATATTGGTGCAGCTACATTGGAAGCACAAGATAGAATCGGAACCGAATTGGCTTCTCAAATTATAAGTTTATTGAAGAATTAAGATAGATTTTCTTTTAATTATTTCATTACAAAAAAATGCAGCTCTTATCGAGGTGCATTTTTTTTGTTTGATTAAGCGATTAATCTGGAGATTAATTTTGTAATTTTGGGAAAGATTCAAAAACGATGAAGAAGCTAAAACAACGATGGGGAATAACCAACAATTTTCAATTACTATTGATAATTCTTGTTTTCGCTATTAATGGTTCTTTGTCAGCAAAAATATCAAGTTTTTTAATGTCGTTTTTAGGAATCAATGCAGTAAATACACATTGGTTTTTCTATTACTTGATATTACTACTGTTGGTTTTTCCTATATATCCTTTTATGTTAATGGGCTTTGGTTACATATTTGGCCAATCAAAATTCTTTTTCCCATTTAGCAAAAGAATGCTAAAAAGTATGGGATTAGGATTTATATTCAAACAATAATCGCCTCATTTTAAACTAAAAACAACTAAATGTAGGAGTAAAATATTGATTAATTTACATCCTATTTTTTGAGTTTGTCCTTAAAAAGTTTCCTTACTTTTTCAACTTTTGGCGTAATTACATAACTACAATATCCTTGCGATTTGTTTTGATTGTAATAATTTTGATGATAATCCTCAGCCTCATAGAATTTTGTAGCCGGAGAAATTATCGTTACTATAGGCTTCCCAAAAGTATTTTCTTTGGTTAATAAAGTAATATAACTTTCTGAAATTTTCTTTTGATTTTCATTGTGATAAAAAATTTCACTTCGATATTGTGTCCCAGAATCATTTCCTTGCCGATTTAATGTGGTTGGATCATGCGTTGCAAAGAATATTTCTAATAACTCTTGAAAGGAAATTTTGCTGGAATCAAATGTAATTTGGATGGCTTCAGCATGCCCCGTATCGCCATTGCAAATATCTTTATAGGTTGGATTTATTGTTTTTCCACCTATGTAACCGGAAACTACAGATTGAACACCATTTAGTTCTAAAAAAACAGCCTCTGTACACCAAAAACAACCTCCAGCAAAAGTTGCAACTTCAATTTTTTCTTGTGTTTCCATTTTAATAGATTCTTTAATTTGAGGTAAAATAACTTCCTTTTCTTTTGATTGACAAGAAAAAGGTAATATGGCCAAAAATAATCCGATTTTAGTTTTCATACATTAGAAATTTATTCAAATTTATGGCGTAATTATGGAGTAGTTTTTTTATTAACTAAAAATTATAATTTGTAAAACAAACTTTCCAATCGTATCCATTCAAAAATCATTAAAATCTTTGTTTCTTTGTGAAAATTGTTACAAAATGATACAAGCTAAAAACATTCATAAATATTACGACAAACTCCAAGTTCTAAAGGGTGTAGATTTACATATTCAAAAAGGTGAAATTGTATCCATTGTTGGCGCATCAGGTGCAGGAAAAACAACACTTTTGCAAATATTAGGAACGTTAGACAAACCGAGTAATTCAACTTCAAAAGAGGAAATTAATATAGAAAGTACTCCAAAACTTACTATTAATGGCGAAGAAGTTCTAACGATGAATGACAGGGCTTTATCTAAATTTAGAAACTTAAACTTAGGTTTTATCTTTCAATTTCATCAATTATTACCTGAATTTACTGCATTGGAAAACGTATGCATCCCTGCTTTTATTGCAAATAAATCCAAACAAGAAACAGAAATTGCAGCAAAAAAATTATTGGATTATTTAGGTCTTTCTCATCGAATTAATCATAAACCCAATGAACTTTCTGGTGGAGAACAACAACGTGTGGCAGTAGCTAGAGCCTTAATTAACAATCCTGCAATAATTTTTGCTGACGAACCTTCGGGAAATTTAGATACTGCATCGGCAGAAAATTTGCATCAGCTGTTTTTTAAATTACGGGACGAATTAGGACAAACATTTGTAATTGTAACACACAACGAAGAATTGGCAAACATGGCCGACAGAAAGTTGGTTATGGTTGATGGACAAATTAGTTCCTATCTAAAGTAGCTTTTTTAAAAGTATGAATAAATTCGAATTAAAATCATTTCTCGACGAAAAAGTAGAATTGTACAATAACCCCAATTTTATCGAAAGTGATCCGGTTCAAATTCCACATTTATATTCTCAAAAAGAAGATGTTGAAATCGCTGGTTTTTTGAGCGCTACAATAGCATGGGGAAATCGTAAAATGATTATCAAAAATTCACATCGAATGATGGATTTAATGGGAAATGCGCCTTATGATTTTGTAATGTCGCACAACGAAAATGATTTAGAGCGATTTGAAACTTTTGTACATAGAACATTTAACAGTCAGGATTTTCGTTTTTTTATAAAAAGTTTACAAAATATTTATACAAATCATAACGGCTTAGAAGCTGTTTTTTATAAAGGACAACTTAAAAATAGTGAATTGAATTCAATGCAATCTGGCATATCTGAATTCAAAAAAACCTTTTTTGAAATGGAGCATCTTCACAGGACAGAAAAACATGTTTCCGACCCAATGAGTAATTCTGCAGCAAAGAGAATCAACATGTTCCTTCGCTGGATGGTTCGTAAAGACAATAAGGGCGTGGATTTAGGGATTTGGAAATCTATTTCTCCCGCTTCACTTTCTTGCCCTTTGGATGTTCATTCTGGAAATGTGGCTCGTAAATTGGGGATTTTAAATCGAAAACAAAATGACGGAAAAGCAGTAACCGAATTGGATTGTTTTCTTAGAGAATTTGACAATAACGACCCCGTAAAATATGACTTTGCGTTGTTTGGATTGGGTGTTTTTGAAGGATTTTAAAGCAAATAACATAAATTTATAAAAATAGTTCACTTTTGGATTTATAAAAACTTATTTTTGCGCTATGGCTAGAAAAATTACTGACAAAATCGTATTCGATCATATAAAAGTCCTTGATGCTGGTGCAAAAGGCGTTTCAGTGGCAAAAGCACCCGATGGAAAAATAATCTTTATTCCTAATGTTGTTCCTGGAGATGTTGTAGATGTTCAAACTTTCAAAAAACGCAAAGCGTATTATGAAGGAAAAGCTGTGAGATTTCACGAATTTTCAAAACATAGAATAGAACCAATTTGCGAGCACTTTGGCGTTTGTGGAGGTTGTAAGTGGCAAAACATGAACTACAACCAACAATTATATTACAAACAAAACGAAGTAAAAAATCACCTTCAACGTATTGGAAAAATAGAACTTCCCGAATTGGAACCAATTTTAGGTTCTGAAAAACAGTTTTTCTATAGAAACAAAATGGAATTTGGCTTTTCTAACAGCCGTTGGTTAACTGAAGATGAAATTGGAAGTACTGGAGATTTAGGAAATAGAAATGCACTTGGATTTCATATTCCAAAAATGTGGGATAAAATTTTAGACATTACAAAATGCCATCTTCAAGAAGACCCTTCCAATGCAATTCGTAATGAAGTACGAGAATTTGCAAACCAACATAATCTAACTTTCTTCAATCCAAGAAGTCATGAAGGATTCCTTAGAACACTAATGTTACGAACAGCATCGACCGGAGAAATCATGGTGTTAATTCAATTTTTTGAAGAAGACAAACCAAATCGAGAATTGCTTTTAGACCATCTTTACGAAAAATTCCCGCAAATTACTTCCTTACAATATGTAATTAATTCAAAAGCAAATGACACTTTATATGATACAAATATAAAATTATACAAAGGCCGTGATTATATTTTGGAAGAAATGGAAGGTTTGAAATTTAGCATAAATGCCAAATCATTCTACCAAACCAATTCCGACCAAGCCTACGAATTATATAAAATTACAAGAGATTTCGCAGGACTTACAGGCAATGAAATTGTTTACGATTTATATACTGGAACTGGAACTATTGCGCAATTTGTATCTAAAAATGCCAAAAAAGTTATTGGTGTAGAAAGTGTTCCTGAAGCAATTATGGATGCTAAAGCAAATGCCGAAAGAAATAATATTACTAATTGTGAGTTTTATGTTGGTGATATGAAAGTTGTTTTCAACGAGGATTTTATCGCACAACACGGGAAACCAGATGTAATAATTACCGATCCACCAAGAGATGGAATGCACAAAGATGTAATTGAACAAATCATGAAAATTGCGCCTGCAAAAGTAGTTTATGTAAGTTGTAATTCAGCTACACAAGCACGTGATTTAGCGCTAATGGATAAAATATACAAAGTTACTCGTGTTCGTCCTGTTGATATGTTTCCTCAAACACATCACGTTGAAAACGTAGTACTTTTAGAAAGAAGATAACTGTTTTTATGTTCTCTGTTACAAATTATTTAATAGAAACTTACTCTTTTACAACAATTATTGTAGCCTTAAATCCAGAGGAAAGGTTCCATTGATTTGCAGAAATTTGCTTACCCTTATCATCATAAACTTGAAATTCAGCAGTGTTTGGACCAGATGTTCCTTGATTCAATGCTTCGATATCAATTTTATTGAAACCCTTTTTTAAAGTCATTTCAAATTCTTGAAACTCAGAATCTAGCAATACATTTTCTTGAATAATCAAGTCATTTATGTAAATTCGAACTCGGTCGCCATCAACAAATTGGTTATCTCGGCAAAGTATTTTCAAGAAAATCGCTTTGGTTTTAAAGTCACCTAGATTTTGATTTTTTCTAAAAGCCTGGGAAACTTCACCATCACCTACTTTATTCAATTTGTCTTGATAAAAAAGTCCTGGTTTGATAAAATCATTTTTTAATGTTAAATCAATTGGCTTGGAACCACCAATTTTTTTAAAAATTATTTCATCCTCTTTTTTCAAAGGAACATCATTAAAATTTGGTTTAATGGAAGGCAATGAACTAAATTTTGAAGGTGTACTCTTCGATTTAGATATGGGGTTTTTCTTTATTGGGGAAACCTCAATAGAATTATTTCCATTATCAAACTGAGAATATCCAGTGGCAACAAATAAAAGTGTGCTAATTAATGATAAAATAAATTTCATAAACTTAAAAAGGTGTCAAATCTATAATTTTTGATAAATGTAAATAAAAAAACTTCGCTAATTAATACATTAACGAAGTTTTAAGCTATTAGACGTTATGTCATAGTCAACCAAATATTACTTTGAATTATAAACCAAAATAGCATCTTTCAATATTTCTACAGAACGAATTAAATCTGATTTCATCAAAACATAAGCAATTCGAACCTCGTTCAAACCAACGCCAGGTGTAGAATAGAATCCTGCAGCAGGTGCAACCATTACTGTTTCTTTATTTAAATCGTATGATTCCAACATCCATTGCGCAAAAGTATCTGCATTGTCAATTGGCAATTGTGCAATACAATAAAAAGCACCTTTTGGTTTACTGACTATTACACCCTCAATCTTATTTAATTCTTCAACTAACGTATCTCTTCGATCTCTATATTCTGTAATTACCTCGTCAAAATAACTTTGTGGCGTGTCCAAAGCCGCTTCACTCGCAATTTGTGCAAACGTTGGCGGACTCAATCTCGCTTGCGCAAATTTCATCGCAGTAGCCATCAATTCCTTATTTTTCGAAACAATACAACCAATTCTTGCGCCACACATACTGTATCTTTTGGAAACAGAATCAATCATAATAGCATTTTCTTCCAATCCAGGAATATTCATAACCGAATAATGCACATCACCATCATACGTAAATTCACGATATACTTCATCAGCAATCAAAAACAAATCGTGCTTTTTTACCAATTCGGCAAGTTGCATTATTTCCTCTTTTGAATACAAATAACCAGTTGGATTTCCTGGATTACAAATCAAAATCGCTTTGGTTCTTGGCGTAATTAATTTCTCAAAGTCTGCAATTGGAGGCAACGCAAATCCTGTTTCTATAGTTGAAATAACAGGTACTACTTTCACGCCAGATGCAGTTGAAAAACCATTGTAATTGGCATAAAATGGCTCAGGAATAATTATCTCATCACCATAATCCATTGTACTTCCCATAGCAAATAGCAATGCTTCAGAACCACCAGTAGTAATGATTATATCGGCAACGTCAATCGGCAAACCTATCTTTTTATAATAATTGGATAACTTCGTTCTATAGCTTTCAAAACCAGCAGAATGACTGTATTCTAAAACCTTAATGTCAAGATTTTTAATAGAATTCATCGCCACTTCTGGAGTTTTAATATCAGGCTGACCAATATTTAAATGGTATACTTTATTCCCTTTCTTTTTTGCAATATCAGCATAAGGAACCAATTTACGAATTGGCGATTCCGGCATTTGTTTTCCTTTATTTGAAACTTTAGGCATAATGATTCGTTTTGAAATGCAAATTTGCAATATTTATTTTGAAAAAACAGAGAATGTAGTAATCTTTATTCCACAAAAAAAACGCCTCATTTGAAGCGCTTTAGTATTTATAAAAACTTTATTGACTCGGCAATGCTTTTTTCTTTTCCAACAAGTTGACTTCTGGCTTTACAATCACTTCCCCTTTTATTTTCAATGCAATTCTCCCGCTTTCAACATTAACAGCATTCGATTCAACCGTAATCGTTTTTCTAATTGGTCCCGGATTCATGTTGTATTTCACTTCAATTTTACCCATTTTACCCGGCAATATCGGTTCGGTAGGTTTTGTAGGAACCGTACAGCCGCATGTTGATTGCACATTCATAATAATCAACGGTGCATCACCCGTATTTTTAAACTCAAAAGTCCGAATCCCACTGTCCGTATCTTTTGTAACCGTTCCATAATCTATAGTATTGTCGTTATTCAAAAATTCAATTTTTGCTCCGCTTTGAGCAAAACTAACGACATTTACGGCAACAAAGGCAAAAAATAAGAGTGCTTTTTTCATCGAATCAAAATTTTATTAGTTTATGTAAATTTACTTTCTTTTAATTAATTGCACAAATTTATATTTCCCTTTTTATACTGTCCATAATTATTTACTTTTGTAGCAATTACAAAAAACGTACCAATTCACAATCTCTTTTTTTTAGGAGCGAAATTTTTGGCATTTTCAGTAATTCATATTCCTGCTGTTCGTTACAATCCACGCTAAAAAGCGAGGGATTTTCGCTGCCATCAGGGCTATATTTTTTTTCATTTGAATACTTAGAAATAACGAACAAACAATAAAATGACAATTCCATCGCAATTTGACGCTAAAAACATAGAAGATAAATGGTACGAATACTGGATGAAAAATAACTATTTTCATTCCACACCCGACCATAGAACGCCTTATACTATTGTCATTCCACCACCTAATGTTACAGGCGTGCTCCATATGGGACACATGCTAAACAACACCATTCAAGACGTATTAATTCGTCGTGCACGACTAAAAGGATTCAACGCCTGTTGGGTTCCAGGAACCGATCACGCATCTATAGCAACAGAAGCAAAAGTAGTAGCAAAACTAAAAGCCGAAGGAATCAACAAAGACGATTTAACGCGCCAAGAATTCCTTGCTCACGCTTGGGAATGGACCGATAAATACGGCGGCGTAATCTTGGAACAACTAAAAAAATTAGGAGCTTCTTGCGATTGGGAACGCACAAAATTCACCATGGATCCAGATATGTCTGCATCTGTAATCCGTTCTTTCGTTGATTTGCACAAAAAAGGACTAATTTATCGTGGATTCAGAATGGTAAATTGGGATCCCGAAGCCAAAACAACACTTTCTGACGAAGAAGTGATTTTTGAAGAACAACAGGGAAAATTATATTATATAAAGTACAGCCCCCCAACCCCCAAAGGGGGATCTAAGAATCTTGCTGAAGAGATTATTGTTGCTACAACTCGTCCTGAAACAATCTTTGGGGATACTGCAATTTGTGTAAACCCAAATGATGAAAGATATGCTCATTTAATTGGTAAAACGGTTGTAGTTCCAATATGTAGTAGAGAAATCCCTGTAATTGCTGACGATTATGTTGATATAGAATTTGGAACAGGTTGCCTAAAAGTTACACCTGCTCACGATATGAACGATAAAACCCTTGGAGAAAAACATAATTTAGAAATTATCGATATCTTCAATGAAGATGCATCGCTGAATAGTTTTGGGTTGCATTATCAAGGAAAAGACCGTTTTGTAGTTCGGGAAGAAATAGCAAAAGAATTAGAAGCAAATGGTAGTTTGGTAAAAACAGAAATCCACTTGAACAAAGTAGGAACTTCAGAAAGAACCAAAGCCGTAATCGAACCTCGTTTATCTGATCAATGGTTCCTCAAAATGGAAGATTTGGTAAAACCCGCCATAAAATCGGTGTTGGTTGATGGAGAAATAAAATTGCATCCAGCTCGCTTTAATAATACCTATGCGCATTGGTTGAATAACATTCGTGATTGGAATATTTCTCGTCAATTATGGTGGGGACAACAAATTCCCGCGTACTTTTATGGAGATGGAAAAGAAGATTTCGTAGTTGCCGAAAATATCGAAGAAGCTCTAGTTTTAGCGAAATCCAAAACCAACAACCAACAACTAACAACCAGCAACCTTCGCCAAGACGTTGATGCTTTAGACACTTGGTTTTCTTCTTGGCTTTGGCCAATGTCAGTTTTTGGAGGGATTATGAATCCTGAAAACGAAGATTTCAAATATTATTATCCAACAAATGACTTGGTTACAGGTCCAGATATTTTATTTTTCTGGGTTGCCCGAATGATAATTGCAGGTTACGAATACACAGGTAAAAAACCATTTACAAATGTATATTTAACAGGTTTAGTACGCGACAAACAACGCCGAAAAATGTCAAAATCATTAGGAAATTCTCCTGATCCATTGGACTTAATAGAAAAATTTGGTGCCGATGGCGTTCGTGTAGGATTGCTTTTGAGCGCTTCTGCTGGAAACGACATTATGTTTGACGAAGAATTGTGCAACCAAGGAAAAGGATTTACCAATAAGATTTGGAATGCCTTTAAATTAATTCGGGGTTGGGAAGTTAGCGCTACTATACCTCAGCCAGAGGCATCCAAAGTTGCCATTGAATGGTACGAAGCAAAATTGCAACAAACCCTTTTGGAAATTGAAGATAATTTTGAAAAATACAGAATTTCTGATGCTTTAATGGGAATTTACAAATTGGTTTGGGACGATTTCTGTTCTTGGTTTCTAGAAATGATAAAACCTGCCTATCAAGCGCCAATTGACAAAATTACTTTTGATAAAGCAATTGAAATGCTAGAAAGTAACTTGAAATTATTGCATCCATTTATGCCATTTTTAACTGAGGAAATCTGGCATTACATTGCAGAACGAACGCCAGAAGAAGCTTTAATTGTTTCGACTTGGCCTGTTTTAAAACCATTTAACGAAAGTTTAATTGCTGATTTTGAAACTACAATGGAAGTAATTTCTGGAATTAGAACCATCAGAAAAGACAAAAACATTCCTTTCAAAGATAGTATTGAATTAAAAATTATTAATAACGACGCCGTTTCTACTTATTTTGATTCGGTTGTAACCAAATTAGGAAACATATCCACATTAAACTATGTAACCGAAAAAGTGGATGGCGCTTTATCATTTCGAGTGAAATCAAATGAATATTTTATCCCAATTACGGGTAGTATAAATTTAGAAGACGAAATTTCGAAATTATCGGAAGAACTGAAATACATTCAAGGATTTTTGAAATCGGTTCAAGCAAAATTATCCAATGAAAAATTTGTTACTGGAGCTCCTGAAAAAGTATTGGCAAATGAAAAACAAAAAGAAGCCGATGCTTTAGCAAAAATTGCAACAATCGAGCAAAGTTTATCGAGTTTGAAATAATGAATTAAAATAGTAAAGCAAAGTATAAAACTTGTAATACTAAATTTTGGACATTGCAGTTTTTTAAAGTAATTTTGCACAACACAACAATAACTACAAAAAATGATTCACTTCTTCGGAAACCAGACCAATACGGTTTTTGCTGTTCAATCGCAAAATGAACTTTCTGCTCAAGACATTTCAAAATTAAACTGGCTTTTTGGCAATTCAAATAAAATAGAAAAATCCGTTCTAAATACTATTGGAACGGATTTTTTTGTTGGCCCACGAGCCACAATGATAACGCCTTGGAGCACGAATGCTGTAGAAATTACTCAAAATATGGGGATATCTGGAATCATCAGAATTGAAGAATTCCAAAAAGTAACAGCAGATTTTACAGATTTTGATCCAATGCTTTCCCAAAAATATATTGAATTACCACAAGAGATTTTTACGATAAATAGTCAACCAGAAGCCATTCTTGAAATTGATGATATAGCGAGTTATAACAAATCGGAAGGTTTAGCTTTAAGTCAAGAGGAAGTTGATTATTTAGATGCTTTAGCAACTAAAATCGGAAGAAAACTAACCGATTCTGAAGTTTTTGGTTTTTCACAAGCCAATTCAGAACATTGCCGTCATAAAATTTTCAATGGAACTTTTGTAATCGATGGCGAAGAAATGCCTTCTTCCCTATTCAAATTAATTAAGAAAACAGCTGCCGAAAATCCTAACGATATTGTTTCCGCTTATAAAGATAATGTGGCGTTTGTAAAAGGACCACGAGTGCAACAATTTGCTCCAAAAAGTGCTGAAAAACCTGATTTCTATGAAACCAAAGATTTCGATTCTGTTATTTCATTAAAGGCAGAAACGCATAATTTTCCAACAACTGTTGAACCTTTTAATGGAGCAGCAACAGGTTCTGGTGGAGAAATTCGTGACCGATTAGCAGGTGGACAAGGTTCTTTACCATTGGCAGGAACGGCAGTTTACATGACTTCTTATTCTCGTTTATCTGAAAATAAACCTTGGGAAAATGCAATGGCAGAAAGAAAATGGTTGTATCAAACCCCAATGGATATTTTAATTAAAGCATCTAATGGAGCTTCTGATTTTGGAAATAAATTTGGACAGCCCTTAATTACAGGTTCAATTTTAACATTTGAACACGATGAAAATAACCGCAAATTAGGATACGATAAAGTCATTATGCAAGCAGGTGGAATTGGATATGGAAAATTAGACCAAGCTATCAAGAAAAAGCCAAAAGCAGGTGATAAAATCGTGATTTTAGGTGGCGATAATTATAGAATTGGGATGGGTGGAGCAGCAGTTTCATCAGCAGATACAGGTGTTTTTAGTTCTGGAATTGAACTAAATGCTATTCAACGCTCGAACCCAGAAATGCAAAAAAGAGCTGCAAACGCCATTCGTGGATTGGTTGAAAGCGACTTAAATCCAATAGTATCCATTCACGATCACGGTGCTGGTGGACATTTGAATTGCCTTTCAGAATTAATTGAAGAAACTGGAGGTTTAATTGATTTAGACAAATTACCAATTGGCGACCCAACACTTTCGGCAAAGGAAATTATTGGAAACGAATCTCAAGAAAGAATGGGATTGGTAATTGCGACAAAAGACATTGAATTACTTCAAAAAATAGCCGATAGAGAACGTTCACCAATGTACCAAGTTGGCGATGTCACCGATACCAATCGCTTTACATTTGAATCAAAAACTACGGGTCAAAAACCTATGGATTTTGCTTTGGAAGATATGTTTGGAAGTTCCCCAAAAGTGGTTATGACTGATAAAACCATTACTCGAAATTACTCAGAATTAGTCTATTCTCAAGATAAAATTTCAACCTATTTAGAGCAAGTTTTGCAGTTAGAAGCAGTTGCTTGCAAGGATTGGCTGACCAATAAAGTGGATCGTTGTGTGGGTGGAAAAGTTGCCAAACAACAATGTGTAGGACCGTTGCAATTACCATTGAATAATTGCGGGGTAATGGCATTGGATTATTTAGGAAAAGAAGGAATTGCAACTTCTATTGGACATTCGCCAATAGCCTCGTTAATTGACCCAATAGCAGGAACCAGAACAGCAATTGCAGAAGCATTATCAAATATTATATGGGCACCAATAAAAGACGGAATAAACGGACTTTCATTGTCAGCCAATTGGATGTGGGCGTGTAAAAACGAAGGAGAAGATGCCCGTTTATACGCCGCTGTAAAGAGTTGTTCGGATTTTGCAATCGAATTGGGAATCAATATTCCAACGGGAAAAGATTCCCTTTCGATGAAACAAAAATATCCAAATGACGAAGTAATTGCGCCCGGAACGGTTATAATTTCGGCAGGTGGAAACTGTACTGATATTCGAAAAGTAGTGGAACCAGTATTACAAATTGACGGCGGTTCCATATATTATATTAATCTTTCACAAGACAATTATAAATTGGGTGGTACTTCATTTGCTCAAGTATTGAAAACCATTGGAACGGAAACGCCAACAATTAAAGATTCAAAATTTTTTAAAAACGCATTCAATTCAATACAAGAGTTAATTTTAGAAAACGAAATTATTGCTGGTCACGATATTGGAAGTGGAGGATTAATTACCACTTTGTTAGAAATGTGTTTTGCAGATATTAATTTGGGAGCTAAAATTGATTTCTCAAATTTTGAAGAAAAAGACTTAATTAAAATATTGTTTTCAGAAAATATCGGAATTGTATTCCAAGCCAAAAATGACGCTGTAATTGAAAATAAACTTTCAAACAACGGAATTGAATTTTTCAAAATTGGTTCTGCAACCAATGAAGCTACTTTAGACTTTGAACATTTGACTTTTGACATTGCAAAATACCGAGATATTTGGTACAAAACATCGTATTTATTAGATCAAAAACAATCTAAAAACGGAATGGCGAAAGCCCGTTTTGAAAATTATAAAAACCAACCTTTACACTATACTTTCCCAACTCATTTTACAGGAAAAAAACCAGTAATTGATTTGACAAAACCTCGTCCAAAAGCGGCAATTATCCGTGAAAAAGGAAGCAATTCAGAACGTGAAATGGCAAATGCAATGTATTTAGCTGGTTTTGATGTAAAAGATGTTCACATGACCGATTTGATTTCGGGACGTGAAAATTTAGAACAAATTCAGTTCATTGGAGCTGTTGGAGGTTTTTCAAATTCAGATGTTTTAGGAAGTGCCAAAGGTTGGGCGGGTGCATTTTTATACAATGAAAAAGCAAAGACAACATTAGCTAATTTCTTCAAAAGAGAAGACACTTTGTCCGTTGGAATTTGTAATGGTTGTCAGTTGTTCATGGAGTTGGAAGTCATAAATCCTGAGCATGAAGTTCATGGAAAAATGAAACACAACACGTCAAACAAACACGAAAGCGCCTTTACATCGGTGACCATTCAAGAAAACAATTCCGTAATGTTGTCCACATTGGCGGGGAGCACTTTGGGTGTTTGGATTTCTCATGGCGAAGGGAAATTTAATTTGCCAATGGCTGAAGAAAACTACAATATTGTTTCAAAATATTCTTATTCCAATTATCCTGCAAATCCTAATGGTTCTGACTACAATACAGCAATGCTATGTGACAAAACCGGAAGACATTTGGTAATGATGCCGCACATTGAGCGTTCTACTTTCCAATGGAATTGGGCAAATTATCCAAAAAATCGAAATGACGAAGTTTCACCTTGGCACGAAGCTTTTGTGAATGCAAGATTGTGGATTGAAAACAATTAAAATGTTTATATAAAAAAACTCATGATTAAATTATGAGTTTTTTTATACCAATTGGAAAATTACTATTTTTCCAAATTCAATTCTTTTCTACTTATATAATTGTGTAAGAAATCACCTTTAGGTTTACCTAAATCAAAGGAGCTCCATTTTGTCAAAAAACGAGTACTCGTTCTTGCTTCCTCTTTATTCATGTTCTCATATTCAATTCTGTAAATTGCAGAATACATTTCGGCTCTACCAACTCCATGAAAACAATGAATTAGAACTGGATAATTTGCAGGGTTGTCCATAATTTTAAAAAAAATATCTAGATTTTTCTGAACCGGAACTTGGTCAGATCCATTGTTGAAATAATTTACACCCTTTATTTTTTCAACAGCAATTTTTTCAGCTGTCAATTCAGCAGGAATTTCAGGATTATTCACATCGTCACCCGTTCCAGGAAAACGAAGGTCAATAATTGATTTTATATGGTGTTTTTTTACATAGGAATCAATTTCATTTGGAGGAATAACACCGGATTTATATACTTTTCCCTCAGTAATGGTTTCAAAATTATGATTGATATTTATGTCATAAACATACTTTCCAACCAAAACAAAAATAACTGCTAGTAGTAAGAAACCAACTTTTTTAATGTGTTTTTTCATATTGTAAAATTATAAACTAATTTTAATAATTTATGTTAATTCTATAAATATAAAAATATGTTCTTGAATTTGTTTATTTTTCATTAATTTGCAACTATTAATTATTAAGTCAAAATGACAAATGTAACCCGCTTATTCGAATTTCCATATTATCAATTAGAAAAATACAATTCTATTCCTGACGCATTAGTTACAAAGCAAAATGGAGAATGGATAAAAACTTCAACCCAAGAATATATTGATAAAGCGAATGCTATTTCAAGAGCGTTACTGCGAATTGGAGTTCAAAAAGACGATAAAATTGCTATAATATCAACCAACAATAGAACCGAATGGAATATCGTAGATATTGGAATTTTACAAATTGGAGCCCAAGATGTTCCAATATACCCAACAATTTCTGAGGATGATTATGAATACATACTTAACCATTCAGGCGCTATTTATTGTTTTGTTTCTGATTTAGAAATAGTAAGAAAAGTAAATTTAATAAAAGAAAAAGTACCTAGCTTAAAAGATGTGTTTTCGTTTGACCAAATTGAAGGGTGTAAAAATTGGGCGGAATTATTAGCTTTAGGAGAAGACAAAAGCAACCAAGATGTTGTTGATGACAGAAAAAATAGAGTTAAAGCTGATGATTTAGCAACAATAATTTATACTTCAGGCACCACAGGAAAGCCAAAAGGAGTTATGCTTTCTCATAATAATATTGTTTCAAATGTATTTGCTGGAGCATTGAGAATTCCACTTTCTCCTGGTAAAAGCAGAACAATGAGTTATTTACCAGTATGCCATATACTAGAAAGATTTTATCTCTATCTATGTCAATACTACGGAGTTTCAATATATTTTGGCGAATCTATAGATAAAATTGGTGAAAACCTCAAAGAAGTAAAACCAAATTTAATGACGGGTGTTCCAAGAGTACTTGAAAAAGTCTATGACAAAATTTATTCCAAAGGAATTGAATTAAAAGGAATTAAGAAGGTATTATTCTTTTGGGCTGTAAATCTTGGGTTATGCTATAAACCCTATAAAGAAAATGGTTGGTGGTATGAATTTCAATTAAAAATCGCAAGAAAAGTTATCTTCAGTAAATGGAAGGAAGGAGTTGGAGGAAATCTTGAGTTTATCGCTTGTGGAAGCGCAGCATTACAACCTCGATTAGCAAGGATTTTTGCAGCTGCTCAAATCACAATAATGGAAGGATATGGATTAACTGAAACTTCCCCATTAATATCTATAAATGATATGAGAAATCGCGGATACAAGATTGGAACCGTTGGTAAAGTAATTGATAAAGTTGAAGTAAAAATAGCCAAAGATGGAGAGATTCTTTGCAAAGGACCTAATGTAATGCTCGGTTATTTCAAGGATGAAGTACAAACAAATGAGGTTCTTATAGATGGATATTTTCATACTGGCGATATTGGAGAAATAGATAGTGAAGGTTTTCTCCGAATAACAGATAGAAAAAAAGAAATGTTTAAAACATCCGGAGGCAAATACATTTCACCACAATTACTAGAAAATGCAATGAAACAATCCCGTTTTATTGAACAAATAATGGTTATTGGAGACGGTCAAAAAATGCCATCGGCTTTAATTCAACCCAATTTTGAATTTGTAAAAGAGTGGGCAAAAATTCATAAATTAGATATCGAAACTACAAACGAAGCCATTGTTTCAAATCCTAAAGTTATTGAAAGAATTCAAGAGGAAATTAATGTGCTAAATGAAAAATTTGGTAATTGGGAAAAAATTAAACGCTTTGAACTTACATCGGATTTATGGACAATTGACGGAGGACACCTCACCCCAACTTTAAAACTAAAACGAAAAATAGTATTAGAAAAATATAAAGATTTGTATACTAAAATTTACGGCAAATCATAATATTAAAACTCCTCAAAATTGAGGAGTTTTTTTTTGTTATAAAATTAACAATTAAATACTATGCGTGCATACTATTTTTTATTATATTTGAAAAAGAATTCAAAGAAAATATGAAAGATAAAACTATAGATTATATACTTCGAGCAACTTGGCAAGCAGTTTCCAGAATGTATAATGAAGAAGCGCAAAAATACGGTGCAACAATGGCAACGGGTTTTGCTTTGTTAAGCATGGATAAAGATAAAGGAACTCCTTCAACTTCATTAGGTCCAAAAATGGGAATGGAAGCGACGAGTTTAACAAGAACTCTAAAATCTATGGAAGAAAAAGGATTAATTATTCGAAAGAAAAACCCCGTAGATGGTCGGGGAGTTCTAATTTATTTGACTGAATTTGGTAAAGAAAAAAGAGAATTGTCGAAAAGCACCGTTCTGAAATTTAACGATGCAGTGAAACAAAATGTGTCAGCTGAAAAACTCCTACATTTTATGGAAGTTTCTGAGACTATCAATGAATTAATTTCCGAAAAGAAAATATTTAACATTTAAAAATTGTAATCCAAAATAAAAAATGAAAAGAGCTATTAAAAAAGTTGCAGTAATTGGATCCGGAATTATGGGTTCGGGAATTGCTTGTCATTTTGCCAATATTGGGGTTGAAGTTTTGCTTTTGGATATTATTCCAAGAGAACTAACCGATGCCGAAGCAAAAAAAGGATTAACATTAGATAGTAAAATCGTTCGCAACCGTTTGGTAAACGAGCATTTAGCCAATTCTTTGAAATCAAAACCTTCTCCTATATATAACCAAAAATTTGCAAGTAGAATTAACACAGGAAATACTACCGACGATATGTCTAAAATTGCTAACGTCGATTGGATTATTGAAGTCGTTGTAGAACGTTTGGATATTAAAAAAATGGTTTTCGAACAAATTGAAAAATTTAGAAAACCAGGTACTTTAGTAACCTCAAACACCTCTGGAATTCCGATTCATTTTATGAGCGAAGGACGAAGCGAAGATTTTCAAAAACATTTCTGTGGAACACATTTTTTTAACCCTGCACGCTATTTAAAATTATTCGAAATTATTCCTGGTCCACAAACTTCAAAAGAAGTATTAGATTTCTTGACCATTTATGGAGAAAAATTCTTGGGTAAAACTTCAGTCGTGGCCAAAGATACTCCGGCTTTTATTGGAAACCGAATTGGAATTTTCGGAATCCAAAGTTTGTTTCATTTGGTAAAAGAACTTGGCTTAACAATAGAAGAAGTCGATAAATTAACTGGACCAGTTATTGGTAGACCAAAATCGGCGACTTTCAGAACGGTCGACGTCGTTGGTTTAGATACTTTAGTTCATGTTGCCAACGGAATTTACGAAAACTGTCCGAATGACGAACAACACGAATTGTTCAAATTGCCAGATTTTGTAAATAAAATGATGGAAAATAATTGGCTTGGAAGCAAAACAGGACAAGGTTTCTATAAAAAAGAAGGTAAAGAGATTCTGTCTTTGGATTTAGACACTTTAGAATATCGTGCAGCAAAAAAAGCGTCGTTTGCAACATTAGAATTAACAAAAACCATTGACAAACCTATTGATCGTTTCAAAGTTTTAGTAAAAGGAAATGACAAAGCAGGTGAATTCTATAGAAAGAGTTTTGCAGCAATGTTTGCTTATGTTTCGAATAGAATTCCTGAAATAGCAGACGAATTTTACAAAATTGACGACGCCATGAAAGCCGGTTTCGGTTGGGAAAATGGTCCTTTCGAAATTTGGGATGCCATTGGTGTGGCACAAGGAATCGAAATTATGAAATCCGAAGGTTTAGAACCAAATGCTTGGGTTAACGAAATGCTAGCTTCAGGAAATTCGAGTTTTTATACTATAAAAGATGGCGCTACCTACTTTTATAACATTTCAAATAAAATGCACCCAAGCGATAGCGAACAGGCGAAGCAAATTAAAGTTCCAGGACAAGATGCCTTTATAATCCTGAACAACATTCGAGCGAGCAAAAAAGTGTGGAGTAATAGCGGTGCCATTATCCAAGATTTAGGCGATGGAATTCTGAATTTAGAATTCCAATCGAAAATGAATACCATAGGTGGTGATGTTTTACAAGCCATCAACAAAGCCATCGATTTATCCGAAAAAGACTTTCAAGGTTTGGTTATTGGAAACCAAGGTGCCAATTTTTCTGTTGGAGCTAATATTGGAATGATATTTATGATGGCTGTCGAACAAGAATATGACGAACTAAATATGGCCATCAAAATGTTTCAAGATACGATGATGCGAGTGCGTTATTCAGGAATTCCAGTAATTGTTGCACCTCACGGAATGACTTTGGGTGGCGGTTGCGAAATGAGTATGCACGCCGACAAAGTGGTTGCGGCTGCAGAAACCTACATCGGATTGGTTGAATTTGGAGTTGGAGTAATTCCCGGCGGTGGTGGATCAAAAGAAATGGCATTGCGAGCTTCAGATTTGTTCCGTAAAAACGATGTCGAACTGAATGTTTTGCAAGAATATTTCTTGACTGTAGCGATGGCTAAAGTTTCTACATCAGCTTATGAAGCCTTTGACGTAGGAATATTGCAACACGGAAAAGACATTGTTGTAGTCAATAAAGACCGCCAAATTGCAGAAGCCAAAAAACACGCATTAATTATGGCAGAAGCCGGTTACACCCAACCTATTCGTAGAAATGACGTAAAGGTTTTGGGAAAACAAGCGTTAGGAATGTTTTTAGTGGGAACCAATCAAATGGAGGCCGGAAAATACATCTCGGAACACGACAAGAAAATTGCCAACAAACTGGCTTATGTAATGGCTGGTGGTGATTTATCCGAACCAACATTCGTTTCAGAGCAATATTTATTGGATATCGAAAGAGAAGCTTTTTTATCGCTTTGCACTGAAAGAAAAACATTGGAAAGAATTCAGTTTATGTTAACAAAGGGGAAACCGTTGAGAAATTAAAAGCCCCCTAACCCCCAAAGGGGGATCTTAGAGAGCAAAAAAATAATAATTTAAACCCTATTTACCCCTAATAGGAATTCCCCCTTTGGGGGTTAGGGGGCTTACTTATGAAAACAGCCTATATCGTAAAAGCATACAGAACCGCCGTGGGGAAAGCACCAAAAGGCGTATTTAGATTTAAACGCCCTGATGAATTGGCAGCTGAAACCATTCAGTTTATGATGAATGAATTGCCCGATTTCGACAAGAAGCGCATTGATGATGTGATGGTTGGAAACGCCATGCCAGAAGCAGAACAAGGATTGAATATGGGACGATTGATTTCCTTAATGGGATTAAAAATCGAAGACGTTCCAGGCGTAACAGTTAATAGATACTGCGCTTCAGGATTAGAAACCATCGGAATGGCAACTGCTAAAATCCAATCGGGAATGGCCGATTGTATCATCGCTGGTGGTGCCGAAAGTATGAGTTTTATTCCAATGGGAGGGTACAAACCTACCCCGGATTATGCTGTAGCAAAAGCGGGAAATGAAGATTATTACTGGGGAATGGGCTTGACTGCCGAAGCGGTAGCCCAACAATATAAAATATCGAGAATCGACCAAGATGAGTTTGCTTATAATTCGCATCTAAAAGCGTTGAAAGCACAAGCAGAAGGGAAATTCGACAAACAAATTGTTCCAATAACAATAGAACAAACTTTTATCAATGAAAATGGCAAAAAAGAAACCAAATCATACGTTGTAAATAAAGATGAGGGACCAAGAGCTGGCACTTCGGTTGAAGCATTATCAGTATTACGACCTGTTTTCGCAGCTGAAGGCAGTGTGACCGCTGGAAATTCATCGCAAATGAGCGATGGAGCCGCATTCGTTTTGATAATGAGTGAAGAAATGGTAAAAGAATTGAACCTCACTCCTATTGCTCGCTTGGTAAACTTTGCATCGGCAGGAGTTGAACCAAGAATTATGGGAATTGGTCCCGTTAAAGCGATTCCAAAAGCTTTAAAACAAGCAGGTTTGACAATAAATGATATTGATTTAATCGAATTGAACGAAGCTTTTGCATCGCAAGCATTGGCAGTAACAAGAGCACTAAACTTGAATCCAGATATCATCAATGTTAATGGTGGCGCAATTGCTTTAGGACATCCTTTAGGTTGTACAGGTGCAAAATTATCCGTCCAATTATTCGACGAAATGAGACTCAGAGGAAATAAATACGGAATTGTTTCTATGTGCGTGGGAACTGGACAAGGAAGTGCGGGGATTTATGAGTTATTGTAAGCCCCCTAGCCCCCGAAGGGGGAACTTCCGTGATACTAAATAAATAATATTGTATATAATCTAAAACCCTACTTACCCCTAGTAGGAATTCCCCCTTTGGGGGTTAGGGGGCTGATATGGCAGACAAAACACGCGGTGGTCAATTCATCGTAAAAGAGACAAAATGTGAAGACATCTTCACGCCAGAAGACTTCAACGAAGAGCAATTAATGATGCGAGATTCTGTTAAGGAATTTGTGGACAAAGAAATCTGGCCCAATAAAAGCCGATTTGAAAACAAAGATTACGCTTTAACGGAAGAAACAATGAGGAAAGCAGGTGACTTAGGATTTCTAAGCGTGGCTGTTCCTGAGGCTTATGGAGGAATGGGAATGGGATTTGTAAATACGGTTTTAGTTTGCGATTATATTTCGGGAGCGACAGGTTCTTTCTCGACTGCTTTTGGAGCGCATACTGGAATTGGAACAATGCCAATCACATTGTACGGAACCGGAGAACAAAAACAAAAATATGTTCCAAAACTCGCTTCTGGCGAATGGTTTGGTGCTTATTGCTTAACAGAACCAGGTGCAGGATCAGATGCCAATTCTGGAAAAACAAAAGCAGTTTTATCAGAAGATGGAAAATACTATAGCATCACTGGTGGAAAAATGTGGATTTCTAATGCTGGCTTTTGTTCCGTGTTTATCGTTTTTGCTCGGATTGAAGACGATAAAAATATTACCGGTTTCATTGTAGAAAATGACCCAACCAACGGAATCACTATGGGTGAAGAAGAACACAAATTAGGAATTCGTGCTTCTTCTACGCGTCAGGTTTTCTTTGCTGAGACTAAAGTGCCGGTTGAAAACATGCTTTCTGAAAGAGGAAATGGATTTAAAATTGCAATGAATTCCTTGAACGTGGGCCGAATCAAATTGGCTGCAGCCTGTTTAGATGCTCAACGAAGAGTGACAACTGACGCTATTAAATATGCCAATGAAAGAATTCAATTTAATACTCCGATTGCACAATTTGGCGCTATTCGTTATAAATTAGCCGAAATGGCAACTTCGTGTTATGCTGGAGAAAGTGGTACTTACCGAGCTGCAAAAGATATTGAAGATAGAATTCACGCTCGTGAAGCTGAAGGAACATCGAATCAAGAAGCTGAATTAAAGGGCGTTGAAGAATATGCCATTGAATGTTCGATTCTAAAAGTAGCTGTTTCTGAAGATGTACAAAATTGTGCCGACGAAGGAATACAAATTTTTGGCGGAATGGGATTTTCAGAAGACACACCGATGGAAAGTGCCTGGCGTGATGCAAGAATTGCACGAATTTATGAAGGTACAAATGAAATAAATCGAATGCTTTCGGTGGGAATGTTGATTAAAAAAGCAATGAAAGGACACGTAGATTTATTAGGACCTGCATCTAAAGTTCAAGAAGAATTAATGGGAATTCCATCGTTTGAAACCCCTGATTATTCTGAATTATTTGCTGAAGAAAAAGAGTTAATTGGTAAATTAAAAAAAGCATTCCTAATGGTAGCAGGCGGTGCTGTTCAGAAATACGGACCTGATTTAGATGCACACCAACAATTATTAATGGCAGCTGCAGATATGTTAATTGAAATTTACATGGCAGAAAGCACGATTCTTAGAACTGAAAAAACAGCCAAAAAAGTGGGTGAAGATAAAGTTCAGGAACAAATTGCAATGGCAAAATTATACTTGTATAAAGCCGTTGATATAATCAATCTAAAAGGAAAAGAAAGCATAATTTCTTTTGCTGAAGGTGATGAACAACGAATGATGCTAATGGGTTTACGCCGTTTTACAAAATACACCAATATGCCAAACATCATTGGTTTAAGAGAAGTAATTACTTCCAAATTGGTGGATAAAAATGAATATTGTTTCTAAAACATAAAGATAGTTTTTGTTTTTTTGGTTAAAAAGTCACTTTGTATTCATTTGCAAAGTGACTTTTTTTATAAAAAAGCTACAAATTTTAATATAACATTAAGTTATTAAAACTCGATTTATAAGAATTTATACCTATTTTTATTAAAAATTAAATTACTTATTATGAAAAAAATAATCATCTCAATCGCAATAATAATTGCTGTAATTATTGGATGTAAAACCAATTCTTCAAATGGAGTTTCAAATAAATTAAACGTAACTTTTGAACCGAAAAGCAATAGTAATGTTAATGGATTTGGGGTTTTTACAGAAAAAAACAATCAGGTTACTTTTACAGCCAATTTCAAAGGTTTAAAACCTGGAATTCACGCAATTCATATTCACGAAAAATCAGATTGTTCGGCAGCAGATGGCAGTTCTGCGGGAGGACATTGGAATCCAACGTTCAAAAAACACGGAAAATTGGCTGACGGAGAAGCGCACAAAGGCGATATTGGCAATTTTACAACCGATGAATTTGGGAACGGAACAATCACTATCACAACTTCAGAATGGTGTATTGGTTGTGACGATGCAACAAAGGATATTGTTGGAAAAAGTTTAATTGTGCATCAAGAACCCGATGATTTCGTAACGCAACCTACTGGAAATTCAGGCGCAAGAGTAGCATGTTCAGCAATTATCAAATAAAAATTAATTTAGTGTAAAATCACTTTATTAATGCTTGAAAATATATAAATTTGTTGTTATAATTCGAAGCAATGATAAACCCATCAGCAACCGGCTGGATTGATAAATTCTTTTTAGATCAAAAATCTTTAACGAGCCCTGTTATTGAGAATCCAAACTTTTTTTATTCAAAAGTTAGAGATACAGGTTTCATTTATGGCTATATTATTTCATTGCAAACTCCTATTTTTGTTGACAATAAAGGATGGACGGAAGATGAAATCACCAAAATTGCCTTATTGAATACTTTATTTGGCGTTTATAAAATTACAACTCTTGAAACCAATCCTGAAAAATACATTTCTAAAGTTTTAACTTTTTACAATGAGATGCATCCGGAAGGATTTAACTTGTTTAAGAAAATTTTACCGAGCAATTCCAACTCATTAAATTTAGAGAAAATCATCGATACTCGTGTTCAAACCAATATCGATATTATCAATAAACAATTTTCTCACGTATTGACCAATGCGTTACTTTTTGTAGATGTTTTGGCGTTTCAACATTATTTAACGCACGATACTATTCCTGAAAAATATTTAAAAAAGATTGAAGAAACTATTATCAGTTTGGTTTCTTTGGCATTAAAAACGAAATCCAACAAGACTAAATATGACGATTTGCTGATAAAATTATTTGAAGCATCGGTTCGTTATAGTAAGTTTTCAAATGTGAGTATTCAAAATTTAGAAGAATTGAAATTGGATTATTTTACTTCTGATTTAGAGAAATACTATTTGATAGATTTGGCGGGAATGGCATTGTGGAGTGATGGAATTGTGGAGAAAAACGAAGCTTATTTCCTTTATAATTTAGCTGAAATAATGACTGTTTCCGATGATTTTGTTTTGGAAAGTATTGCTAAAACAAATCAATTTATAACAGAATACAAAGATGAAATTCCTTATTTTAAATACTCAAATCCAGTAAAGCACTTTTTTGATCATACAACTCAAAATGTGGAAGTTTTGATAAGCCGAAACAAAAATAGATTGTTCAAGGAACTTTCTGAAAGCAAGGAATTGATGGTTTTACTTGCAAAATCTACGAAGCGAGATTTAGACGAAAAAGAAAAGAAGAAAATCAAAAAACAATTGTTGGATATTTGCAAATCAATTCCATCATTGGCAATATTTTTGTTGCCTGGAGGAAGTTTATTATTGCCTATATTAATCAAATTTATCCCAAAAATGTTACCGTCGTCATTTAATGAAAACTTAGATGTCGAATAAAAGTCGTCCGAAGACGACTTAAAATAATAAAATTAATCTTTTTTTTGATACTTCTATGATGATCTATAAGCAATAGGGTGATTTTGTTTTTTGCTTGGCCCTAAAAATAATCTGGCATACATTCGTAATACTGCAATTTCTACAAACAAAAAACTAATTGTTGTAATTGCAATAAGCAAATACTCATCCTTATCAATATGATTAAACATTAAATCTACCCCAATAAAAGTTGGAGAAAAAGGCAATCCAACAAAAGCTAAGCACGAAATTAAGAACCAAAAACCATATTTAGGATGCTCATGATTGTAACCGTAAAAATGATTTAAATC
Source organism: Chitinophaga pinensis (assembly GCA_945873505.1). GTDB lineage: Bacteria > Bacteroidota > Bacteroidia > Flavobacteriales > Flavobacteriaceae > Flavobacterium. The sequence goes on from CAMCDQ010000009.1 coordinate 48,653, forward strand.
GATTTTTTTTTCAATAGATTTCACTTTATGTAAACAATAAAACCCTAAAAAAGAGGCGCCTAAAAGCCCACTTATATATAATAAAATTTCTACATATTCATATTGGTCATTTAAAAAAGCTATTGAGAGTAAAATGTAAAACTGACTTGTAATTATCATAAACCAAACTGTTATAGCATCTGTTCGTTTTGCAAATGATTTTAAAATTAGAAGCATTCCAATAAAAGCAAATATTATATGCAAGATTTCATCTAGTTGTTTCGGTATAATTTCTTCATTTAGAAAGCAAAATAGTCCTACTAAATAAAGTATTACAAGTGAAATCAAGACTAATTTACTGCTTAAAAAATTTAATTTTCTTCCAATCCATTTAAAAGGAAGCCAAAGAAACTTAAACTGAAAAGCATCCATATTCCATTCTTTCAAGCTTAGTAAATAAATAGAATTTGAAATTTTATTGGTAAATGAACTTGCGGTTCCATATTGTTTAGGAACATAACTGAAAAACTGATTGTGAATCATGTAACCTAAAACAGAAGGAGAAACCAATAATTGATAGGTACGTAGGAATGCGTTTCCTGCAAAATGAAACAATGCCAAAAAGTGCCAACCTAAGGCAACTTCTACAAACATAAGTCCAATTTGTGCGATTGAACCGTAGGCGATTTGGGTTTTTACTGAGGATTGAACGCGAGCAATTAGAGTCCCAACAATTGCGGTGGTTAAACCAATAGCAATTACAAGAATTTTAATACTCAAAATCGTTTCCCAATACTCATAGGTACGCAATAACAAAAACACACCAATGTGAGCCGAAAGCGATCCGTAAAATATTGCACTTGAAGTAGTGGGGCCTTCCATTGCTCTTGGCAACCAGGATGAAAATGGAAATTGTGCGGATTTTATTGCTGCTGCAATTACAATCATTACTAAAATAAATGAAGTATAATAGGTATGTTCAGCTATATGAGATACAACTAAATCTGTATTGTTTAATTTTAAGAAAGTAATGTTTTCATGCCATAAATGATGACTCATCCACATGGCAAGTATCAAGCAAACATCAGCAAAACGGTACAGTGAAATCGTTTTCAACCCATTTTTTACTGCTAAATATCTATCGCGATAAAAAATAATTAATAAAAATGAGGTAATTCCTAAAAATTCCCAACCCACAAACAAGGTCTCGAAATTCCCTGAGAATACGATTATCGAATAAGCAAAGAAAAACAGTAATAAGGTATTGAAAAAACGTTTGAAACCGCTATCTCTGTGAAGGTAAAATCGACTAAAAATGGCTACTAAAAAAGTAATTAATGTGCCTACAAATGCAAAACAAGCTGTGATTTTATCAAAAAATAAATCGATAAATATCTCGACATTTCCTTCTTTGTAAAAAGTGAAATGTTTAATGTCTAGTAGATTTGATCCACTTGAAACCCAACTAATAATAAAAACGGATAAACCTAACAACTGCAAACCCATTGTGGTTATAACTACCCCTGCGATTGCATTCTCGTTTCTATTTCTAAAAAATAAACTGATTATAAACCCCAATAATGGCAAGAGTATAAATAAATGAAGTAACTGTTCCATAATTAGTTATAAAAATAAATTGGTAAATTCTCTTGTGTTGCGTGGGTAATATGATTGGTTTCCATTTCTTTGGCATCTTCCAAGAGAGTATGCACATCTTTGAAAAAGTGAATCTGATTTGTCAAGGGTTTGTATGACACAAATTTCTCGTCATTAAAGTAAAATATTTCATCTGTTTCAGGGTTAATTACCGATAAATGAACCCATTCATTATTGAACCATTCGTACATTTCTGGAACCGATTGAATAACCTTCAAGACCACCTCTGGGAAATGCTCTACAATAATCATGAGTCGCACGGGATCATGAACTTCGATCATTTGCCAAGGTAATCCTGGACGCAAATCACCATCACTACTATTAGCAACACCAAAAAGGCCCATAACATTATGTGGTAATTTTGTCCCTGCACCTAATTTATAATTATCTACTCTCGAGAAATAATATTCTAAATTGATTCCACCACAAACAGGCCCGAGTGGCTTCATAATTCCTGTTAAGAATTTACCTTCTAAATCTGTTTTATAATCATACGAATTTAAGAAAGCCCTTCTGTCTAGAAACAAACCTTTGGTTAAATTTCGTTTTCCAACAATACAAAGTGTGTTAGTTCCGTGACCTAGCTCTGGACGGGGTTCAAACAACGAAACGGAACGTTGTTTAATTGCTTTACGAATTTTTTTAATATCATTTTTGGTGTCAATTGATGCGAAACGACGAGAGCGTTCTTTAGCATTTATGTCTAAAGCCTTTTCAAAAGTTTGAGCATTTTTTATATGATTGTTTACATTTTCAAAGTTCAAAGTGTCTACATCATAAAACTCTATTTCGTCAGATGCTGTATCATGCAATGCGCCAATAAATTGAGCCTCATTAGGAATATGAATTCCTTGGTTTCTAAGTTCAATTCTAACTTTTTCGTTATTAGCCATGGTGGCAAAAACTCTAGCGTTTACAGAACCTGGACGTCCACTACAAGCACCGCAATCATGCGCTGCATGATGTGGATTATTGGCACTGCTACTTCCGTGAGCCACAACATAAACTATAGGAGCAAAATTTTTAGTGAGTGCAATTCCGTTTAATAAACTTGCAACTCTGGTTGCCATTTCGTCAATTGTGAAACCAATTTGAAGATTGTTTTCGATGTCATCAATATTTTTATTTTCAATAGTTAGCTTTCCTTCAGCGTTCATGTGAAGAAATGCATTTGATATCGCAGGACTTTCTTGTGGGAAAAACAAATTTTTAACCAATCTATAGGCTGACCAAAATCCGAAAACAAACGTACTTAAAAAACCAGTTGTTAATAAGTGCGTTTTATTGGTATATAGTAAATCGTGTTCTCGTTTTTGAGTTACATCGTATTCTTTGATAAGGTATTTTGGTGTAACTGGAGCTGGACACAATTTATCGTAAAATTTAGCGCCAAAGGCTTGAAAATAAAACTCAACCGTGAAAAAACCTGGTGTTCCAAAAGTTTCCGAATGTACATCGATTGCTTCAATATGTCTTCTTATACTGTCTTCTCTTTCATCGATACAAAAAATGGCTTGAAACGATTTCTTTTTAGTACCAACAACTTCAAATTGTTTTTTAGATATACTCAATTGCTGAATTCCAGCTAGAACCTCATCATAATAACTCCATTCGAAAGCGTCTTGCCAAATTTTCAAAACTTCTTGCAATTCTGTTTTCTCTATTTCTTCAAATAAATTTATAGGATTTTGGCTTGTAGTTTCTCCAATAGGTTTCCAAAAATCTCCCAGTTGATTGTCTAGATTATCAATTTCTAATAACAATTCGAAAAGAATTAAATCATGCAAAGAAATTTGTTTCGGACTCAATAAAGTATCGGGTTGTGCTTCTACAGAAGCAATGAGTCCGCTCCAACCCCTATGGCTAAATTGCTGATCGAAAATATATTGTTCGTAATAAGATTCTTTTCCAACAACAATTTGTAGTAAACTGGTTATCGAAGTTTGCTGATGTAACAATAATGATCTAGCTCTTTTAGTTTTGAAAATACTTGCAAAACTATTTTTCTCCAATTCTATAATCGATTCTAGAAAGCCTTTGTTTCCTATAGGGAAATCCCATATAGCAATTCCTTGATCGAGATAATTACACAAAAATCGAAACAAAAAAGGTTGTACTAAATTATCTAAATCAATACGATATTTTTGTTTCCAATTGGCTCGAAGCAAACCAATACGTTGTTCATTATGATCATCATAATCTTTAGAAATTAAATTATTTTTCCAAAGAGCAATTTGATTACTTCCTATTCTGTTTTCGATTGCTTGGTCAAGAATTTCAGGACGAATTCTGCCTAATTCAAATAATTTTCTAAAATCTAAAAGTGGCATTGTAGCTTGATGTCCAAACACTTTTGATGATTTAAAAATGGCGTCATAAAATTTTGAACTTTGAAATGCGTGCAAAGAATTATGATGAATAAAATCTTTCAACGGTGTTTGAGTTGGAAGATAATGTTTCAATTCATGCAAAACATGATGCTCATCAAAAGTGTTCTGTTTCATGTCTTTTTTATTTAATATTGTAAATCTATAACAGAGAAATTCGGGTTTTGTTCGTCTTTGATATACATTACATCGGTATAAAACTTTACTTTACCAGTTTCTATGTTGTGCATAGCACCAATAATTCCTATTTCACCATTTTCAAGCATTTGCTCTAATATATAACTACGTTCAATGATGCTTTTTACACTTCTTTTCACGTTTATTTTTGCTACATTTTCTACAAAAGTAGCGTTTTTCGAAGTTCTATCCTCTGTTGTTGTTTTTTCTTGGTAAACTGCGGGCTGTATTTTAGATAATAATTCAGTTAAATTTCCCATTTCTATATGATCACAAGCCCCTTTTACAGCACCACATTTGCTATGACCAAGTACAACAATTAACTTTGAACCTGCCACTTTGCAAGCAAATTCCATGCTTCCTAAAATATCTGTATTTACAATGTTTCCAGCAATTCTAACCGAAAAAACATCACCCAGTCCTTGGTCGAAAATTAATTCTGAAGATGTTCTACTGTCGATACAGCTTAATATAGTAGCAAATGGCCATTGGCCATCTATAGTTGCATTGGCTTGTTCTAATAAATCTCTATGTGCTTTAAGATTGTTTACAAATCTTTTATTTCCTTCTTGCAAAAACTCCAGAGCTTTTCGAGGAGTCATTTGCGCTTGTGTTTCTCTATTATGTGCTTTCATATTTTTTTTATTTTAAATTTTTAAAAAGGCAAGTTGTTGAAAAATGCTATTTGAAATTGATTTATATTTGATTTTTCGTGTGTTTGAGCCATAAATCCTGTTTCAATTTTTAAATTCTTATTGAAAACAAAACCTAAAGCTCCATAAAGTCTATTCCTGTCGAATAGTGGACTTTCAGCATTTATAAATAGTTCATTGTATGCTGAAAAATAAATGGTATTCTTTTCCATTACTTTTTTATTTACAGGAATGTTTAATCCTAAAAAATAACGGAAACGCAATTGAAAATCATTTTTCAAAAAGCGTTCTTCTATTCGGTATCTATGTTGAATTAAACCCTTTCCCAACTTTTGCTTGGTAATAAACTGTTGATATATTCGATGTTCATTTGAATCTATTTTTTCATCAGAATTAGGAATATATTTTTGTGTATTTATAAATCCATAACCCAACAAAACATTATTATTGTCTTCGGTTAGATTGTATCCAATTCCAGTTCTCAGTAGCAATTGATTGGTATCGCCAATAAAATTGTAATTTCGATATTGAATTTCGCTATGCAAATTCCAATTTTGATTTATTTTTTGATTTCCAAAATAGATAAACCAATTTCCGGTTTCTGTTTTTTGAGAATATGAAACGTTTAAAAAACAAATAGAAATAACTATTACGTTGATTATTTTCATTAAGAGATATTTTAGATTAATTAACTCTTATGTTCAACAAAAACGTGTTTTTCTTCTTCTCCAGTATTTTCAAGATTGTATTCTAACTTGAAGCCAACTAGAGTTACATCCAGATTATCATCTTTTGCTCTAATAGTGCTAAACTCTTTAATTAAATCTAGAATATCATGGGCAATATAAACAGTATCAGAAGCGTTAATAATTACTTTTGAATTTTCAGGTATAGAAGTAAGTGTAGATTTAATAGCGGATTTATTCAAAAAAGAAACTTCTTGAGCCAGTTCTATATGAATTACATCACCGTCTTTATATTCTTCCTTCCGGAAATTGTATGCCCGTTTCATATTCCCTCTCAAAATAAAAATAATACTAATAACCATTCCCAATGCTACACCCTTAAGTAAATCCAAAAATACAACTGCTCCAAAAGTAGCAATGAATGGAACAAATTGATACTTCCCTTGACTCCAAAAATGTTTAAAAATAGATGGATTTGCTAATTTGTATCCAATTAATAATAAAATAGCGGCCAAAGTAGCAAAAGGAATCCTATTTAAAATTACTGGTATTGATAATACGCTTATTAGTAACAAAACTCCATGAATAACTGTTGACATTTTAGACTTAGCTCCTGCATTTGCATTTGCCGAAGAGCGAACGACAACTGAAGTCATAGGCAAACCACCTAAAAGAGCACTTACTATATTTCCAATTCCTTGTGCTTTTAACTCTACGTTTGTGTCTGTGAATCGTTTTTGAACATCCATTCTATCGGCAGCTTCAATACACAATAAAGTTTCTATAGAAGCAACAATTGCAATTGTAAACCCAACCATCCAAACTTTAGGATTTAAAAAACTAGAAAAATCAGGAAGTACCAAAATTGCTTTGAA
>CAMCDQ010000010.1 GCA_945873505.1 Chitinophaga pinensis
TAGCCTCTTTTATTGGACGTTGCCATTTAATTTTAAATTAGTGAGTGGCAAAAATAAAATTTTTATTGAAACTGTCATAAAAAAAACGCTTTTATATTCAAATAAATGTAACATTTTATTGATTTTGAGGTACATTCATACAAATTACAATATATTTGGAATTCAAATTCCCCTAAATGAGGTTTTATCGATAATTTTCAATAATTTGCACCTTTAAAAATAAAACAAATTAAGATTTTCAATTCTCTCATTATCAGTAAGTTTCATAAATGTATCTAAAAAAAATTTCTTTATTCAATTATAAAAATTTTTCAGAAGCCAATTTCGAGTTTGACAGCAAAATAAATTGCTTTGTTGGAAAAAATGGAATTGGAAAAACCAATGTATTGGATGCTATTTTTCATTTATCGTATGGAAAAAGCTATTTCAACCCATTGGCGGTTCAAAATATCAAACACGGCGAAGAATTCTTTGTTGTAGATGGCGAATTTGAAAAAAACGAGCGAACAGAGCAAATTGTTTGTAGTTTAAAAAAAGGGCAAAAGAAAATTTTAAAACGAAATGGAAAACAATACGATAAGTTTTCCGAACATTTGGGTTTCATACCGCTTGTAATAATTTCACCCGCCGATAGAGATTTGATTGTTGAAGGCAGTGAAACCAGAAGAAAATTTGTTGACAGTGTGATTTCACAGTTGGATTCCAATTATTTGTACCAACTAATTCAATATCAAAAAATCCTCAATCAGCGCAATGCTTTATTGAAATATTTTGCTTTGAATCAGGTTTTTGAAATCGATACATTATCCATATATAATGAACAATTGAATGGTTTAGGACAAACGATATTTGAAAAAAGAAAAGCATTTTTAGCTGATTTTGTTCCAATATTTAACAAACACCATCAAGCAATTACAGGTTCTGAAGAAACAGTTCAATTGGTCTATGAAAGTCAATTGTTTGAAAAAGAATTGTTGTTGCTTTTACAAGAAAACATCAATAAAGATAGGGTTTTGCATTATACAAGTGTCGGAATTCACAAAGACGATTTGTCATTTGAAATAGACAATTATCCGATAAAAAAGTTTGGGTCTCAAGGCCAACAAAAATCATTTTTAATAGCATTAAAATTGGCTCAATTTGAATTTGTAAAAAAACAATCTGGTGAAAATCCAATTTTGTTATTTGACGATATTTTTGATAAATTAGATGAAACTCGTGTTGGAAAAATTGTAGAAATGGTCAATAATGATGATTTTGGACAACTATTTATTTCCGATACACATCCTGAACGAACGGAATCCATAATAAAATCGACCCATCAGAGTTATAAAATATTTAACTTGTAAGTTTTGCAAATTCAATAATTAACCGTTTCCTTTACTGATAAATTTTAAATTAAATTTAAATAAACATGCAATGAAAGCAACCCTTTTCTCCTTATTATTTATCGGATTCCTATTTACAAATTGTAACGGTCAAGCCGAAAAAAAATACGAATCAATAGCACCAACAGCTTTTGCTGATAAAATAAAAGCGACTACTAATGCTCAAATTATCGATGTTCGTTCTCCAGAAGAATTTGCAGGACAACACATTGAAAATGCGAAAAACATCAATTGGAACGGTGATAATTTTGATGGAAAAGTCAGTGAATATGACAAATCAAAACCTATATTCGTCTATTGTATGATTGGCGGAAGAAGTAAAAAAGCAGCCGAAAAATTGCAAGAATTAGGTTTCAAAACCATTTATGAAGTGCAAGGTGGAATAATGAAATGGAATGCCGCAGGATTGTCAATTCCAAGTGATAAAATCATCGGAATGTGCATTCAGGAATACAAAGAATTACTAAATTCTGATAAAAAAGTTTTAATTGATTTTTATGCTGAATGGTGTGCGCCTTGTAAAAAAATGACACCGTATCTATTGAAAATGCAGAAAGGAATGGCGGAAAAAGTGACTATTATTCAGTTAAATGCAGATGAAAATAAGACTTTAATTACTGAATTGAAAATTGACGAACTTCCTACCTTATTATTATACCAAAACAATAAAGTAATTTGGAAACATTCAGGATATTTAAGCGAGGAAGATTTGACGAAACAATTACAATAAATTATGATTTCAAAACATTCATTAGAATTTCTTAGGGATTTAAAAACTAATAATAATCGGGATTGGTTTTTAGAAAATAAAAAACGTTACGAAGAGTTTAAAAAGGATTATCATCAATTAATTCAAGCATTTTTTGAGATTATGAAACCACAAGATTCCAATTTGGAACTCTTAGAAGTGAAAAATTGCGCATTCCGAATTAACCGTGATATTCGTTTTTCTAAAAATAAAGCACCTTATAAAACTCATTTAGGAATTTGGATGAATACCAACCAAGGCAATAAAAATGGACCAGGATATTATATTCATATTGAAAAAGGAAGCAGTTTTATAGCTGCGGGAATGTACAGTCCTGAATCTGATGATTTAAAAAAAATTAGAAAAGAAATTGCCTTTTTTTATGAAGATTTGGAAGCAATTTTGAACGATAAAAACTTCAAAAAATTCTATTCTGGATTAGAAAGAACAGAATCAAATTCCTTGAAAAACGGACCAAAAGATTTTGACAAGGAGCATCCTGCAATTGAATTTTTGAAACTTAAAAGTTTTGTTGCGATTCATAAAATAGCAGACGGAGCGCTATTTAATGAAAATTTCGTGAAAGCTACAGCAGAAAAATTAATCGTTTTGAAACCACTTCTAGAATTTTTGAATCGTGGCTTGTCAATGGATTAAATAATAAATTATAATTTTTAATAGGTTTAAAGTACATTTGCTTTTTACTTTTATGCTATATAAATGGAAATTCTAAATCATTTTTCTTTAAAAAATTACAATACTTTTGGCATTCAAGCCAACGCAAAACAATTTGTAAGCGTTCATTCCGTAGCAGATTTAAAAACTGTTTTGATTGAAAATAAAGCTAAAAACAAATTCATTTTGGGTGGCGGAAGCAATATGCTTTTAACCCAAGATATTGATGCTTTGGTAATTCATATTGATTTAAAAGGCAAAAAAATAGTTGAAGAAAATGACGATTTTGTATGGATAGAAAGCCAAGCGGGAGAAAATTGGCACGAATTTGTTTTGTGGACAATCAATCAAAATTTTGGTGGATTAGAAAATATGTCATTGATTCCTGGAAATGTCGGAACTACACCTGTTCAAAATATTGGTGCCTATGGAACCGAAATAAAAGACACTTTTGTTTCTTGTTTGGCTATTAAAATTGACACTCTGGAAATGAAAACCTTCTCAAAAACAGCATGTTATTTTGGTTATAGAGAAAGTATTTTCAAAAATGAATTGAAAGACCAATATATAATCACTTCGGTAATTTTTAAATTGACGAAAAGAAATCATAAAATCAATATTTCTTATGGCGATATCACATTAGAATTAGAAAAAAACAACATCGTAACGCCAACACTAAAAGACGTAAGCAATGCTGTAATAGCAATTCGACAAAGCAAATTACCCGATCCAAAAGTATTAGGAAACAGCGGTAGTTTTTTCAAAAATCCAATTGTTTTAAAATCAGATTTCGAGAAAATTCATCAAAAATTCCCTGAAATGAAATTCTATGAAATTTCCGAAACCGAAGTAAAAGTTCCCGCTGGCTGGCTAATTGAACAAGCCGGTTTCAAGGGGAAACGCTATGGCGATGCGGGAATTCATAAAAATCAAGCTTTGGTTTTAGTAAATTATGGCTCGGCTACAGGTCAAGAAATTTTGAATGTTTCCAAGGAAATTCAAGATACAATTTTCAATACTTTCGGAATTCATATTGAAGCGGAAGTAAACATTATCTAAAATTAATTCCAAGCAGAAAAATTTTATTTAAATACAAAATCTCTGTTTGTAAATCCTATTTGAATTCATACCTTTGGGCACATCCAAAAAAAAAGAAAAATTGATATGTTAATCACTATTTTTTATATATTTATTGTAATTGTTGCTGTGCAACTTTTTTATTATGCAGGTATTTTCACAAAATTTGCTTTTGCAAAAATTCAAAAAAGCACACCTAAAAGAATTCCAATTTCGGTAATTGTTTGCGCTAAAAATGAAGAAAAGAATGTAATTAATTTTATTCCTCTTTTGGCAGAACAAAACTACCCAGATTTTGAAATTATTTTAATTGACGATGCTTCAAGCGATACAACATTAGATATTTTTGAAGAATTTGAAAAAAAATATACCAATATTAGATTGGTAAAAGTTGAAAATAATGAAGCTTTTTGGGGTAACAAAAAGTTCGCATTGACATTAGGAATCAAAGCTGCCACAAAAGACTATTTGCTTTTTACAGATGCCGATTGTTATCCGACTTCGAAAGACTGGATTACATTAATGAGTTCTCAGTTTACGATGCATAAAACATTTGTTTTGGGATATGGCGCTTATGAAAAAATTAGAGGTTCTTTCTTGAACAAAATCATCCGTTTTGAAACGATGTTATCCGCAGTTCAATACTTCTCTTGGGCGAAAGTAGGCCATCCTTACATGGGGATTGGAAGAAATTTAGCTTACAAAAAAGACGAATTTTTCAAAGTAAATGGGTTTATCGACCACATGAAAATTCGTTCCGGTGACGACGATTTATTTATCAATCAGGCTAGCAAAGGAAACAATACGATATGCTGTTATTCCCCTGATAGTTTTACGTATTCCAAACCAAATATGACTTTTAAGGATTGGATTGCTCAGAAAAAGCGCCACGTAGCTACTGCAACTTTTTATAAATCATTTGACAGAATTCAACTTTCCGTATTTTTTATTTCGCAAATATTGTTTTTAATTTTACCTATAATTCTATTAGTTTTTCAATATCAATGGATTGTCGTTTTGAGTATAATTGGTTTTAGATACCTATTCACTTGGATTATTCTAGGATTTTCAGCAGGCAAATTGAAAGAAAAAGATGTAATGTATTGGTTTCCAATAATTGAGATTGTACTTATATTCACACAAATGAATATCTTTGTATCTAACATTTTCTCAAAACCCGTACATTGGAAATAATAAAAAATATAGAAAAAGCTAAAATTGGTGATCAAGTTGCCATTAATTTTCTATTGGATTTTTATTGGAATGAAGTCTATGCTTTTATGTTGAAACGTACTGAAAACGAAACAGACGCCGAAGATATTACCATCGAAACCTTCTCAAAAGCATTCGATAAAATAGCCACCTACAATCCTGAATTTCAATTTAATACGTGGTTAATTGCTATTGCAAAAAACGTTCATATTGATATTTTACGAAAGAAAAAGTCCTCGTTATTTGTAGAAATTACAGACGAAGATGATTATCATGCTTATAATATTGCCGATACTACTCCATCAGCAGAAGACAAATTGATTACAGAACAAAATTTATCACAATTACTTCAATACATCAAGGAATTGAAACTTCACTATCAAGAAGTCATTCAGTTGCGTTATTTTCAAGAAATGAGCTATCAGGAAATTGCAAACCAGCTAGATGAACCATTGAGCAATGTGAAAGTTAAAATTCTACGTGCTAAGAAATTATTGGCAGAAATAATTCAAAATAAAAGGTAATTATAAATTCAGAATTATATTCCATTTTTACTTTTGAATTTCCAATTAAATAAAACAGCAACTAATCTACTTTCCGTATATTTGCAACATCAAAATACCTATTATGGAATCTGTTTTAGAAAATGTACTTCCAACTGGAAAACCAAAATGGTTAAAAGTAAAATTACCGATTGGTCAAAAATATACTGAGCTTCGTGGCTTGGTCGATAAATATAAACTCAACACCATTTGTACTTCTGGAAGCTGTCCGAATATGGGTGAATGTTGGGGCGAAGGAACTGCTACGTTTATGATTCTTGGGAATATTTGTACGCGTTCTTGTGGTTTTTGTGGGGTAAAAACGGGAAGACCCGAAACTGTAGATTGGGATGAACCAGAAAAAGTAGCCCGTTCCATAAAAATTATGAATATCAAACACGCTGTAATTACAAGTGTTGACAGAGATGATTTGAAAGATGGCGGTTCTATTATTTGGATTGAAACTATAAAAGCAATTCGAAGAATGAATCCAACAACTACATTGGAAACCTTAATTCCAGATTTTCAAGGAATAGAAAGAAATATTGACCGAATCGTTGAGGCAAATCCTGAAGTGGTTTCTCATAACGTAGAAACTGTTCGAAGATTGACAAGAGAAGTTAGAATTCAAGCAAAATATGACCGCAGTTTAGAAGTTTTGAGATACCTAAAAGAAAAAGGAATCAACAGAACTAAATCAGGAATTATGCTTGGTTTGGGTGAAACTGAAGAAGAAGTTTTTCAAACAATGAAGGATTTGCGTCAAGCGAATGTTGACGTTGTAACCATCGGACAATATTTGCAACCAAGTAAAAAACACTTGCCTGTGAAGGAATTTATAACTCCCGATCAATTTGCAAAATATGAACAATTTGGACTTGAATTGGGTTTCCGACACGTTGAAAGTGGTCCACTAGTGAGGTCTTCTTATAAAGCTCAAAAACATATATTATAGGCCCCCTAACCCCCAAAGGGGGAAAATGCGACGTTAAAAAATGATAAAAACAAGAATTGCCATTAATGGATTTGGAAGAATTGGTCGGAATTTATTTCGATTGCTTTTAAACCATCCAACAATTGAAGTTGTAGCGATTAATGACATTGCCGACAACAAAACGATGGCGCATCTTGTGAAATATGACAGTATTCACGGGAAACTTCCTTACAAATGTAGTTTTACAGAAAATTCAATTGTTGTAAATGAAAAAGCTTATTTATTTTTTCATGAAAAATCAATATCCAATTTAGATTGGAAATCCTTAAATATCGATTTTGTTATTGAATCTACTGGAAAATACCACACTTTTGACGAAATAAACGCACACATATTGGCTGGAGCCAAAAAGGTAATTTTGTCAGCACCATCAGATGTTGATTCTATAAAAACAGTGGTTTTAGGTGTCAATGAAACTATTCTTAATGGTAGCGAAACTATAATTTCAAACGCGAGCTGCACCACTAATAATGCTGCCCCGATGATTAAAATTATTGACGAATTATGCGGAATTGAACAGGCCTATATTACGACGGTTCATTCTTATACCACTGACCAAAGTTTGCACGATCAGCCTCATAAAGATTTACGCAGAGCACGTGGCGCCTCACAATCTATAGTTCCAACAACTACTGGAGCAGCAAAAGCACTGACAAAAATATTTCCAAAATTTGAAGGAAAAATCGGGGGTTGTGGTATTCGGGTTCCCGTTCCAGATGGTTCGTTGACCGACATCACATTCAATGTGAAAACACAAGTTTCTATTGCAGAAATTAATGCTGCTTTCAAAACTGCATCAGAAACCAATTTTAAAGGGATTTTAGATTATACTGAAGACCCAATTGTATCAGTTGACATTATAGGAAATACCAATTCTTGTGTGTTTGACGCACAATTAACATCCGTTATTGATAAAATGGTGAAAGTTGTGGGTTGGTATGATAATGAAATTGGATATTCTTCAAGAATTATTGACTTAATTTTATTACTAAAGGTTAATCATTAACTGTTTCTTGAACTGAATTCCACATAATTAGTAATGATTTTGTCAAAATTTTCACCTTCTGAAATAAATTTAATTTGTATTGGAAGGTAAAAAATTTGTTCTTTTGAGATACTTCCTTTCAATCTAACATAATCTTTTTCGGTGGTAATTATGATTTTGTTATTGGCTTTATTTTTAATTCCTAAAATGTCTTTTTCCGTGAAATGATGATGGTCTGGAAAAGTCATACACTCTTTATTATTATTCTGTAAATGTGCGAAAAAGGATTGAGGTTTTGCGATTCCTGCCAAAAGTAATTTATCAACATTTTGAATCTCTGAAACTTTGCGTTTTTCATTTTCTGAATACACAAATTCATCGTGAGCGATTGTTGTGAAATATAGTTTTTGAGTGTCTAAAATAGCTAACTTTTTTCTTATTTTTAGTTGCTCTTCATTTGATAAATCAGATGGGCATTTTGTAACTAGTATCACATTTGCCCTTTTTGCTCCGCTCCTATTTTCTCTTAAATTTCCAGTAGGAAGCTGAAAATCATCAGAATACAATTCGTTATATGAAGTCAACAAAATATAAAGCCCTGCTTTTACTTTTCTGTGTTGAAAGGCATCATCTAATAATATCACTTCTGGTTTTAAAGATTGAGAAAGCAATTGTTCGATACCATTTTTTCGATTGGCATCAACAGCAACTTGAATATTTGGAAATTTGGAATAAAACTGAAACGGTTCATCTCCAATTAAAAACGCATTTACATTGGCATCAGCCAAAATAAAACCTTTTGATTTTCTTTTATAACCACGACTCAAGGTTGCAATTTTATATTTTTCAGATAATAATCGGATTAAATATTCTATTTGAGGTGTTTTTCCAGTTCCGCCAACACTTAGATTTCCAACAACTATAATAGGAACTTCAAATGAATACGATTTGAGAAAGCCATTATCGAATAGGAAATTTCGAAATGAAGTTATTACACCATATATTATGGCAAATGGAAACAGTATTTTTCGCAATAAATTCATTATACGAAAGTATACTATTTTATCTTTATAAAAAAGTTGATTTGTTTTTTCGTTAATTTGTATATTCAAAAAAGTAATAAAAAAGTAACAAGTGATAAAAATCAAAGAAATAATTTCGGTTCTTGAAGAAATGGCGCCTTTAGCGTATGCTGAAGATTTTGATAATGTTGGATTATTAGTAGGTGATTTAGAGAACCTGGCAACTGGAATTTTAGTTTGTCACGATGCTTTAGAAAGTGTAATTGACGAAGCTATTGCAAAAAAATGCAACTTAGTAGTTTGTTTCCATCCAATATTATTCTCTGGATTGAAGAAAATTACTGGGAAAAATTATGTTGAACGTTGCATTATTAAAGCAATCAAGAATGATATTGCAATTTATGCAGTTCATACGGCATTAGACAATCATCCTGAAGGTGTAAATAAAATTTTCGGCGATGCTTTAGGTTTAATAAATACTAAAATTCTAATTCCCAAAGAGCAATTTATTAGAAAATTAGTCACTTTCACCATTCCTGAAAATGTAGAAAAAGTTCGAAATGCCCTTTTTGATACTGGTGCAGGAACGATTGGAAACTATGAAAATTGTAGTTTTAGTTCTAAAGGAATGGGAACTTATATGGGAAATGAGCGCAGCAATCCTGAAATTGGAGAACGATTTGAATTTGTCGAGGCAGATGAAATTAAGATTGAAGTTACCTTTGAAAAACAATTAGAAAGCAAAATTCTAAAAGCACTTTTTGAAAGTCATGTTTATGAAGAAGTGGCTTATGAAATCATAGAATTGCAAAACAAACATCAAAATATCGGAATGGGATTGATTGGAGAATTAGAAAATCCGATGACCGAAAAAGATTTTTTATTGTTTGTGAAAGATAAAATGCAATGTGAGGGAATTCGTCATTCTGAATTTATCGGAAAACCAATAAAAAAAGTTGCACTTCTTGGAGGTGCTGGAAGTTTTGCAATCAAAAATGCAATTGCTGCTGGCGCAAATGTTTTTTTAACGGCAGATTTGAAGTACCATCAGTTTTATGAAGCCGAAAATCGGATAATTTTAGCCGATATTGGTCATTTTGAGAGCGAAAGATATACAAAAAATTATATTGTTGATTTTCTTAGGAAAAAAATCCTTAATTTTGCAATCATTTTATCGGAAGAAAATACAAATCCAGTTAAGTACTTATAATTATTATGGCGAATACGAAAGAACTAAATGTAGAAGACAAATTAAGAGCATTGTATGATTTGCAATTAATTGATACAAGAATTGACGAAATCAGAAATGTTAGAGGAGAACTTCCTTTAGAAGTAGAAGATTTAGAAGATGAAGTTGCTGGTTTAAGCACTCGTTTAGATAAACTTAAAAATGATTTGACAGTTATTGAAGACCTTATCAAAGCTAAAAAAATAGCTATTGACGATCACAATGATTCAATGAAAAAATATGTTAAACAACAAGAAACTGTTCGTAACAACAGAGAATTCAACTCTTTAACAAAAGAAGTTGAGTTTCAAGAGCTTGAAATTCAATTAGCTGAAAAGCAAATTAAAGAAATGAAAGCTACTATTGAACATAAAAAAGAAGTGATTTCTCAATCTAAAGAAAAATTAGATATTAAATCAACTCACTTGAAACATAAAAAGACAGAATTGAATGCAATTATGTCTGAAACTGAAAAAGAAGAAGGTTTCTTGACTGAAAAATCGGCTGAATACCAAGCTTTAATTGAGCAAAGATTATTAGCTGCTTACAAACGAATTAGATCAAGTGTTCGCAACGGATTAGCAGTAGTTTCTATTGAAAGAGGTGCATCGGCAGGTTCATTCTTTACAATTCCACCACAAACACAAGTGGAAATTGCCTCTAGAAAAAAAATCATCACCGACGAACATTCAGGAAGAATCTTAGTTGACAGCTCACTTGCTGAAGAGGAAAGAGAAAAAATGGAAAAGTTATTTTCTAAATTTTAATTATATGAAGCCACGCTAATACCGTGGCTTTTTTATTATGAAGAAAATCAATTATTTCCTACTTACAAAATCCATAGGTTTTTATATCAATGTGCTGAGTTTTATTTCCCCAAAGAAAGCAACTCAAAAGGCGTATGATTTATTCAGCATTCCCAGAAAAGGAAAAATTACATTACATTCAATCCCGGAAATTCTTCAAGATGCGGAAGCCGTGACTTTGGATTTTGAAGGAAATGCTATTCAAACCTATATTTGGAAAGGAGATGAAACCGTAATTTTCTTAATTCACGGATGGGAAAGCAATTCGGCTCGTTGGAAAAAAGCACTTCCTTTTTTATTAGAATCCGGAAATACTATTGTTGCAATTGATGCTCCTGCTCATGGATTATCAGGTGGAATAGATTTCAATGTTCCAAAATATGCAGAATTCATAAATCATGTAGCCAAAAAATATAAACCACAAATTTTAATTGGCCATTCCATTGGTGGCAAAGCGTGTTTGTATTATCAATCGCTCTATCAAAATCCTGCAATTCAAAAGATGGTCATTCTTGGAGCGCCATCAGATTTCAAAGTAATTCTCAAAAATTATATTGCATTATTGAGTTTGAATTCTATAATATATAAAGGTTTAGAAAACTATTATTTGGAAAATTACAACCTTACTATTACTGAATTTAGCGGTCAAATTTTCTCCTCCAATATATCAACCAAAGGTTTTATTGCACATGATATTGAAGATAAAATTGTTGCTTTTTCTGAAGGAGAAAAAAATGCAATTGCTTGGAAAGATTCCATTTTTATACCAACAAAAGGAATTGGACACAGTATGAATGATACTGATTTATATCAAAAAATAGTTGCTTTTTTAGTAGAAGCCTAACTATTTAATCTACAAACTAACTAATAAGCGATTTTCTAATTAACTTTGCACAATGGAAGAAAATCTAAAGCGTCTCAATAAATTCATTGGAGAAACAGGTTATTGTTCGCGTCGGGAAGCCGATAAATTAATTGACGAAGGTCGGGTTACAATTAATGGCGTAATTCCAGAGTTGGGCACGAAAGTTTCTCATTCCGATGAAATTCGAATTGACGGAAAATTAATCCGGGAACAACGAGAAAAACCAGTTTATTTGGCATTCAACAAACCCGTGGGAATTGAATGCACGACCAATTTAGATGTTCGCAACAATATTGTAGATTATGTCAATTATCCCAAACGGATTTTCCCAATTGGAAGATTGGATAAAGCCAGCGAAGGATTGATTTTTATGACGAATGATGGCGATATTGTAAACAAAATACTTCGTGCTAGAAACAATCACGAAAAGGAATATACGGTTACGGTAAACAAGCCGATAACAGCACAATTTATTGAAAGAATGGGCAACGGAATCCCGATTTTGGATACGATTACAAGAAAATGTAAAGTAGAACAAATCAGTCAATTTATATTTAAAATTGTTTTGACACAAGGATTAAACCGCCAAATTCGTAGAATGTCGGAATATTTAGGGTATGATGTGGTGGCGTTGAAACGTATTCGGATTATCAATATTTCATTGGATATTCCTGTGGGAAGATTTCGTGATTTAACCGATGCAGAAATTCTTGAATTGAACCAACTTATTGAACCTTCAAGCAAAACAGAAGAAGCGAGTTTGCCGAAAATTGAATCTGTAAAACGAAGAACAGAATTTATCAAAAAAGACGATCCAAGATTTAAAAACCGTGGAGATTATTAAATAAAAAAGCCTTAAACGTATAATGTTTAAGGCTTTTTTAGAATTATTTATTAGCTAATTTTCTTTGCTCTCTTGCTAACAAGGTATTTTTCAATAGCATAGCAATAGTCATTGGTCCAACCCCGCCAGGAACTGGGGTAATATAAGATGCTTTTTTACTTACATTTTCAAAATCAACATCACCAGTAATTACATATCCTTTTTCGTTCGATTCATCATTCACTCTAGTAATACCAACGTCAATTACAACGGCATCGTCTTTTACCATTTCTGCTTTAAGGTAATTTGGAACTCCCAAAGCCGTAATTATAATATCGGCTTGAATTGTAATCTCTGCAATATTTTTAGTATAACTGTGCGTTAATGTAACGGTAGAATTTCCTGGAAATCCTTTTCTTCCCATCAAAATACTCATCGGACGACCTACAATATGGCTACGACCAATAACAACGGTATGTTTTCCTTTGGTTTCTACATTGTAGCGTTCTAATAATTCTAAGATTCCAAAAGGAGTTGCAGGTATAAAAGTGGTCATATCCAATGCCATTTTACCAAAATTTTCAGGATGAAAACCATCTACATCTTTACTTGGATCAACAGCCATTAAGACTTTTTGAGTGTCAATTTGATCTGGCAAAGGCAATTGAACTATAAATCCATCGATGTTGTCGTCTTCGTTTAACTCCTTAATTTTTAAAAGTAATTCAGTTTCAGAAGTGGTGCTTGGCAAATTTATTAATGTCGATTCAAAACCAACTCTTTCGCAAGCTTTCACTTTGCTTCCAACGTAAGTTAAACTTGCGCCATCATTTCCAACGATAATTGCAGCCAAATGAGGCACTTTTTCGTTGTTGTCTTTCATCTTTTGTACTTCAGCCGTGATTTCGACTTTAATATCTTCAGATACTTTTTTTCCGTCTAGTAATTGCATTGTTGTTGTTTGTAATGTTTAAAGTTTAAGGTTTAAAGTTCTTGACAGAACGAAAAAAAATAAGCGAAAAACGGTTGTTGTTGTTTTTGTTGTTATGTAAAGTTTAAAGTTTAAGGTTTAAAGTTCTTGATAGAACTGGAAAAATTAAGCTAAAAACCGTTGTTGTATGTTGTTGTTTTTTTGACTTTCGACTTTCGACAATTTTAAGTCTTTTATCTCTTAGTCTATTATCTTTTAGTCTTTTCTTTAGACTTTAAGACTTTTGACTTTCGACATAAAATATTACCTCATTCCAGGCATACCCCCTTGCATTCCGCCCATCATTTTCATCATATTTTTTCCGCCTGGTCCTTGCATCATTTTCATCATTTTGCTCATTTGTTCAAACTGTTTCATCAATTGATTCACTTGATCAATTTTAGTTCCAGAACCTTTTGCAATTCTGGTTTTTCTTTTCATATCAATTATTGCGGGCTTTGTTCTTTCATTTGGCGTCATGGAATGAATAATTGCTTCAATGTGTTTGAAAGCATCATCTTCAATTTCCACATCTTTCATTGCTTTTGTAGCTCCGGGAATCATTCCAACTAAGTCTTTCATATTTCCCATTTTTTTGACTTGCTGAATTTGAGAAAGGAAATCATCAAAACCAAATTCGTTTTTGGCAATTTTCTTTTGAATTTTTCTCGCTTCTTCTTCGTCATATTGCTCTTGCGCTCTTTCCACCAAAGACACAACATCACCCATTCCAAGGATTCGTTCCGCCATACGCTCTGGATAGAAAATGTCAATTGCTTCCATTTTTTCACCAGTTCCTACAAATTTAATTGGTTTATTAACCACCGATTTTATAGAAATGGCAGCTCCACCACGAGTATCACCATCTAATTTGGTAAGGATTACACCGTCAAAATTTAATATATCATTGAACGCTTTTGCCGTATTTACAGCATCTTGTCCCGTCATTGCATCTACAACAAATAACGTTTCTTGTGGTTGAATTGCTTTGTGAACACGAGCAATTTCATCCATCATTTGTGCATCAACAGCGAGACGACCGGCAGTATCGACAATTACAACATTGTAGCCTTTTTCTTTGGCATATTTAACTGCATTTTGTGCAATTTCAACAGGATTGTTGTTTCCCAATTCAGAATACACTTCAACACCAATTTGACTTCCTACCACGTGCAACTGGTTGATTGCCGCAGGACGATACACATCACACGCAACTAAAAGTGGATTTTTATTCTTTTTAGTTTTAAGAAAATTAGCTAATTTACCTGAAAAAGTAGTTTTTCCAGAACCTTGCAAACCCGACATTAAAATTACGGTTGGCGTTCCAGAAAGATTAATTCCTGACACTTCACCACCCATTAATTCGGTAAGTTCGTCTTTGACTAATTTAACTAATAATTGTCCGGGTTGTAAGGTTGTTAATACATTTTGTCCAATGGCTTTTTCTTTTACTTTGGTCGTAAAGTCTTTGGCTATTTTAAAGTTAACATCGGCGTCTAATAAGGCACGACGAACTTCTTTTAATGTTTCGGCAACATTAATTTCTGTTATTTTTCCGTGTCCTTTTAGTATATGAAAGGCTTTGTCTAATTTATCACTTAAATTATCGAACATAATTGTACTTGTTTATTGAAATACAAATATAAGATAAAGTTGTAAAGCGTCAAAGGTTCAAAGTGGCAAAATTGCAGTTGTTTTTTAGCAGAATTATTTTGGTACTGAAATGTTGAATTGAACCGGTTTTGCGTGAGTGATGGCAGTGAAAAGCCCACAGCCTCGCTTTTTAGCGTGGTGAGGACTTGCAACGAACAGCACGACCGAGTTTACGACAAATTATGATGTTAATTCAGTACGTTCTAAACGAGGGCACGCCCAAATAAATCTACATTCTATCTGGCACTTGAATCCCCAAAAGTTGGAATGCAGCGGCAATCGTGTCGGCAACTTTTTTGGACAATTGCACACGGAAAACCTTTTCATCTTGCACATTTGAACCTAAAATCGGAACCGCTTGATAGAACGAATTGTATTCGCGAACCAAGTCGTAGGTGTAGTTGGCGATTAATGCAGGACTGTGATTTTGCGCCGCATTTTGAATTACTTCAGGAAATAATTCCAATTGTTTTAGCACTTCTTTTTCCTTTTCGTGCAAAGTTTCAATGGCTGTTTTTGCAACAAAATCGAAGTTGGCTTTGCGAATAATCGATTGGATTCTCGCATAGGTATATTGGATAAAAGGTCCTGTATTTCCAGCAAAATCAACGGATTCTTCAGGGTCAAATAGGATTCTCTTTTTAGGATCGACTTTCAAAATGTAGTATTTCAAGGCACCCAAACCGATGGTGTTGTATAATTTGGCTTTTTCTTCGGCAGAATAGCTTTCTAATTTCCCTAAATCTTCAGAAATTTTCTGAGCCGTTTGTGTCATTTCATTCATCAAATCATCAGCATCGACAACGGTTCCTTCTCGGCTTTTCATTTTTCCAGAAGGCAAATCCACCATTCCGTACGACAAATGGAATAGGTTTTTAGACCACTCAAAACCTAATTTTTTCAAAATCAAAAACAAGACTTTAAAGTGATAATCTTGCTCGTTTCCAACGGTGTAAACCATACCGCCAACGTCTGGGAAGTCCTTTACACGCTGGATTGCGGTTCCAATATCCTGCGTCATATATACGGCAGTTCCATCAGAACGAAGAACGATTTTTCTGTCCAAACCATCGGGAGTTAAATCAATCCAAACCGAACCATCAGGATCTTTTTCGAAAATTCCTTTTTCCAACCCAATTTGAACCACGTCTTTTCCTAATAAATAGGTGTTGCTTTCATAATAATAACTGTCAAAATCAACGCCTAAATTTTTGTACGTTATCGCAAAACCATCATAAACCCATTGGTTCATCGTTTTCCAAAGTGCAATCACTTCGGCATCGCCAGCTTCCCATTTCAACAGCATTTCTTGTGCTTCAAGAATAATTGGCGCTTGCTTTTTAGCTTCATCTTCTGATTTTCCTTCGCTCATTAAATGCGCAATTTCTTCTTTGTACGCTTTGTCAAAAGCAACATAAAAATTACCAACTAATTTATCGCCTTTTAATCCTGAATTTTCTGGAGTTTGTCCTCCAGCCTGTCCGGTAGGCAAGTTCCCGAATTTTTGCCACGCCAACATTGACTTACAAATGTGGATTCCACGGTCGTTGATGATTTGCGTTTTATATACTTTTTTTCCTGATGCTTTGATGATTTCGGCAACAGAATATCCTAATAAATTATTACGAACGTGTCCTAAATGTAAAGGTTTATTAGTATTTGGTGAAGAATATTCGACCATAACCGCAGCTTCATTTGGATTTGGAGCAACAAAACCAAATTTAGGATTGTCTTTAATATTATTGAAGAAATTTATATAATATTCATCTGAAATTACAATATTTAAAAACCCAGAAACCACATTAAAAGTTTTAACTTCCGAGTTATTATGTACTAAATAGGTTCCTATTTTATTTCCCAATTCAACGGGATTACTTTTTATGACTTTCAGTAAGGGAAAAATTACCATCGTAATATCACCTTCAAATTCCTTGCGTGTCGATTGAAATTCGATTTTGTCAAGGGCTACATCAAATAGCGATTGGATTGCTTTTTCAATTGATGGTGTAAGTAATTGAGATAATGTCATTTTGATATCTTATTTTAAGACCTCAAAGATAGTTATAATGTGGGAATTTGAAAATTTAAAACTGTTTTAATGGGCAATACTCGTTTTCTCCGGGGCATATTTTTGTTTAGACAAATACTCTTTATACCAAGAAATTGAAAATTCTTGAACCTTAACCAATTTTTTATGCTTTTTAAATAAATGATTCAAAACGAAATCTGGACGACCTCCTGGGTAAACAACTGCTTTAATTTTGTTTTTAAAATGTGCCGAAGCTGCTCTTGTATTTGTCCCAATAATTAAAATGAATTAATCGGGTAAAAATCGGATAGATTTAAAAACAAAAAACCATTTTACTTTCGTAAAATGGTTTTTTTTTAAAAAGAGCCGGCGGAGGGACTCGAACCCACGACCTGCTGATTACAAATCAGCTGCTCTAGCCAACTGAGCTACGCTGGCGACTTATTTCGTGTACAAATATAGAATTGAATTTCTAAAATCCAAAATAAATTTGACCTTTTTTAAAACTTATTTTATTGTAAACCGTTGATTTTAGCAATCAATTGATTTGCAACTTGTTCCAATTCAACATTGATTTGTTTGAAGTGCGTTTTTTTGTTTTCAACGTTTTTTGCGTTTACTTTAGTGATCAAAGTATCGAAACTTGCAATAGCTTCATCTATCAAAGCATTCGTTTCATCTGTTGGTTTACCTGTTGTAGCGATTTCATATAAGTAAACTGCTTCAATAATATCTCCTAAAACGTAGTTGATGTCTTTTTTTAAATTTTTAACGTTTGCCATTTTGTGTTTTTTAATTTGAAATTTAAATTTTCGTCTGCAAAAGTACATATAATCTTTCTATAACCGACTATGAAATATAAATTTCTAAAAGTATGGCGGTTCCAGTCAAATTATAATTAGTCATCGCAGCAGGAATTAAGACCGTATCCCCTTTTTTATAGTTATAAAAAACATGATCCCATTCCAATTGAAACGTTCCTCCCGTACACATATAAACCGTGAAAGATTCTGATGTTTTGGAAATTTTTATTGTTCCGTCAAGCGGTAAATAATTCGTCGTAAAATAGGGACAATTTACTATTTCATTGGATTTGTTTGTCTCTTTTGAATAGGTTTTATGTGTTTCGACTTTGTCGTAATTGATTGCGTCTAAAGCCAAATCAATGTGCAACTCTCTCAAATTTCCATCTGCATCGACTCTATCAAAATCATATAATCGGTAGGTAATATCGGATGTTTGTTGGATTTCCGCAACTACCAAACCCGCACCAATAGCGTGAACCGTTCCAGTTTCAAGGAAGAAAACATCGCCTGTTTTAACGTTTACTTCTTCCAATAAATCAAGTAAGGTTTTGTTTTCCAAATGCGCAACGTATTCTTTTGCATTCGATTTTTCTTTGAAACCAACAATAATTCTTGCATTTTCATCGGCTTGCATAATGTACCACATTTCTGTTTTTCCAAAGGAATTGTGGCGTTCTTTTGCCAATGCATCATTAGGATGTACCTGAATTGACAAATCGGTTTTGGCATCCAAATATTTGAATAACAGAGGAAATTGCTTCCCAAATTTTTTATAAACTGCTATTCCTAAAACTTCTTCAGGATGATTTTCAATTAATTCTGTAAGTGATTTTCCTTTTAATATTCCATTTGAAACAATACTAACATCGCCTTGCACAGTTGATAATTCCCAACTTTCTCCTGTTATTTGAGAAGTTATTGGTTTGTTAAGTACTGTTTTTAATTTTTCCCCTCCCCAAATTCTTTCTTTTAAAATTGGGTTAAATTGCAAAGGATAACTTTCAAATTTCATAATTAAACTATTTTTTTAATAGCGTCAAGCGCTTTAGAAATGTGTTTTGTTGCCAACATACTATCAAAAATCATAACGATAATTCCTTCTTTATCAATTACATAAGTTACTCTTCCAGGCAATAATCCAAACATTCCAGAAGGAACACTAAAAAGGTTTCGGATTTTTTTATTGAAATCTGACAAAAGAATAAAAGGAAGTTTATACTGCTTCGTGAATTTTTGATGCGCGGCAACGCTATCGCTGCTAACGCCAATTACCTCAGCACCTAAAACGATAAAATCTTCATATTGATCACGGAAACTGCAGGCTTGAGCGGTACATCCGGGTGTGTTGTCTTTTGGATAAAAATATAGTACGACTGGTTTTTTCCCGATGGTATTCTGGCTGTCAAAAGTAGCTCCATTCGTATCAATTGCTACAAAATTCGGCACTTTATCACCTACTTTTAATTCCATTATTCTCCTTTATAGGTTACAAAATTACGAGGTGTTTCATATAAAACCACTTCCAAATCAAATTCGGGTTTAATTCGACTTCTGATTTTATTCCAAATCACAACTACAATATTTTCGGCTGTAGGATTCAAATCTTGAAATTCAGGAACATCCAAATTCAAATTCTTATGATCAAATTTGTTTTCAATTTCTTCTTTAATAATATCTGAAAGAAATTTAACATCCATAACATAACCCGTTTCAGGATATATTTGCCCCGTTACACTAACTGTCATATCATAATTATGACCGTGGAAATTAGGATTGTTGCATTTGCCAAAAACGGCATCATTTTTTTCAAATGTCCAATCTTTTCTGTACAAACGGTGCGCTGCGTTAAAATGTGCTTTTCTGCTTATGGTAACTCTCATATTTTGGATTTTATATTTCGGAAATCAGCTTCCAAAATAAAATATTTTAATGCATCTAAATTTTATGGTCTTCTAAATAATGGTAGAATTCATCGAAAATTATTTTAAACCAAATCGTATATAATTCAGGATTGACAAACATATCTTCCTTAACATCTTCAATTTTCATCCATTTCCAACTTTCAACTTCATCGATATTTATTTGAGGTTCGTCATTAAAATAACCAATCATCACGTGATCCAGTTCGTGCTCGGTCAAACCATTATCAAACGGCGCTTTATAAATAAAATGAAACAACTCTTTGAGTTCGGCTTCAAAACCCATTTCCTCTCTCAATCTTCTGGTTCCGGCTTCAATATTAGATTCTCCAAATCGTTGATGACTACAACACGTATTGGTCCATAATAATGGAGAATGGTATTTATGATGTGCGCGCTGTTGAAGCATAATTTCATTGTTCTTATTCAAAATAAAAACTGAAAAGGCACGATGCAAAATGGCTTTCTCGTGTGCTTCCATTTTTTCCATGGTTCCTATTGGTTCGTCCAATTCATTTACCAATATTACTCTTTCTTCTGTCATAAAATATGTATTGCTTGTCAAAAATACAAAAAAAGAAATGGTTTTTCATCAGATTTTGAAATTGTGACAAGTTTAACGAGTGTCGAATGATACCATAATTAGATACAAAAACCGCAAACAAATAGTGCTATTGCGTTTGCGGTTATACAATCTTTTCTAATTTTCAATACGATAGTATTACAATATATAATCCGTATTGATAAAATTCGATTCTTTACTATTCAACAATGCCTGTAAGATTTCATTGTTATACTCATTGTCTTTAGATGCTACGAAAGTCCTAATGGAAAATGAACGCAAGGCATCGTGAATACTCAAAGTTCCCACAGCAGAATCTTTTCGACCTGTAAACGGATACACATCTGGACCTCTTTGACAAGAACTATTTAAGTTTACTCGGGTAACTAAATTCACCAAAGTATCAATAAGTGGTGCGATGGTTTTAATATCTTTCCCAAACAAACTCACTTGCTGACCATAATTTGATTCGGCCATATCTTTCAATGGTTCTTGAATATCTTTGAAAGTCAAAATTGGAACTACGGGTCCAAATTGTTCTTCGTGATACACTCGCATTTCCTTATTTATAGGATATAAAACAGCTGGAAAAATATAATTATCGTAATGTTGCCCGCCTTTCGCGTTGATTACTTTGGCACCTTTGCTTGTGGCGTCGTCAATCAATTCTTGAATATAATCAGGTTTGTCTTTTTCTGGTAATGGCGTTAAAAACACCGATTTATCCCAAGGATTTCCAAAAGCAAGCGCATCTACTTTAGCAGCAAATCTTTTGTTGAATTCCTCGGCAATGGATTCGTGAACATATAAAATTTTCAATGCGGTGCATCGTTGACCGTTAAAAGATAAACTTCCCGCAACACATTCTTGAATCGCCAAATCTAAATCGGCATCAGCCAAAACAATCGCAGGATTCTTAGCTTCTAAACCTAAAATTAAACGCAATCTATTTTTATTTGGATGTTGATCTTGCAATGCAATTGCCGATTTACTATTTCCAATTAAAGCCAAAATAGCTATTTTCCCTGACTCCATAATTGGCGATGCAACATCACGACCTCGTCCATAAACAATATTGATAACTCCTTTTGGGAAACTACTTCTAAAGGCTTCCAATAAAGGTGAAATTAATAAAACGCCGTGTTTTGCTGGTTTGAAAATCACCGTATTTCCCATTATAATTGCAGGAATTAGCAAGGAAAAAGTTTCGTTTAAAGGATAATTGTAAGGTCCAAGACACAATACAACTCCAAGTGGCCCGCGACGAACCATTGCATTAATGCCTTGACTTTTTGTAAATCGAGCGCTATTTCTGTCTAATTTTTTATAATCTTCAATTGTGTCAACAATATATTCTACTGTTCTGTCAAATTCTTTTTCAGAATCTGGTAACGATTTTCCGATTTCCCACATCAAATATTTAACGACTTCATTACGAGTCAATTTCATTTGATTTACGAAATTCTCCATGCATTTAATTCTATCTGTCACTTTCATCGTTGGCCAAATTCCTTGACCATTATCATAGGCATTTACAGCCGCTTCAACAACCTCATTGGCTTCTGAAACCCCCATTGTTGGTATCGATCCTAAAAGTGTTGGTGCATAATTTTCTGTAGATGATATGGTAGAAAAAACTTCTGTAGTAGGTCCTTTCCATTCTTTTAATGCTCCATTAACCAAGTAGGTATTTTGAAATAATGGGGCGGTAATTTGAAATTCTTCGGGTATAAAACTCATTGTCGCTATTTTTTTACAAATTTACACTTTATAAAAATTGGACGTTGCTTATTTCAAACTATTTGACTCAAAAAATAACAGAATTATCATTATCTTAAATAATTTTAAAAAACTTAAAATTTATTACATTATTACGATAAAAAAAGGGATTTTTGAATAAATAATTTTTAATATAACGTTTTCGTTTTAAACGATATTTGTATTATAAACGTAACGCTTCATGAATTTTAATGGCACATTTCTCGCCATCAATAGCTGCTGAAATAATTCCACCAGCATAACCTGCTCCTTCACCACAAGGATAAAGTCCTTTTATTTGAACATGTTCTAATGAAATTGCTTCTCGAGGAATTCGAACTGGTGAAGAAGTTCTAGATTCTGGTGCGTGTAAAACAGCTTCATTTGTCAAATAACCTCGCATAGATTTTCCAAATTCTGAAAAACCTTCGCGCAATATTTGCGATAAAAAACCAGGGAAAACTTGCCCCATTTCTACCGAAGTAGTTCCAGGAACATAAGACGTTTTGGGAATATCCGATGATATTTTATTTTGAGTAAAATCGACCATTCTTTGGGCTGGAACTTTTTGAGATTCCCCAGCCAAATGCCACGCTTTTTGTTCGATGCTTTTTTGAAATTCTAATCCTGCCAAGGCTCCGAATTTCTCAAAAGGTTTGAAATCTTCTAATTTTAATTCTATAACAATTCCGGAATTGGCAGTTGCTTGATCTCGTTTTGACGGAGACCAACCATTGGTTACAACCTCGCCTGGGCTTGTCGCACAAGGTGCAATTACACCACCAGGACACATACAAAAAGAATACATTCCCCTTCCTCCTACTTGTTTCACAATAGAATAGGGTGCTGGTGGCAAATGCTCGCCACGATAATCGCAACTGTATTGAATGCTGTCAATTAGGGTTTGTGGATGTTCTGCTCTAACGCCCAAGGCAAATGGTTTCGCTTCAATGAAAACTTTTTTTCTGTCTAACAATTCAAAAATATCTCGAGCGGAATGTCCGGTTGCCAATATGATTTTACTAGACAAAATTGTGTCTCCAGATTGCGTTACTATTCCTTGAACTTCACTGTTTTTTATCAAAATATCCGTTAGACGCGTTTCAAAAAGCACCTTTCCGCCCATTTCAATGATTTTCTCGCGAATATCCTGAATGATTTGTGGTAATTTATTGGTCCCAATATGTGGATGTGCTTCTATCAAAATATCCGCGGAAGCACCAAAAGCGACTAATAATTCTAAAATTCGAGTTACATCGCCACGCTTTTTGGAGCGGGTATATAATTTTCCATCAGAATAGGTTCCTGCACCGCCTTCGCCAAAACAATAATTAGAATCTTCATCGACAATATGATCCACATTAATGGCTTTCAAATCGCGACGACGGCCACGAACGTCTTTTCCACGCTCGATAATTATTGGCTTTAAGCCCAATTCAATTAATTGTAAGGCTGCAAAAAGTCCTGCAGGTCCAGCGCCAACAATAATAACTTCTTGCGCATTGGAAACATCTTTATATTCTGGAAGTTGGATTTTTTCTTCAATAAATTCATCTCCTTGAAAGTAAAGCATCACTTTCAAATTCATTTTTATTGCCTTTTGACGAGCATCAACAGACCGCTTCAAGATGGAAATGTGCTTGATTTCATTGGATGAAACGCGTATCAATTTCGCAACATGCTCTTTAAGAAGTTCGTCGTTTGAAGCAATTTCGGGAGATACTTGAAGTAGAAGTTCTTGAGGCATTTTATTTTTAATTAATCGAATTACAAAAGTAGGTATTTGAAGTGGAAAAAGAGGAAAGAGAAAAAGAAAGATAATAGACGAATAGATAATAGAAAAATTCGTGGCAATTGGTGAAATTCTTGGCAAAATACTTTGAACCTTTTGTGGAAAAAAATCTGTGCATCTGTGGCTAATAACTTTGTTCCTTTTGTGGCAAAAACATAACTTTGCAACAACAAATAAAAATATGTCAAGACAAATAAAATTAATATGGGATTTTAGAGGTGGGGAAGCTGCAAAAACTGCAGAACATCACGAAATTCACCTCAAAGAGTACATTTCAGAAGAAAAGTTAGCATTGAATATCACAGGATTTACAATTCTAAATGAAATGCACGCCATCGCATTTATGGTTGTAACAGATGAAAATATGATTGCTGTTCGTGATAAATTAAAACCACATCGGGGTGAGTTGTTTTAGTCGAATGTCTTAATGTCGAAAGGCGTTAAGGATAAAAAAAATATTATTTTCCACTTTTGGACTTTCGACTTTATGACTTTAAGACTTTCGACTTAATTTCTAATTCGCAACCTCGCTGATGAATTTAATTCTCATAAATCGCAATTCGTTGATATCATATTCACCATCAAATTCTTTCAAGGCATCTTCAATACTGTCCGATTCAGATTCCATAAAATAATCATGAATTTCTTCTTGTTGATCATCATCAAGAATTTCATCAATCCAATATTTAATGTTTAATTTGGTTCCGGAATAGACTATTTGCTCCATTTCTTTAATTAAAGCATCCATATTCAAGCCTTTGCCTCGAGCAATATCATCAAGATTTAATTTTCTATCGATATTTTGAATGATATATAACTTATTAATTGAATTAGCGCCTGTTGATTTTACAACCAAATCATCGGGACGAAGAATGTCATTTTCCTCAACATAAGTTCGAATAATATCAACAAATTCTTTGCCGTATTTCTTAGCTTTTCCTTCGCCAACACCGTGAATATTTCCCATTTCGTCCATTGTAATTGGATATTTTAGCGACATATCTTCAAGTGACGGATCTTGGAAAACTACAAAAGGAGGAACACCTAGTTTTTTGGCAACTTTTTTACGCAGGTCGCGCAAAACCAACATCAACGCTTCGTCTGCAATTCCAGAAGATTTTGCTGCTGTAACAATTGCTTCATCTTCAGATTCGTTGTATTCGTGATCTTCAGACATCATAAAAGAAATTGGGTTTTTTATAAAATCCAATCCTTTATCGGTAATTTTTATAATTCCGTACGTTTCAATGTCTTTTGACAATAAGCCGTAAACTAAAACTTGACGCAATAACGCCATCCAATAGCGCTCTTCAAAAGCAGCTCCAGAACCAAAAAAGCTTTGAGAATCTGTTTTATGTGCTTTTATCATTGCATTTACTTTCCCAGTAAGGGTATAAACAACCTCTTTTGATTTGTATAAATGTTTGGTATCACGAACAATTTCAAGAAGTTTTACCACTTGATTCATGGCTTCAACTTTGGTCTTTGGATTACGAACATTGTCATCCATATCGCCACCTTCTCCAGTCTCGCTATCGAATTCTTCACCAAAATAATGCAACAAAAATTTACGTCTTGACATTGAAGTTTCAGCATAAGCAACGACTTCTTGTAACAACGCAAAACCTATTTCTTGTTCTGCAACTGGTTTTCCCGACAAGAATTTTTCTAATTTTTCTACATCTTTATAGGAATAATAAGCCAAACAATGTCCTTCGCCACCATCTCGACCACCACGACCTGTTTCTTGGTAATAACTTTCTAATGATTTTGGAATATCGTGATGAATTACAAATCGCACATCGGGTTTATCAATTCCCATTCCAAAAGCTATCGTTGCAACCACCACTTCCACATCTTCCATTAGGAACATATCTTGGTGTTTTGCACGTGTTTTTGCGTCCAAACCTGCGTGATAAGGAACGGCACTAATTCCGTTTACTTGTAAAACTTGAGCAATTGCCTCTACTTTTTTACGGCTTAAGCAATAGATAATTCCAGATTTTCCTTTGTGTTGTTTGATAAAACGAATGATATCCGACTCAATGTTTTTCGTTTTGGTACGAACTTCGTAATATAAATTAGGTCTGTTAAAAGAAGCTTTAAAAGTATTGGCATCAGCCATTTCTAAGTTTTTCAAAATATCTTCTTGCACTTTTGGTGTTGCGGTTGCGGTCAAGCCAATAACGGGAACGTTACCCAAAAGCTTAATGCTATTTTTTAAATTTCTGTATTCAGGACGGAAATCGTGACCCCATTCTGAAATACAATGTGCCTCGTCTATGGCTACAAATGAAATATTTATGTTCTTCAAAAATTTAATATATTCGTCTTTTGCCAAAGATTCTGGTGCAACATATAATAATTTTGTCAATCCCGAAGTGATATCTTTTTTAACTTGATTGATTTCCGTTTTATTTAAAGAAGAATTTAATACGTGTGCAATTCCATTTTCCGAAGACAAACTCCGAATGGCATCTACTTGGTTTTTCATCAATGCAATTAATGGCGAGACAATAATTGCCGTTCCTTCATTCATTAATGCAGGCAATTGATAACAAAGTGATTTTCCACCTCCCGTTGGCATAATTACAAAAGAATTTTTGCCTGAGATAAGACTTCTAATGACTTTTTCTTGTAATCCTTTAAATTGGTTGAAACCAAAATATTTTTTTAATTCCTTATGGATATCAATTTCGGTAGATTTCATTCTTAGTTAATAGTATTTTACATAAATTTGTGGTTCATAAAGATACAACTTTCTTTAATAAATACAAACTTTATAAAAAACTGTTTTGAAAACAAACAAAAATATTTTAGAGATTGCCAAAAAGACAATCCTATCTGAAAGTAAATCTATTGCCAAACTAGCTGATTTACTTAAAGATGACTTTGTTAAAGCTACAGAAATCATTTTCAACTCCAAAGGGCGATTAGTTGTCACGGGCATTGGAAAGAGTGCCATTATTGCACAAAAGATTGTAGCAACAATGAATTCTACGGGAACACCATCGCTATTTTTACACGCATCTGAAGCAATTCATGGTGATTTAGGTATGGTTCTACCTGATGATGTGGTAATTTGTATTTCAAAAAGTGGCAACAGTCCTGAAATAAAAGTTTTAGTTCCCATTGTAAAACATTTCGGAAATACTTTAATAGCAATTACCGGAAATATCACCTCTTTTTTAGCAAAAGGCGCCGATTTTATTCTAGATACAACCATTGAAATAGAATCGTGTCCTAATAATTTAGCGCCTACAAATAGCACCACAGCACAATTGGTTATGGGCGATGCACTTGCGGTTTGTTTAATGGAACTTCGGGAATTCAATCCTCAAGATTTTGCAAAATACCATCCTGGTGGCGCATTGGGAAAAAAATTATTACTTCGTGTGGGCGATATGCTCGATCAAAGTCACAAACCTGAAGTTGCTCCTGAAACGAATATTAAAAAAGTAATTTTCGAAATTTCAGAAAAACGTCTTGGCGTTACTGCGGTTATCGAAAATAATAAAGTAATTGGAATCATTACAGACGGAGATATTCGTAGAATGCTGAATAATAACGATACCTTTGCACATTTAACCGCAAAAGATATCATGACAAAAAACCCTAAAATGATTCAATTATCAGATATGGTAACCGATGCTTTAAATATTTTAGAGGATTTTTCAATCACACAATTAGTAGTTCTTGAAAATGAACAATACAAAGGAGTGCTGCATTTACACGATATTTTAAAAGAAGGAATTGTATAATGGCGAAGAAAACGTTGAGTGAAATGTCATTTTTAGATCATCTTGAAGAATTAAGATGGTTGTTGGTTCGAAGTACTTCCGCAGTATTAATTATGGCAGTAGTTACTTATTTTTTTAGTGATTTTATTTTTGACACCATACTATTTGCACCAACAAGCCCAAGTTTTTTTACGTATACTTTTTTCTGTGAATTATCAAATAATATTGGATTTGCAGATAGTATTTGCATTACCGAATTGCCATTTATAATTCAGAATACAAGTATGGAAGGGCAAGTAAATATGTTCATTTGGACATGTATTACCGCAGGATTCATACTTGCATTTCCTTTTATATTATGGGAACTATGGAAATTCATCAGTCCAGCATTGTATGAAAAAGAAAGAAAAAATGTACGCGTATTTATATTTGTAGCTTCCATATTATTCTTTTTGGGCGTGTTATTTGGATATTATGTAATTGTTCCAATGTCAATTAATTTCTGTGCTACTTTTTCAATAAGTAAAATGGTACAAAATCAATTCACAATTGACTCCTATATAAGTATGATAAAAACATCGGTAATTGCGAGTGGATTGTTTTTTGAATTACCCGTAATTATTTATTTCTTGACAAAATTAGGATTAGTAACACCAACTTTTTTAAGGAAATACAGAAAATATTCGGTGGTTATTGTATTGCTAATTTCTGCAATTGTAACACCTCCAGATGTGGTAAGCCAAATTATTGTTGCTATTCCAATGTTACTAATTTACGAAGCAAGTATCTTTATTTCGGTATTTGTATATAAAAATAAAACCAAAGAAAATGTCTGATATCCTATCTGAATTCAACGATTACCGTACAAAAATGAACGAAAAGTTATTGGCAGACAATAACAAAATCGTAAAGCGAATATTCAATTTAGATACCAATGCGTATGCCGCAGGAGCACTTGATGTGAAAACAAAAGAGCTTTTAGGATTAGTAGCTTCAGCCGTTTTGCGCTGTGATGATTGTGTGAAATACCACCTTGAAACAAGTTTTAAAGAAGGTGTTTCTAAAGAAGAAATGATGGAAGCAATGGGAATTGCGACTTTAGTAGGCGGAACAATTGTGATTCCACATTTGCGAAGAGCATATGAATTTTGGAAAGCTCTGGAGGAGAATAAATAAATGTTAATGTATTGATTCGGTTATTTGGTTATTCGTTAATTTGCGGATATCAAATAACCAAACTAACGAATAACCAAACTAATAATGATACTAAGAGCAGAAAATTTAGTCAAAACGTACAAAGGAAGAAGTGTTGTAAACGGGATTTCTGTGGAAGTAAATCAAGGAGAAATCGTTGGTTTATTAGGTCCAAATGGCGCTGGAAAAACCACTTCTTTTTATATGATTGTGGGGTTGGTAAAACCAAATGCAGGAAATATTTATCTTGACGATATGAATATTACCGATTACCCAATGTATAAAAGAGCGCAACAAGGAATTGGCTACTTAGCACAAGAAGCGTCTGTTTTCAGAAAATTGAGTGTAGAAGATAATATTTTGAGTGTTTTACAACTTACAAAACATTCCAAAGCAGAACAAGAAGCCAAAATGGAAAGTCTGATTGCTGAATTTGGTTTGAATCATATTCGTACGAATCGAGGGGATTTACTTTCTGGTGGCGAACGCCGTAGAACTGAAATTGCCCGTTGTTTGGCTACAGATCCAAAATTTATTCTACTAGACGAACCTTTCGCGGGTGTCGATCCTGTTGCCGTGGAAGACATTCAAAGAATTGTAGCACAATTAAAAAACAAGAATATAGGAATTCTTATTACCGACCATAATGTTCAAGAAACCCTGGCTATTACAGATAAAACCTATTTGATGTTTGAAGGCGGAATCCTGAAAGCAGGAACCCCGGAAGAATTAGTGGAAGATGAAATGGTACGACGCATATATCTTGGTCAAAATTTTGAATTGCGGAAAAAGAAATTGGAATTCTAATTTACAGTTCATTGAAATACAACACAAACTGCATAGATTTGCACAGATTTTATAAAACTTAAATGAACTTATATTTCTATGGAGGTAAAAAAAATTATGCTTTTTTACCTGTTATCAAATTCATTATCACCGATAATAAAACGTAAAATCCAATTACCAAAGCGACTCCCGAAAACTGAAACAACATCAATAAAACCAGTGAAATCAACAAGAATACAATTTGCAATACATTATCCTTAAAATTGAACTTTTTGATTTTTAATGCAAATAAAGGTATTTCAGCATTTAAAACATAAGCGCTTAAAAGAGTAATTACTAATAAAACCCAATGGTTAATCAGTAATTCTAATGTTATCAAAGAATCTGAATTTTTTATAATTAAAGGCAAACTCAGAATAAACAGTGCATTAGCGGGAGTTGGTAATCCAATAAAAGAATCGGTTTGACGGGTATCAATATTGAAGTTCGCCAAACGATAACAGGATCCTAAAGTAATTATAAAACCCAAATAAGGAAGATATGCTAATGACGGATTTGTATTTACACTATTGGAAAGCATTAAAAACATAACATATCCGGGAACAACTCCGCTCGTAACCATATCTGCCAAAGAATCCAATTGCAATCCACGCGGACTTGAAACTTTAAATAATCTAGCAAAAAAACCATCGAAGAAATCGAAGAAAATTCCCAAGCACACAAAATAGAATGCCATTTCAAAATTCTCTTTCACAGCAAAAACCAAGGCAATACAACCACAAAACAGATTGAAAAGTGTAATAATATTCGGAATGTGTCTTTTTATAGTCATTGAAATTTTATTTTATAGTAACAAAGAACGCAAATTTAATACAATAAGTTATAGACAAGTGCGTTTTTAGAATAGATTTTTAAAGTAATCCGAAACATATGCTTTTAATTAGAAAAACAAAGTAGGAACATCATTAAAAATGTATATTTTTGGTAAATAATCACATCCTTATATTTGTAAATTGATTTCATTTGAAAAATAACCTCTTCATACTATTCACACTTTCTACAACCTTAAGTTTTGCACAAACGGCAAGGAAATATTCCAATGAATTCATGAATATTGGTGTCGATGCGGCAGCTTTAGGAATGTCAAACGCAGTAACAGCAAGCTCTAACGATGTAAATTCTGGCTATTGGAATCCTGCGGGACTCATTGGATTGGAACAAAAACAAGTTTCATTGATGCACGCCAGTTATTTTGCAAATATCGCTCAATACGATTATGCTGCTTATGCAACGCCTATTGACGACCAAAGTGCGTGGGGAATTTCAATGATTCGATTCGGCGTAGATAACATTATGAATACCACACAATTAATTGACAGTCAAGGAAATATTGATTACAATAGAATTAGTCTATTTTCAACTGCCGATTACGGAATGACCTTTTCGTATGCCCGAAAACTTCAACTTCCAGGTTTGCAATACGGTGTAAATGCAAAAGTAATCCGAAGAATTATTGGAAAATTTGCTAGTTCTTGGGGTTTTGGTTTTGATGTTGGATTGCAATTCACGAGAAACGATTGGAAATTTGGTTTGATGCTTCGAGACATTT
Source organism: Chitinophaga pinensis (assembly GCA_945873505.1). Classification (GTDB taxonomy): domain Bacteria; phylum Bacteroidota; class Bacteroidia; order Flavobacteriales; family Flavobacteriaceae; genus Flavobacterium. The sequence goes on from CAMCDQ010000010.1 coordinate 31,184, forward strand.
CCACAACCTATAATGTTTGGGCAATTGACGAAACTGAATACAATTCGATTAAAGATGCAATTGGCGGACAAAATCAAGAACTGCCTGAGAACACTGAAATAACATTACCAAAAGCACAATTTGGAATGTCGAAAAAATTTGAATTCCACAACGATACCAGTCTTTTGGCTGCTGCCAATTTGGATATGAGTTTCGCCAAAACCAATGCTATTTTTTCTACAGAAGGATTGAGTGTTAACCCAGCTTTAGGATTTGAATACGGCTATACCGATTTGGTTTTTATTCGCGCAGGCGTTGGAAATTTTCAAAATGTGGTGCAAATTGACAACACCAAAAAAGTAGGATTTCAACCCAATGTAGGTTTGGGATTCAAGTACAAAGGAATTCAGATTGATTATGCTTTAACCGATTTAGGAGATCAAAGTGCTGCTTTGTATTCTAATATTTTCTCGGTAAAAGTAGATTTAAGTATTTTTAGGTAATCATAATAAATATACAACATAAAATGTATCGCATAAAACATATCCTTCTCTACACTTTTTTAATCGTTATTCTATTTACAAATAAAGTAATTGGTCAAATTCTTCCGCTTTCTGAAAATACCGAAGTAAGTATAATTACTTGTGGAACAGGCTCTGAAATTTATTCGTTATTTGGTCATACCGCCATTAGAATTAGAGATGCCGATAACCAAATTGATGAAGTGTATAACTACGGGACTTTTGATTTTAGCACACCCAATTTCTATTTAAAATTTGTAAAAGGAGATTTACAATACCTGGAAACGAGTTGCACTTTTGAGGAGTTTATCCAAGAATATCTATATGAAAAAAGAAGCGTTGACGAGCAAATTTTAAACATTTCAATAAGCCAAAAACAAGCTCTTTTTGACTATTTAAATGCTTCTTTAAAATCCGAAGAGCGATTTTACACGTATAAATTTATTGATAAAAATTGCACCACAATGGTAATTGATGCCGTCAATAAAATTTTAGGAAAAGAAGTTATCGTTAAAAACACCACAGAAGACAGAACCTACAGAGCCATATTATTCCCTTACTTTGAAGGGCATTTCTTCGAGCAATTGGGAACGAGTATTATTTTTGGAACAAAGGTAGATTTGAAAGGGGAAGAGTTGTTTTTACCAGCCAAACTCCAAGAAAGTATCAAGACTATTTCTTATAATAATAAACCGCTTTGTAAGGTAAATAAAAAAATAATGGAGTTTGAAAAAGAGGAAGTGCCTTTTTCGTGGTGGAACAATTATTATGTCTTTTGTTTGCTGTTTTCGATGGTTTTAATTGCAAATAAAAGTGGTGTTTACAATACCTATTTTATAGCATTGGGACTGCTTGGGTTATTTTTCATATTTGCTGGATTTTATTCTTTACACAAGGAGTTAGCAAACAATTACAACATTTTATTATTCAATCCAATATTGTTTTTGGTGGTGTACTTCCAATTCAAAAACAATAGAAAGTATATTTTATACAGCAGCATTTTCAGTATTTTATGCTTACTGTTTTATGTCTTTATCCTTTTGAACAAACCATATTTAATAATTGTATTACCAATGATTATTACAAGTACTGTAGGATTAGTTAAGCTGGTACTCAAAAACAAGAACTAAAAAAAACAGTATCCTAAGAATATTGTTTTTTATAATAGTTGGCATATTCGCCAGAAGTAACATTTTTGAGCCAGGTTTCATTGTTCAAATACCAATCTACGGTTCTCTCTAATCCTTGTTCGAAAGTCACAGAAGGCTTCCAACCCAATTCTTGATTTATTTTTGTAGCATCAATAGCATACCTCAAATCGTGACCTGGACGGTCTTTTACATACGAAATTAAAGACTCTGATGTACCTGAAACACGTCCTAATTTGACATCCATAATTTGACAAAGTAATTTGACCAAATCTATATTTTGCCACTCATTGAAACCTCCAATATTATAGGTATCGTGATTTTTACCTTCATGAAATACCAAATCAATTGCCACCGCATGATCTTCTACAAACAGCCAATCTCGGGTATATTTTCCATCACCGTAAACAGGCAACGGTTTGTTATTAATTATATTATTAATAAAAAGCGGAATTAATTTTTCAGGGAAATGGTTTGGACCATAATTGTTAGAGCAATTCGTAATTACATAAGGCAAACCATACGTTTCGCCATAAGCTCTTACAAAATGATCGGAACTTGCTTTGGAAGCTGAATACGGTGAGTTTGGATCGTAAGCTGTAGTTTCGGTAAACAAGCCTTCAGCACCTAAACTTCCATATACCTCATCGGTACTAATATGATAAAATCGTTTCCCAGCTTCGTTACCCTTCCATTGTTTCCTAGCTGCATTTAACAAATTCATGGTTCCAATAACATTCGTTTTCACAAACGACAAAGGATCTTCTATAGAACGATCAACATGTGATTCAGCCGCAAGATGCAAAATACCATCAAATTGATGGGCATCAAATAAAGTGGTTATGAATTGTTCGTCAACAATATCGCCTTTTATAAAAGTATAATTTGATTCCTTCTCAATGTCCGCAATGTTTTCTAAATTCCCTGCATAAGTCAAGGCATCCAAATTATAAATTTGATAGTTCGAATATTTAGTAACAAACCTTCGTACAACATGCGAACCTATAAATCCAGCGCCACCAGTAATGAGTATTTTCTTCATTTAATTATTCTATGATATTTGAATATAGTATTTAACTTCCAATACATTGGTATACAAAACCAATATCCGTTAGTTTTTTTCTGTCTAAAACATTTCTACCATCAAAAACAAATGCTGGTTTTTGCATGGCGTCGTATATTTTTTGCCAATTGTAAGTTTTAAATTCATCCCATTCAGTCAATATTGCAATAGCGTGGGCATTTTTACACGTTTCATAAGGCTCTTCAAAAACAGTGATTCCTTTTCTATTGGATTCTGAAGTTCGTGTTTCCAAATAATCCAAATCGGCTAAGATTTTTTTTTCGGAAACCTTAGGGTCAAAAATAGCAATGTTTGCTTGCTCGCTCAACAGTTGATCGGCTACATAAATAGCGGCCGATTCTCTAGTATCGTTGGTGTCTTTTTTGAAAGCCCAACCTAGAAAAGCGATTTTTTTACCAGAAATAGTATTGTAAAGCGTTGAGATAATATTTTTAGAAAACCTGTCTTTTTGATGGTCGTTCATAATAATAACTTGTTCCCAATAATCTGCAACTTCATTCAAACCGAATGATTTTGATATATAAACCAAGTTTAAGATGTCTTTTTGAAAACAAGAACCTCCAAAACCAACAGAAGCCTTCAGGAATTTAGAGCCAATTCTGCTATCCATTCCAATAGCTTTGGCTACTTCATTGATGTCTGCACCTGTTTTTTCACACAATTCTGACATTGCATTTATAGACGATATCCGTTGTGCTAAAAAAGCGTTGGCAGTAAGTTTAGACAATTCCGACGACCATAAATTGGTAGTTAAAATTTGTGCTACAGGAACCCAATTCGAATAAATAGAAACTAATTTTTGTATTGCAATTTGACCTTCTTCAGAAGTATCACCACCAATTAATACCCTGTCTGGATTTAATAAATCTTGAACTGCTGTTCCTTCTGCAAGAAATTCAGGATTGGAAAGTATCTGAAATTTAACGCCATTACCGGTTTTATCCAAGATGCTTTTTATAGCTTCCGCCGTTCGAACAGGCAACGTAGATTTTTCAACTACAATTTTATCGTTTTTAGCAATTTTGGCAATTTGTCTGGCGCAAAGTTCGATGTACTTTAAATCGGCAGCCATACCTTTTCCTGCGCCGTAGGTTTTTGTAGGGGTATTAACCGATATAAATATTATTTCAGCTTCATCAATAGCAGTTTCAACATCAGTAGAAAAAAATAAATTTCTACCTCTAGCTTCCTCAACAATGGCTCCTAATCCAGGCTCGTAAATTGGAATATTTTCAGAATTTGAATCATTCCATGCGGCTATTCTCTCTGCGTTTAAATCGACAACAGTCACTTTTATATGTGGGCATTTTTGAGCAATTATAGCCATGGTAGGCCCACCAACATATCCTGCCCCAATGCAACAAATTTTAGTAATTTTCATCTATTGTTGTTCTTTTTTATTTTAATACTGTATTACTATTTTAATCAAGAATTGAAATTCAACTCTTTACTTGTTGTTAAAGGTGTTCTCAAAAGGAATTCTTTGCAAAATACTTCTCCCTAAGGTAACCTCGTCTGCATATTCCAATTCATCTCCTACAGAAATTCCTCTTGCAATAGTCGAGGTAACAATAGTGTACTCTTTAATTTGCTTATATATGTAGAAATTAGTGGTATCGCCTTCCATCGTGGAGCTTAACGCAAAGATCAATTCTTCTACCGATCCTGATTTAACCTTTTCAACCAAAGAGCTGATCTTTAACTGACTTGGTCCGACTCCATCCATTGGAGAAATCTTCCCTCCTAAAACGTGATAAATCCCTCTATATTGTCCTGTATTTTCAATTGCCATAACATCTCGAACATCCTCAACAACACATATTATTTGGTGATTCCTTTTTGCATTAGAACAAATTTCACAACGGGTTACATCCGAAATATTGTTGCAACTCTCACAAAACTGAATATTCTCGCGCATAGTTGTCAACGACTGTGACAAAAACAAGGTTTGCTCCTTGGGTTGCTTTAACAAATGCAGCACTAATCTCAAAGCAGTACGCTTACCAATTCCTGGCAACTGAGCCATTTCGTTTACTGCTACCTCTAAGAGTTTTGATGAAAATTCCATGTTGCAAATGTACTAAATTTATCACTAAACAAGATTTACGCTTTATTGGAGATACTAAAGAAAATAGAACTGCAATGGCTGTGACAAAAGTAAATAGTCTACTAAATTGTAATTTTAATTGGTATTAAATTTAATTATCCAATTGTTCGAATTGCGAATTCATACTAACAAATTCAGGTACCAATTCTTTCATTTTCAGAACCAATTCAATTTTACTATTATTATTAGCGATCGCAATTAATTCTTCAATTTGAGTAAAAAATTCTCCATAATCCGAGTAGCTGTCTTTTACAATCATAATTTTATTGTTGTGGGTAGGAACAGTTTTGGAATTATCATTTAAAAGTTCTTCATATAATTTTTCACCAGGACGCAATCCTACGGTTTGAATTTCAATGTCTCTTTCAGGCATTAAACCTGCTAAACGAATCATTTTTCTGGCCAAGTCGATAATTTTAACTGGTTCCCCCATATCAAATATAAATATTTCCCCTCCATTACCCATAGCACCGGCTTCGAGTACCAATTGACAAGCTTCAGGAATGGTCATAAAATATCGAATAATATCGGGATGGGTAATCGTTATAGGTCCTCCATTTTGAATTTGTTGCTTAAATAATGGAACTACCGATCCGTTGGAGCCCAACACATTTCCAAATCGGGTAATAATAAATTTAATAGCGCTATTGTTATTTTTCGCTTTAAAACTCAACCCTTGAATGTATATTTCGGCAATTCTTTTGCTTGCCCCCATTACATTGCTCGGATTTACCGCTTTATCTGTTGATATAAATACGAAATTTTTCACTCCGAATTCAACTGACAAATCAGCAACATTCATCGTCCCTTTCACATTGGCAAATATAGCCTGAGCCGGATTTTCTTCCATCATAGGAACATGCTTGTAAGCAGCGGCATGGTACACTACTTCAGGTTTATAATTGATAAAAACCTCTTTTAGCATTTTTTTATTTCGAATGTCACTAATGATAGTAGTGATTTTGGTATCCGAAATTAATTTTTCCAATTCAGCTCTTAATAAATGTAATGGCGTTTCGGCTTGGTCTAATATTATAATTGTATTTGGGTTAAAACCAATGATTTGTAGGGCCAACTCACTTCCTATCGATCCCGCAGCTCCTGTGATTAAAACGGTTTTATTTAAAATTTGATTGGATATTGGTTCTTGATCCAATGATATTACATTTCTATTCAATAAATCTTCTATTTTAAACTCAATTACCTTTTTAGATATGGCTTCCGGGTTTTCCCAATCGGAAATGGTACTCGAATTGTAAACTTTAATATTAAAATCCAAACAATCTTCTACAATGTTAAATTTTTCAGGATTAGAAAGACTATTGTCCGATAAAATTAAAACTTGAGCATTCAAAGATCTCAATACTACAGAAACTCTCTTTTTTGAATTTAGAATAGGAATATCCAATATCCTCTTGGAAGCATCTATATTTTTTTTATCAATAAATCCAACAATTTGAAACCTTTTGTTTTTTTCAGATTGTAAAGCGGTAACCACGGAGATTGCATTGGCATCAGTCCCAAAAACTACAGCTTTAAGCAAATCATTCTTTTTTACTACTGAACTTAAATTATCAAAAATAAATTTAATTAAAATCCGAAATAAAAATAAAAATAAAAATGTAAAAATAAAATTTATTAACAATGAAGGCAATAAGTATATTTTTTTTCCAATTGCAAAATAAGTACTATAGTTTATTACTATTAAAACAAAACAGGAGCATGCTGTAGCATAAAACAATTTTAAAGCATCAATAAATGTGGAAAGTCGCAAAATTCCCGAATACGTTTTAAATACTAAAAAGAAAATGAAATTCACAAAAATTATTATGCTATATCTAGTAGGGATATCCAGAGTGGTGTAGAACGTTACTCTGAGACTACGAAGAAATGAAAAACAGAGTATGGAAGCGAAAATTGCCAAAAAAACATCTATAAATAAAATGATTAGCCTAGGCATATAATTCAAATTATATAAGTAGAGTTTTGTTTTAGTGTAAAAAGCTGATATAGTTTTATTCATATTTTTAATTAGCATTTAATTACTTTTAATTGGTTTGAAAATACAAAAATAATATTTTATTTTGATTTGAATTATTTAACTACTAAAAATTATTTTAAGTTGTTAATTTGTTTTTTATCGTAGGTTTTTATTATGTAACAGTCTGTTAAAAAAATAGAAGTTCAAAAAGCAAAGACGTGTAATTTAATTAATTTCTAAATAGTGTTTTCCAAATTATCTCAATGTCCCCAAATAAAGAATGATTGTAATAATACGTTAAATTCATTTTGACTTTATCCGGGAAAATTGCGGTATCATTATATACTAATGGATATTCTTGCTGTGCTAGTAGGACATCTTCATTGGCATATTTTATACTGGCCAAACTGGTTATACCCGGTTTTAATTCTAGGATTTTTCTGTCTTCCCCTTGCAATAGATCATAATACCCTGCTATATCAGGTCGTGGTCCTACAAAACTCATGTTTCCTATGAGGATGTTCCACAACTGCGGCAGCTCATCCAATTTAGAATTTCGCAGCAACACCCCGATTGTAGAAATTGGTTTTTCTGTTGAACGACCGAAGGTTCGGATTTTGTAAATGGTAAAGGGAATACCGAATTGACCTATTCTTTTTTGGGAGAAGATTCCGTTTTGTTGGGTATCAATGGCGGCGATAGTATAGAGTACTACTAAAAGTGGTAAAGTGAGTAGTAGCCCGAGGGTTGCAAAAAAAAGATCAAAAAGACGTTTTGGCATTATGGAGAATTAATTTGGAGATTTGAAGATTAATTTAACCGCAAAGAACGCAAAGTTTTTCGCAAAGAACATTTTTGAAGTGTGGATTTGGTTATTTGGTTATTTGGATAACCGTGATTTAATATATTTCAACAAATAACGATTAAACAGTCAAACGAATTAACTTTTTTTTAAAAAAAACCAACAACCGATAAGCAACAACTTACAACGAACAACGTTCCTTTTAATTCAGGCGATAAGAAACCATAAATCCTAATCGGTAGGGGATCAATTCGCCACTTTTGTTCCATTGGGAGGCTTTATCGTATCTGATATTGGTGTCTAGGTAATAGCCTTTGTAAAAACCTTGACTGCTACCGCCCCCTAGAAAACAATCTAAGACTACTTTTTCGTTGATTTTTTTCTGATAGCCTATGGTAGCTCCAACTACATAGCCAAAACCTTTTTGATATGAATTGGTATTTAAATAATTCCATTTTTGAAAATTAAAAATGGTAGCCCCAATATGACCTCCTATATAAAATCCGTTGTGCTTTTCTTGAAAATGATAGCGGTACTCGGGAATAAAAATATAAAATTCAAAGGGTTTGCCATTTATGGATTTCCAAAAAGAAGCCGTAATATCGAATTGAAAAGTTGACTTGGCGCCGATACTGGTTTCTATTCCTATGCTAGGGACTGTCAACAAGGTAGAAAGTGCATTTACTTTACCATAGGTTTGAGCAAAAGTAAAACATTGAAAAAAAAGAAAGAAAACTAGGGATAGAATACTGTTTTTTTTCATGCTTTTATTGAAATTGGGGTTCGGTTTGAATGGCTATTTTGTAATTGTGTGATGAAGTAATCTGTAATTAATTTAAGGATTGAATGGTTTATAGATTAATTAACCGCAAAGGCCGCAAAGTTTTTCGCAAAGAACATTTTTGAAGTGTGGATTTGGTTATTCGGTTATTTGGATAACCGTGATTTAATATATTTCAACAAATAACGATTAAACAGTTAAACTTTTCAACTTTTTCAACTTACAACCTATAACATTCAACTTCCTCAATCTAGACCTTATTGTTGTTTTCCTTTACTTTTTTCCCTTGATGGTAAAAAGTAACAAAAAAGATCAAGCCTGCACCCTCTTATCTTGAAAACTACCTCGGCAATCTCTCCGCGACCGAAGTCGCGCGTCGTACCTCCTTGCTATGATGGTCACTGCCGTTCTTTTCTTCGTTGTTTTCTATCGATAATACTGTGAGGGCGATTGGAGAAGTGGCCGACATTAACGAACTTTTTTAAAAGTGGATTTGGTTATTTGGTTATTGGTTTACGGGAACATACAAGCATCTCAACTTACAAACCTACAACTTATAACTTACAACTAAAGACTTCGTCTATTATCTATTGGTCTATTATCTTTTATCTCAACAAACATCGGTCAACGGTTAACGAACACGCTCTTAATCACCGCAGCGATTCTTTCGCGATCTTCATCGGTAAGATTTGAACCCGAAGGCAAACACAATCCGTTTTCAAATAAATTTTGGGCTACGTTACTGCCGTAATACGGATAGGTTGAAAAAATGGGCTGTAAATGCATGGGTTTCCATAATGGGCGGGATTCGATATTTTCAGCTTCTAAGGATAAACGAAGTGTTTCTCGTGTGATGCCTTTAGTTTTATTTTTGTCTATAGTAATGGCACTCAACCAATAATTGGCAAAATAATCGGCATTTGGAGAAGAAAACACGTCAACTCCTTCAATCTCTGCAAATACTTTTACATAAAAATCGTGCATTTGTCTTCTTAAAGCAACATGTTGGTCTAAGACTTCCATTTGACCTCTTCCAATACCTGCACAAATGTTACTCATTCTGTAATTATAACCAATTTCACTATGTTGGTAATGTGGCGCGTTGTCTCTTGATTGTGTAGCATAGAAAATGGCTTTGTCTTTTAGTGCTGCCGTTTTTGTTACTATAGCTCCGCCACCCGAAGTGGTAATGATTTTATTGCCGTTGAATGACAAAACGCCAATATCGCCAAACGTGCCGCATTTTTGCCCTTTGTAGGAACTGCCTAATGCTTCTGCGCTATCTTCAAGAATTGGAATTTGATACGTATCTGCTACGACTCTGATTGCTTCAATTTGATATGGCACGCCGTATAAATGTACCGCAATAATTGCTTTTGGTTTTTTTCCCTTTTTTATTCCGTCAATAATTGCTGCTTCTAATGCAATCGGACAAAGGTTCCAAGTTTGTGCCTCGCTATCTGTAAAAACAGGTGTGGCGCCAAGATATAAAATTGGATTTGCCGATGCCGAAAAAGTAAAACTCTGGCACAATACTTCATCACCGGCTTGCACGCCTAACAAAATCAAACCTAAATGTATCGCAGCTGTTCCTGAACTTAATGCGCCTACATTGACTTGATTACCTAAATAGTTTTCTAGGTCGTGCTCAAAACCTGTAACGTTAGGGCCCAAAGGTGCTATCCAATTGGCATCAAAAGCTTCTTGGATGTAATTTTGTTCGGTTCCTCCCATGTGGGGAGAAGAAAGCCAGATTTTATTTTGTGTCATTATATATTTACTCCAATTTCTTTTTAGTAATCACAAGGTTACCATAAAAATTACCCACTATAGCACCCAAATTTGTTTGTTTCAGTATACAAATATATTTACTTTTTGTATAGTTTTCTAAACAAAATTGGTTTACCTATTTAGATACGTTATCCGTAATTTGTACTTCTTAAATTATAAATTCTGGTTACACTCCCAAAACAGCCAACGAAATCACATTGATTCCATCGGGTCGACGATAACTCATGCCGGTTCCTGTAATAATATTTAGTGATTTGGGCAATTCCATTTTTTCAGTGTCAATATTTTCTGCAAACCTTTTAAAATTTTTAGCAGCTTCATCAATAAAACCAACGCCTACTTTTATTTCAAATGCAGCAGAATCTCCGTTGCGTTTCTGAACAATGGCATCTACCTCATAACCATAAGAATTATTGTAGTGGACCACACTAATTGCAAGGTGTTTTATTATTGATTATCAGTTCGTTAAGTTTTAATTGCGCACTATGTAAATTGTTGATAATCAGCGTAAACCTATTTATCAACTTTTAGATTTTCTACGAGCATATTGAAATAGTCTCTTGACCAAATATCTAACTCATTTGGATTTTGGACAAACCTAATTACATCCTCTTTCGCATTTTCAATCTTAGTAGAATTGATTTTGGCGTGCAGCAATTCCAATAATTGATTTTTAGTGATTGACGTTTCTGACCAATCTCCACTCTCCATTGCTCTCTGACAAAAGTGCTCTAAATTTAGCGCTACCCCATTTCTGATGTACCATTCCATATCATACCAATCTCTGCCCTTCACTCTATTTTGCCATTTTCGAAAAAGTAGCGCGTGCATTTTACCGGCAAATAAATTAGGCAACGTGAAGCAGTTGATATAAAATGAAAAGGGCTTCATCAAAAGTCTGTTTTCTGTTTCGAAGAGTAATGGAGGTTGAGTATCTACCTCTAGCTTGATTTTAATGCTGGGTTTTTGGGAAATAGAAAGTTGAGATAGGTTTGTTTCAACTACAAGGTCTCCCCAAAGGGTTTCTGATTTTAAAAAAGCGGAATCGATTGCAGAAGCCTTGGACTTAGTTTTCTGATTAAACGTCACCTGCATTCCCATGGAAGCAAATTCCGTTTTGACTCCTTCCAAAAATGGAGCTAACTTAAATTCTTGATTTTTTTCTAATAGAGAAAAATCCAAATCTTCAGAAAACCGATTCAAACCGTGAAAAATTCTAAGTGCAGTGCCTCCATAGAATGCAGCATGCTTAAAAAAATTTGCTCTGTATAACCCCGCAAGCGTGATTTCCTGCATTATTTCTCTCAAAGCTTGTTCCGTCTCCTGAATATTCTTTGGCCCGTACGAGTCAATCCACTGCTTTATCATAGTGCTGATAGTGTTTCAATTAATAGTTGTATACTCTTACTCTTTGGACATACTGGCAACCAACTTGTCATTTCTGTTGTGTTCAACTCACGAAGTTGATCTTTCTCTATACGTAAATCCTCAACCAAAAAAGCCAAAGCTTGTTGTCTACTTCGAAGGTTGATGCCTGACGTTGTAATCACCTTGTCGCAGAGCGCTTTCTCTGGACTAGCAATTAAAACCGTCTGTGTTTTAGTCAAGGATATTGATTGAATGCCCAGTGGAGAATAGGCTATTGGTAAATGCGTATAACTATAGACTACATTTTGAACCATGATTTTTTTTGACATTCTCGGCGTCACGCTTGAAATCTCAAAAACCCGCTCTGGAATCAATCCCCAATGAAACAAGGCTGAATCTAATGAAATATAACTGGGTCCGTACAAATGATTTGCGATTAAAAAAGGCTCAGGGGTGATCGGACTAACCAAGGAAGATGTCATATAAAGTCCTCTTCTCAGTTGTACGAGAATTCCCTGATTGACCATTTCCATGATTTTGTCATACGGTCGACTATACCCCTTTAGCAATCCAAGAAGTACTTGGGTGCTAATAGGCTGATCGCTATACTTTGACAAATCTATTCTATAGTTCATTTGTCAAATATAATATAATAATTCGGAATACATCCGAATTAGCAAGTTTTTTTTAACATAAAATACAAGTGATGACATAGCTGTTTACTAATACTATCATTTCATAAGATAGCCAGTTTTTTGTTGTGCAGATTTAAGATATATGGTTTATATAGTTAAGACTTTTGTCTGCTTTTAAAACGAACTGTTTTTGAGGAAACTTACCGAAAACTTTTTAAAATTTTAAAACAAAATAGCATTAAAAGCTTCTTGAATGTATTTTTGTTCGGTTCCTCCCATATGTGGAGAGGAAAGCCATATTTTTGAGTTATTCATTGTTTTATTACTCTTTTGGTATAACTAACACTGTTTCCTTAAACCTTTGAAAAAATGTTGAATTTGAATCAATATTTTTTTCTATTACCATGTTTGGTGCTATTACATTGTAATCTCCTATTGAAACACTCGGTATAGTTGCAACATTAAGACTAAAAAAATTATTATTTCCAATTTTTGTGTTTCCAGAAAGCCCAATATTTGGACAAAATACATTGTTATCTCCAATAATTGAATCATGACCTACACTGGATTTATTATTAAAAGTATTAAAACTCCCAATAATTACATTTGGTCCTATTTGAGAATATGGACAAACTACATTTCCTTCTCCCATCTCTGCTGTTCTAAATACTCTAGACGTGTGATGTATAAAATTGGAGAACACTATATCATTATGCTTATAAAATTCTATAATTCTGTTTCTCAATTTAACATTATTAATTGATAAAATCAATTCTATATCCTTAGATAAATTTTCACAAAAAAGGCCTCCTAATAATGGATAATTTAATTTTGATTTTTCATAATTCTCTTTTGAATCATCTAAATAGCCAATGATTTGAAAACAATTTTCTATTAAGTTGTTTTCAAAAATATATTCTTCTAATTCTGCGGCGTGAGAACCTGCGCCTACTATTATTACTTTTTTCATATTGTCCATTCATTAAACCAAAATAAATCCCCATGTCCTGGAAGCACTATTGTATTTGAATCAATTGTTTTAGTAAGATTATCTACCGATTTCATAAAATCATTTTTATTTCCACCTGGCAATTTAAAAACTAAATATTTTTTTTCAATAATTGAATCCCCACCAAATAAAACATTATCATAAATAAAACAATAAGATTCCACGCTATGTCCAGGAGTTTTAATTATTTCAAGATAAGCATCTGAAGTAATTAAATTCGGTTTTGTTTCTGTTGGATCATCGTAATAATAGGACAAGTTTTTTCTAGTATCTTTCAACGCGTCGTTAAAATTTTCACTTGGAGAAAAAAAGCATGTTTTTTCTAATTCAAAAATTCTATTTGCATGATAATGGTGATCAAAATGTTCGTGTGATATGTAAACAGTTTTATTAATACTCTTGTATTTATTTAACCATTCAAACACTTTGTCATCTAATTTTCCTGGATCAATTATTATTAATTTATCCTCTTCTACAATAAAATAAGTACAAACATTAAATAATTTAGAAACATATCTATAAAATGTTGCCCTTTTATTTAAATTACAAAACAGTGGCTCCACCATCAATTATTACTTCTTGGCCTGTCATCCATATATCCTTCTCTAACAAAAACAAAACCCATTCGTTCAAAACGCTCGAATTAGACAATCCTAGAGGGATATGAGAATTTAACGTTTCTTCTATCCCTTTAATTATAAATTCTGTAGTTTTGGTAACAACTGCTCCAATAACTAAACAGTTAACTTTTATTGGATTTAACTCGATAGCTAAAGATTTTGTCAAACCAATTAATGCGCTTTTTGCAGCTGCATAAACTGCATAACCCGCCTTGCCACTTTTAGTTGAAATACTAGAAAAAAACAATATATTTTTTAGCTCTGATTTAAACTCTTTCTTACTCAAAACGCTTATTATTTCAATTGCGGAAAAAACATTAACCTGAAAAGATTTTAATGTGTTTTCTTTTTTTTGCAATCTAATGGGCGAAATTGAAAAATCTCCACCTACATGAAGAAAATGATTTATTTTTATTTCAAATTTTCTCAGAAAAGATTCTAAAGACTCCGATATATTTTCATTTACAAAATCACAACTCCAAATTATATGATTTTCACCATATAGTTTATTACTTAGATTTGATAATTTGTTGTTATCTCTCCCAGATAATATTATTCTATATTTTTTTGATAAGAATAAAGCCAATTCCTCGCCAATTGATGAAGTAACACCCGTTAATAAAATTGTTTCCATTAGTTTAAAATAAAACTTACTAAATCATTAATTGTTTTAAATTTTTTTATTATATCATTAGTTAATTTTTTATCATAATCAGAATCTGCTAAAGCAATAATTGATAATGCAGTTAAAGAATCCCATTCATCATAACTATCTAGTTCATCATTTAACGAAACTTGTTCAACTTCAAGTATTTCGGCTAACTTATCTAATAATTGTTCTTCCATTTTTCATATGTTTTATTTGTTAGCAATTGTCTATGTCGTTACTTTTACTAAAATATCAAAGTTTATTACGCTAGATAAATGGCAATAAAGCATCAAAGCTTAATGATATTAAAATCGCTGTTGTTATTTTTATTAGTTTGGATTTAGAGTTAGATCCTTCTGTAAATTCCCGGTAATCTAAAAAACCTCAAAATCTTATTGACTTTAATTGCAGTTATTTTAATTAGTTTCCGACTTATAATACCATCATCAGCTGATGGATTTTCAAAAGAAGCAACCCCTGTACTCTCATCTATTGGTTTTTCTTTTATCTTTTTTTCAATCACTAATATACTATCATAAAAATGTAATGAATCGGCAGAACTAGTGAAATTATTTACCTTTAAACTTTTTTGTTCTGAATGATATGCATTTAAATTATCAATGAAATTTTTACTGTATTCTATAAAAGTATTTTTTCTTTTATGTCCACCACCAAAAAGCGCCCAATAGGAAGTATGCAAATCTTCTACTAAATAAACTCCATCATCTTTTACATGATCAAATAATTCTTCAAAACTTACTCTTTGTTGTTTCATTGTATGACCACCATCGTCTATAATTATATCGGCTCTTGGGATTAATTTCTTTACATCTCTCAAAAAATCACGGTCTGATTGTGAGCCGATAAATATTTTAATATTATCCTCTTCAAATTCTTTACATCTGGGGTCAATGTCGATTCCATAAATTTTTGCATATTTACCAAAATAGCTCTTCCACATTTGAAGGCTACCTCCATGGGAAACTCCAATTTCTAAAATAACGACCTCTTTATTTCGAAATCTATTAAAATGACGTTCATATATATCAAAATAATGCTTGCATTTATGTATTAACCGTCCTGTATTAGATCTAAAATACTTTTCTAAATCTGACATATTATTATTGTTATTCATTTTTTTAAATTAAATAGCGGTTAGCTGTTAATAATTAATTATTTTACAAAAATCTAATTTATCAATTTTCCATTTAATTAAACTCCATGTCAATCCAACTCCAAAACCACCTAAGCAGATCTTATAAGAATTTGATAGTGCTTTCTCACCTAAGTTTTCACATATAGTTAAAGGGACTGTATTGTTACTTCCGTTGCCATATTTTTCACAAATATTATTTGGCATTTTTTCATAAGGTATTTCTAATTTTTCTGCTAATTTTTCCAACATGAATTTATTTGGTTGATGAAAAAAATAGTAATCAAAAAAGGTTTTATCTATTTTTAATTTATCAAACATTTCATATAATAATTCCGGAACTTTAGTTTGAACAAAATTAAATACTTCATCTCCCTTCATAACTAAATGATCCAATGCCCTAAAATTTCCTGAAGCATCTTCTTTAAGTTCAGCAGTTTCAATATTTGAAGGCGTTTTAAATCCTCCTGCTGGTATTTGCAAACTTAAAGCGCTTTTGCCATCCATTTTTAAAAATATGTCAATATTTTCATCATTTTCACAATTCTCAATTATAGTAATAGCAGCGCCATCTCCAACTAAAGGTCTGCTATTTCGGTCTTTAATAGATACTTTTTTACTTAATACATCTGCATTAAGTAATACTACTTTGTTTATTGCTCCTGTATCTAACAACATAAATGCCTGCATAAGTCCAACCTCAAAACCTGCACATCCTTGGTTAATATCCATGCAAATAACATCTTCGCCTAAATTTATTTTTCCTGATATAACATTTGAAGTAGCAGGTAAAAAATAATCGGGAGTTTGTGTGCACAAAATCAATGCTCCAATAGTTTCTTTGTCAAGAAGTTTATTATCAAATAAATAATTTAATCCAAATGTACATAAATCTGATACAGAAGTGTTGTTGTCTACTATTCTTCTGGAACCGTAGCCCATAATCTTTCCTAGCTTGATAGATTGTTTTTCAGAAAAATTATAATTACCAATTTCGTCCAAATAATTAATTTCATTACTAGGCAAAACAGACAAAATTCCTGTAATTTTTTTATTTTTAAATTTAAGATGCATTTTTTGAAGTCGCTATTAATTTCAGAATTGCTGCTACACTTGAAAAATTTTCTGGAAGAATTAAAGCCCCTAATATCTTAACATCAAATTTAGTTTCTAAATCTACAACTAACGTAATTATGTCAAAAGAATCTAAATAGCCTGCCGAAATATAGTCTATATTTTCGTCATTAAAGTCAAATTCTGGTCTTGCTTCTTCTAAAATTTTAATTATTTCTTCTTTCATTATTTTGCTATTTAGGTATATATGATTATAAATTCTGTCTTTTTTAAAGCCAAATTCAGCATGTTTTTTTATTGAATAACTATTTCTTACATCTAACCAGCTCATATATCGTGTTATATTAGGATTGAAATTTAAACAATATGTAAAAATTAATTCCCCATAGCCTTTCCCGCGAAATTTTTCTAAAACTAGCCAAAAATGTTGCTCATTACTTTTCCCTTTAGTTTCTGTAACCAAAATTGCTGCAATTTCATTATTTTCTTTAATAATAAATGTACTTTTTTGCCACAATTTTAACTTCTCTAAAGTTGGAATTCTTTCGCTATATTTATCAAAATTTTGTTCTAATAAAAATAAAATTTCTTCGAAATCATTTTCTGACGGATGTTCCACGCGCGAATCAAAAACATAATTTTGCTGTATTGTTTTTAAAAAATACATTCTATAAACAGTTCTATAAAGATAACTCCCTTGTTGATTTAACCATTGATTAACTTGAGATAGTGTTTCTGTATTATTTTCTAACGTTAAAAACTCGGTGACAAAACGTGCTTTTTTCCATTGAATTTGGGTGTAATTACTTAAAGTTGAGTGATTGGCATAAAAAAACATATTTTCATAATTATATTTTGTTTTTTTAAAAAAGCAAAAAACCTCGTTTGTTGATTGATTTTCAAACTTACAAACTTGATTTTCGTCGAAAATATCAGGTTCTAATAATAATGAATTAGTAAAGTATTGTTTCTCTTTAATGGCATTTAAAATCTCTAAGTCCCTCATTTATATTTGATTTTTGAGTTCCAATCTAGCAATTTTTCCATTTGCATTTAATGGAAATTGATCGACATTAATCCACTTTGTTGGAATCATGTATTTTGGCAGTGATTTAATCAATTGTTTTCTAATCTCAATACTTGGTTTTTCAGAAATATAAAAAACTACAATTTGTTTGTTTACATCATCATACAAAACACAAGAATTTTTTACGCTTTCAATACCTAAAATGGCATTTTCTATTTCGCCAAGTTCAATCCTATATCCCATATGTTTAATTTGGGAGTCTTTTCTACCAACAAACATAATCTCATCATATTCATTTTCGTATACCAAATCTCCTGTTTTATAAACTAAATCAGGATAAGAATTGTGTGTTGGATTTTGCACGAATGCTTGTTTTGTTTTTTCTGGATCATTATAATATCCAAAAGCCAAGCCTGAACCCCTAATACATAGCTCGCCAATCTCTCCTTTTTTTGAAATTTCACCCTCATCTTTTACAATAAGCGACTGCATGTTTCTGCAAACTTTTCCAATTGGCAACGCCTCCTCATCTTTAAAATCTCTATTAATAGTATAAAAAGTACAGATTACCGTAATTTCTGTAGGCCCATATAAATTGGCGTACACAGCGTTTGGATAATTTTTTCTCCAATAGTTCAAATGTTTGTTTGACATCGCCTCTCCAGCAAAAAAAATATTTTGTAAAGTTGTAGGTTTTAGTGCTGAAAACGCATCAAAATTTGATACATTATTAAGGACTGAAGGAACCCAGCAAATAGTATTTATTCTTTTTTCATTTACAAATTCAATTAATTTTATTGGAAAAGCAAATCGATCTTCTGGAATTATTACCAATTTAGCCCCTGTAAATACCATTAAATAGATGTCCATCGTAGAAACATCAAAATAAAAAGGGACTTGATTGCCGATAATATGTGTTTCATTTATTGAATAGGTACTTTTAGTCCATTGTATAAAATCCATTACTCCTTTTTGAGAAATCAAAACGCCTTTTGGAGTGCCGGTAGAACCAGATGTGTAAATAGCATAAATTGGATCTGTATCTATAATTTTTTCTGAAATTTCTCTAATGTTATCAAGTTGCTTTTCTGAAGGAATTATATTTACAGCTTCTTCAATCAAAATAATCTCTCCGCTAAAACCGGTTTTTTTTAATAATTCCGAATGATATAAATCTGTTACTATTAAATCAGATTTTAAATTATCTAAAATTTTGGAAATTCTTTCTAATGGTGATTTTGTATCTAGTGGCACATAAAAATTACCACTTTTACATATGCCTAAAAACGCACAAACCGACCACCTGTTTTTAGGCAAAAAAACACCAATCGGTTTTCTGTTCAAATTAAATTTTGAAGTAATAACTGAAGCGATCTTGTCAGAAAGTTCATTTAACTCAAAAAACGAAACTTCACTTTCATTATCATCAATAGCAATTTCGTTTGGGAATTTTTGAACTGTTTGGTTTAAATATGCTAATATGTTTGTATTCATCTATAATAAATTGTACAATTACACATTGTTAATGTATAGTTTTAATAAGTAAAAATTACCCGTAATTAAAATGCTAAAATACCATTTTTTTTGTTAAAGTATGATAATAAACTTTTAAAAATCTAATCTAAAAAATAAGTATAGTTTTGAAATTTAGATAAAAAATAAGGTTTGTAAAGAACTTGGAAAATTAAGCTTGTTTTATTTAGTTTTTCCCATTAAAAGCTTCAGCTGAAACTGAATTTTCTGAATTTATACCTTCTCGCTTAAAAACTTTATTTATTGTTAAAAATAAAATTTTACAATCAAGTAAAAAAGACACATGATTTACATACCAAACATCAAATTCAAATTTTTGCGACCAACTAATTGCATTTCGACCATTTACTTGTGCCCAGCCAGTAATTCCTGGCCTTACTTCGTGTCTCTTTTTTTGAGTTTCATTGTATAATGGTAGATATTCTGGCAACAATGGTCTTGGGCCTATTAAGCTCATTTCTCCTTTTAATACGTTAATTAATTGAGGTAATTCATCTAATGATGTCTTCCTTACAAAATTGCCTATTTTTGTTAAACGTTCTGCATCTGAAAGTAATTTTCCATCAGTTGCTTTTTTATCATTCATTGTTTTAAACTTGATAATCTTAAAAATTTTATTATTTTTTCCTGGTCTTAGTTGATAAAAAAACGGTTTACCTTGGTTAGCAAATAATAAAAATAAAGTAACAATTATCAGAATTGGAGCTGTAATTACAAGAATCACAAATGAAACAAAAAAATCTATAATGGATTTAAAAGCTATTTTATACATTTTAGTTTTTAATTTTTAAAGGCGCCATGCTAAGTATAAAAAATTGTATTGCTTTTTTCTTACTTCTCATTAAAGAAAAATTATACCTTAAAATTACATATATTCTAGTAAAATAATTTTTAGTATATAAATTATAAATCTTCGCTTCTTTCGATTGAGGCGGTATTAAATTAACAAATCCATTAGATTGAAAATAATACCAACCATTTGTAATTAATTTAAATCTTTGTTTTATTGCATAAAATGATAAAGTATTTAATTGGCCGTGCACATTTGAATCATGTATTCTGTATAATATAAAAGCTCGATTGTCAATAAAAACTTTTAAATTATTAGTCCTAGCAATAAAATAAACAAACCAATCATGGGAAAAATATTTCCAATTTAAATAATCTACTTTATTAATATACTCTTTAACTAAATAGATTAATTTTTTAGTCATAACATAAGTACATCCTGCACTACCGCCTTCAAATAGATAATCATATTTTTTTTGGGGATATGATTTTTTAATTAATGATTTAGTATTCGATTCTTGATTCCATAGTGTCAAATTTGAAAAATACAAATTTGAATTCTCTGTTCTCATCTTTTGTCCTGCTTCAAAAAGTTTATTAGGAAGCCAAATATCATCTTGGTCTGCAAAAGAAATAAAATCATGTTTTTCTATTTCATTGGTTGAAATGTTTTTTATCGCTTGTAAAAAGTTATTTGCCGCGCTACCTGTTGGTATACTATTCTTTGTAATTTGACTTGTTTTTGACGAGTACTCTGAAACTAAAAAGTCAAAAGTTCCATCATTACTGCAATCATCATAAATGTTTAACGAAACTTGGACCCCTTCTTGAGCTAAAATAGAATCAATTTGTTCTTTAATATATATTTTTCCGTTATAAGACGCAAGAATTACTAAAACATTCATAGATGATGTGTATCTATAAAAGTATATATAAAATAAGGCAATAATAAGATAATGATAAAATTCAAAACCTTTGTTGAGGCTGGAGAATTGTATTTACCCTTAAAATTATTCAATAATAATGCGAAAATAACATAAGGAGAAAACCTAAATCCAATTACAGGATTAATAAAAAATGAGATATAGTATATAATAAACGTAGTAATAATTAATGGGTGAAATACTTTTTCTTTAATATTAAACCAACAAATAATAAATAATCCAGTAATAACACAAAAATATATTTTATGAAAAAAACTAATTTCAGAAGCACCTTCTGTGTAGGTGTCAATTTTGTTCAAGGAAAGTTGTAATTCTTCTATACTATCAATTATTGGTAAAATTACAATTAGTAAAATAGGAATAAATATCATTAAAGCTAAAAATAAATATTTATAATATTTTTTGCTTTTGTAAAACAAAAGCATTAATAAGGGAACAGAGCTTAAGTGTATAAATGGCGATAAGAATATTTTTCTATACTTTAAAGCTCTAAAACTAAAATAAAAAAAATATGAGTATATAAAATAAACCGGTGCGTTTCTTAACACTACATAACTTGTTAGAAAATAATAAAACACAAAAATTACAACTTTTTTCCAAAGTTCAATATCTTTCCTAAAGGCTAACCAAATATAAAAATAAACGCTAATTAATAAATTGAACCAATAAATACATTCAATGATAAAAAGTTTATTTGTGGTAAATAATTCAAAAAATTTATATAAAACATATAAATAGGGCTCTGAAATTAAAAATGATAAAATATTTTCAGGATTTTCAAAGTTATAAAGCTCATAATACCCTACATAGTCTTTATTTATATCAGTATGTATAAGTAATCTTAAAACAATGGATAAAAAAATAAACAATATTAAATAAAATACTTTATTTTGATATTTAATGTGATTTTGGCACAAAAAATAATAATTAAAAAATAAGATTGATATAATTATTATTG
>CAMCDQ010000011.1 GCA_945873505.1 Chitinophaga pinensis
GAAGTGATAACTATTAAAGATGCCGTGTTCAAAAATGGAGGAATAAATGGGGCTGACTTTGCACTATTGAATGCTGATGATAAAGATGATATATTTAGCCTGGTCGAGGTTCAGCGAGGTGAACCAGAGCTTCCTTTATTAAGACCTCAAGAAGAAAATCGTGCTTTCAAGGGTAGCGCTCAAGGAACCAAATATAGCAAAGGCGAAAACGCCGTTGAGGGTGATAAAGAAAAGAAAGGGAAAAGAGAGGATAAAGAGGAAAAAAGGGACAAGAGAAAAAAAGATAAAAGTAATAATTAGTTTTATGAAACTTAAAAGAACTAAAAAAGGGGTTATTCTATTATTATTTTTATTAGGACTTTCTCAATTGATTTTTTCACAAAAAAAGGGAAATGATATAAAAGATTTTGAGCGCCCACAGTGGGCGGGTTTCTTTACTAATTGTAAAAATGAAAAGATAGATACAGAGCGGTTTCCTTTCATTAAAGGGGCTGCCGATAGAGTTAAGTGGGCTGACATAGAGACAAGCCCCGAGGTGTATGACTGGTCGAAAATGGATTCTCAAATCCGTAATGCCGTAAAGGGGAAGTATTATTACTATTTCGTCTTATGGACGGGACCTCATTCTCCTGAATGGATTTATGAACAAGGGGTTCCCAAAGTGGCTGTAAAAGGTGGCAAGGGAAAAGATTTTTTTCCCTATTACCTCGATCCAAACTACATCAATTACTTCCATCGTTTTATCGGCAAGCTGGCGGATCACATTGCCTCGCTTCCTGAGAAAGATAGAAACGTCTTTGCATTTATTCAGCCGGCTTTTGGTTCGACGGGTGATAGACAACTTTACAAAGGCACACCCATTGACCAGAAATATAAAATTAGCGCGCAGCAATATTTAGAGTTTTGCAGCGGAGCTACGAAACGGTTCTACGAAGCCTTCGATAAGCCAGAACTCAAACATATCCGATTCCTATTTAATGTGGATAATGAAAGTAATCCTGAAGTATTGAAGGGTACTAAGGCTGCAAAAGAAGGGGAACTTCTTTACGCAAATTGGCTTCGCCAAAACTATCCTATTGAACTCCGAAAACAGCAATTTACCATTGCAATTGGTTATCAGACCAATGGTGAAATAATCCAAGATAATGAACTTCGCCCTACTTTTTTCGGCCTGAAAGGCAAGAAACCGGAGTTTGTGCGCGGCGAGTTTTCTAAATTTGGGCAAGCTGGAATATTTCAGGAAAATCCGGTTTGGAATTATTATTGGACCGCTATTTCGACCGTCGATAGAGGACTTGATCTTTGGGAGGTTGATTATAATATTGTAAAAACAGGACAATATGATGAAGGTTTTGCCTTCGCTAGTCGGTATTCTTATTACAAACAACCACAGACCAGCCCGTATGCCTTTATCGCCCTTCGTGATGTGCTCGATAGTGCCGATTCTGTTCGCTTTCCTGAGGGAAAATATGGGAAGGCTGAACAGAGCAACGCAGAACGGGTAAATAAAATTGAAGCGGAATTCAATAAATACGGAGCAAAAGTCGGTGATTTGCATGCTGCTACTTCCCTATCGGGATCCAATTATCTCTATGAAGCCAAGGCGATGAACGATGTAGGATTCGAGCTCATTGCCAGAAACTATAGCCGATTTATTACACAGATCAATGCGAATGAAACCAGTGTCGGATTATGGCGGGTTGGCCACACGAATCAACCCTATGGTCGCTATGCGCGAGCTTTTGAAAATTCAAGTGGGCGGAACAGAATGTATTTTGATCTGGATGACAATTTTCTATCAATGAAAGATAAGGAGCCAATCACTTTGAAAATAATCTATCTGGATAACGGTATTGGGAAATTCTCTGTTCGTTATGATTCCTCATCCAATACGGACAAAACCGCAGTTACCATCACCAAAGCCAACAGTGGCAATTGGGTAAGCAAAAGTATCGCCATCGCCGATGGGGTGTTTGCCAATAAAGGTCCAAAAAATAGCGATTTCTCCTTGGTGAATGAGGATATTGAGGACGACGTTTTTCATATGATTGAAATTATGAAGAGCAACCCGAAAAATTAAAAAAGAGGCTGTTTCAATTTTATTTTGAATAGTCTCTTTTTTAGTTCGTAAAAATCAATTTGAATACTATTTTTTCAATAAATACATCATGATTTGTACTGAAATAAACAAAAAAGTTTTGTTTTTCGATTTATTTAATTAGCTGAATCTATAAATGAAACAAATCTATACTACAAATGAGACTATTTGAAACTATAAAAAAAAAGGTCTATAGTAAATTTGTAACCAATTTAAAGGAGGATAGAACATTTGAGTTTTATAACAATTACAAAAATAATATTTGAATTTTTAATCTAATTTAAATTTGTATGATAAAGTTAAACTTGTTTTCAATCCCTTTGACAAAAGCTAAAACCAAATTAAAATACATATTCATAAAATTAAATTAAATAAATAAAATGACAAGAAAAATTAAAAAAACTGTTGCAACGCTTTCAATACTATTTTTAAACGTTTTAATATCTTTTGCCGGAACAAATCAGCAATGGAAAGAGATTAAGGTTGATGTAAAGGCTAACGGTAAAGTATCGACTTCCAATAGTGTAAAAAAAATTGAGAATGGCTTTCAGCAGTTGTCGATAACATTATCCAACAAAGGAAATAAAACAATTACAATTGAAAGAATCTCTGTTAATATTCCGATTGAAGCCCAATTATCCGACAACTTAGACATAGTTTTTGGAGGAAGTTGTATGGGGCGTACTCCTTTACTTAAACAGAAAATAGGCAGTCAAACTAATCGTAGTTCGAGTAATATGTATGAAATGTTACGATTATCTGACGGTCAATATTTATTTGCAGGTGCAACTTCTTGGAGAATATTTATGCCAAATTTCACATTAAAACAAGGTGCTTTCGAAGTATGGTCTGATGGAGAAGGCAAACAACTAAAACCAGGCCAGACCATACAATACGAACAAATTGTGCTTAGACGTGCTAACAACTGGCTTGAATTACTGGATCAATTTGGAACGGCGATTGCTGCCGAAAATAAAATTACCAAGCTCAAACCCGCTGATTTCAAGGGTTGGGCAACTTGGGATTATTATGGTAGAGTATTCACTCCAAAAGATATTTATGGTAATATGGACCAATTGAATCAATTGGCACCCGAGGTAAATATGATTCAAATTGATGGCGGATGGTGGACTGAAAGAGGAGATTATAAAACGGTGCACTCAGGTCTTTTACCTGGCGGTGTCAAGGAGATTGTTAGCCGAATTACGGCCGAAGGAAAAACTCCCGGAATACATTTTGATGGATTTAGAGGGGATGAAGCATCTGAAATATATAAAGCACATCCAGAATACTTCCTGCATGATCAAGATGGAAAGTTGGTGGTCGAAGAGAATGAAAAATCAGACAAAGTGATGCGTTATATTTACTTCGATTACTCCCATCCAGGAGCAAGAGCACATATCGCAGATTGCATCAAAAACATGAAGGATAATTGGGGAATTCGTTATTTCAAGGTGGATTTTATGCGTTACGGCCTCGAGAATGACACCAAACTTAGGAACAAACATGTTAAAAGTTTTAAAGCCTACGACCCAACAATCACTGGGGTAGAACGTTTTCGTTTGGGAATGAAAACCATGCGTGAAGCCATGGGAGATGATATTTATTTCTTGGGCTGTTCTGCTGTTTTTGGCCCAACTATTGGGTTTGTAGATGGAATGCGAACAGGTGGCGATATCAATCCTTTCTACCAAGCTTTTCAAGAACGTTGTTTAGGTAATCTAAGTAACTTTTACTTGAGTGGTAAAGTATTCAACGGAGATGCTGATTATCTTGTTTTCCGCGAAGCCATAGACGAAGATGCAACTGTATCTCAAGAAGATGTAAAACACGGACATAGTATGACCATGAATGAAGCTCAAATGTGGGCCGATTTCAATAAATTATACGGAACTGCCCGTTTGCAAAGTGATAATTTAATGACACTTCGATCAGAACGTAAAGCATTAGCAAAAGAAGTTTTTGAGTTTCCAGCAATGGAAGAGACTGTGCCATTAGATTTTTGGCAGCATGGAACTAACAAGCAGGATGCCTTCGAGTTAATAATTGCCCGAAAGGACAAGGACATTTATCTTGGGGTTTTCAATTGGGGTGATAAACCTAAAGAATATGAATTGAAAGCTTTTGGAAAAACAAGTCCCGTTCTTTTAGAAGGGCGTCATTCTCAAATCATAAAATACGAAGGAAAAAAATCGTTTGAGGAACTATGCGAGAACATAAAATCGTTATAAGATTTTGGTATTAAGAAAGTTGAAGCGTCTACATCGTCTTAAAAGAGTTTGACTAAAATTTACCTAAATGAAAAAACAAGTTAAAAACTATTTAATAAACATAATTACATTTATATTCTGGACGCTTTCTGTTCCTGCTCAAAGCACCATTTTACCAGTTAATTCCTATGGGGTTTGGGACAGATCAAATGCATATGATATTTCAGTTAATACCGATTACAACTATTTGAAAGGAATAAGTGCCGATGTGAACTGGGAAGATGTGCAAGCAAATAACTCAACTCAATTCGATTGGTCTGAAATTCAAACTATATTACAAACAGCCTACACCAACAATCAGATGGTTAACATAAGCGTAGGAGTTGGCCCCGATGCCCCAGGTTGGGTTTACAATAATGGAGTTCCAAGAGTGTTTACAAATGATACACAACATCCAAATTGGATACAATATCCTCATTATTTAGATAGCGACTATAAAACGTATTACTATAATATGATAAGTAATTTTGGTACTTTCTTACGAACACTACCTTCAAACTTATTCAGTAAAATTGCCTATGTTCAGGTAAAAACGGGATGCACAGGTGATGAAGTTGCTTATAAGGGAACACCCAATAATTCCACTTACATTATTTCTGATAATCAATGGCGTACATTCCGTTTAGATACATTCGAGAAATTTAGAGTAGCATTTAACACAGGGAATACTAGCACCCAGATTGGGCTTCTATTTAATAATATTGATCCTGTTGACGAACCTTTAGAATGGCAATGGGTAACCACTAATATTACCTATGGATTTGGGACAAAAGGCGGAGCATATGGTAGAGGACACCATCTTTCAGACGAATTAGATTTTAAAACAACTTGGACTCCTTATCTCGTTAATCCTCAAGGATTAAAATTGTTTTCTGCTGCCGAAATGGATCAAACTTGGACAAAACCATATTACCAAATTAATGTTCCATTAGGCTTTTATTGGGGTGCATTAAGCGGACTTAATACTGGTCTTTCCGTTTGGCTCGTTACCCAAAGTGCGTTGCAAGAAGCGCAATCAAGACCAGAATTACATGATGTTTTTAAGATGTTTAATAAATATTCCAAACAAGTAAATCCAACAACTGCTGATGCTGCCTATTCTATTTTCCATGAAGGTTTAAATTCTCAAAATACCGTTAAATTTCCCGAAAATATTTATGGTCAAGCCAATAAGCAAAATCAGGCTCGATATACTGCTATTTGTAGTGCCTATGCAAACCGAGGTGCCCAAATGAATGATGTGTTTTCGGCTACTCAAGGACAAGTTTATCAGCGTGATAGTCAAACGGGTTATAATGATGCAGGTTGGAATATTGAAGAAGGAAATTACGAAAGATGGATAACTCAAATAAATCCAGATTTAACATCAATTGGTCTATTCAGAGTAAGAGGTGTTATTAATTCAAGTTCATCTAAATACGACCGTTTTGCTCGATCTTTTCAAAATAGTAGTGGCAAAAACACCATGTATTTTAAATTTCATTCCGATGTTTTTTCACTTTCAGCTCCTGCGAGTTTAACATTTAAAATTACGTGGCTCGATAAAAATCTAAATTCAACTTGGGCACTAAAATATTATAATGCATCTGGCTTACAAACTGCCTTAAATATAACAGGTATTGGTGATAATCAATGGAAAACAACTAACGTAACCATACAAAATCCAATTATTAATCAAAATGAAGTTTATGGTTCTAATTTTATGTTGGTAAATACAGATAACATTGATGATATCTTTCATGGTATTGAGGTAGATATTACACGAGCTAATACCTTAAATTCAAATGATTATAATTCCGATAACTCTGAAAATTTAATTTTCCCAAACCCAACATCGTCTCTTCTTTATTGGAATAAAAATATTACACCAGATGAAATTATTGTTTATAATTCAACTGGGCAAGTAGTTTTAAACGTCAACAAACCTGAAAATAATTCATTTAGCTTACTAAATTTAGAGAAAGGGATTTATTTTGTTGTATTTCTTAAAGAAAAACAAAGGGTGTTAACCAAGAAAATAATTAAAGAATAACAGCAGTTACAATAAAAACAATGCAATGGCTTTTTTTAATTTATAAAAGCATTAAACCTTTTTATTTATTGAAAGTCTAAAAAATGTTAACTATAAACAAATATAATAATGAAAAAAGTGATTTTCGCAGCTTTATTAGCTGCAAGTTTAAGTGGATTTGCTCAAGAAGCAGGTAAAAAAGGTGGTGCTGATAAAATGTTGCAAAAAATGACAACAGAATTATCTTTGACAGCAGATCAACAAGCTCTTTTAAAACCAATTGTAGAAGAACAAGTGGCTCTTAAAAAAGACAGCAAGGAAAATCCAGATCATGCTGATGCCAACAAAGTTAAAGTCAAAGAACTTAATAAAAAAATTAAAGAAGTATTAACTCCTGCGCAATTAGAAATTCAGAAAGCCAATATGGAGAAAGCTAAAGCTGAAGGAAATTCTGATAAAAAAGAAGGTAAAGAATAAAAACAAAATCATTCAAACATAAATAAACTTCCGGTAAACTGGAAGTTTTTTTTTGGAGTAAAGTCAATTATTAAATAAATATTTCGCTATTAACATAATTGTATTTTGAGTTTATATTAGCTGTTGTAAAATTCAAATAAATCGTGGACTGTATAATTTGAGACAAATTCACACTATAAAAGAGACTTTTTGGACTAGCATAAGTCTTCTTAGAAGGTTATTTTTGACTTTACAATTAATTATGTAGTAAGATTAAAATTTTAATATGCCCTCTATAAAGATTTATTTTTTTAAGGTATTTAAATTTTTATATATTCATAAATTGTCAAACAAAACAACTTATTAATGAACCCAAAAAAAAAATGAAATTTAAATTATTAATAATTATTTTTTTAACATCTTTCTTATCCTCGTTTGCTCAAACTACGATTGAAGGAGTTGTTAATGATGTTAAGGGATTGCCTTTGATCGGAGCTACTGTAATTATAAAAGGAACTAAAAACGGAGTTTTAACTGATTTTGATGGGGTTTTTAAAATTAAGGCAAAAATTGGCGATATCTTAGTTATTTCAAGTTTAGGATTTGATAAAAAAGAAATCAAAATACAAGGAAATTCTATTAAAATTGTTCTTGGAGAATTAAATGAAGCTTTGAATGAAGTTGTAGTAATCGGGTATGGTACCGTCAAGAAAAAGGATTTAACAGGAGCTGTTTCATCCGTAAGAGCAACAAGTATAGAAAAGGGGGATCCAATAGATCTTCAAACGGCTTTGTCAGGTCGTGTCGCTGGTCTTCAAATAACACAAAATGATAATGGTTTAGGATCAGGTGTAAAGGCAATTATTCGTGGTGGTAGTTCACTCACAAGCGGTAATCAGCCCTTATATGTAATTGATGGTTTTCCAATTGTTCCAGATGAAAATGCTTCATCAAATCCATTATCGGATATAGACCCTGGTCAGATCAAGTCTGTCGAAGTTTTAAAAGATGCCTCTGCAACAGCTATTTACGGTGCAAGGGGGTCGAATGGAGTAATTATTATTACAACAAAACTAGGAAAGGAAGGAAAACCAGTCATAACTGCAACATTAAGTACAGGTACATCATTTGCAACAAGATTTCCAAAGGTGCTTACTGATTCGGAGTATATTGATTATCGCATACTTACAGATAACGTAAATTATTTGAATGGAACCACTGAAAACTTGAGTACCTATTGGCAAGATAAAAAAGACACTAATGCACGAGGGGTAGATTGGGCCAAAGAAGCAACCCAGCTTGCCTCAACAAAGAGGATCGATTTTAGTATGGGTGGTGGAAGTAAAGATGGATTGAATTATCAAATTTCGGCAAATCATTTAGATCAAGAAGGTGTAGTTATTGAGACTAATTTTAAAAGATATAATTTAAATTCAAACATAGTACAATCTATTGGTAAAAACACTAAAATTGGAACTAATATTAAATTAGCATTTACCAAAAATATTGGAAGAAGTCTTGAAAAAGATGCCGATGGAGTTTTTAAAAAGGTTTTTTCAACTAATCCTTTTCAGCCTATTGATTTTCAACTCGGAGATATAGAAATTGATCCAGAAACAAACTCTGGAGATAATGAAAATGTTCTTACGTATCTGAAAGAAGTGGATAATGAAACTGAAAGTACTAGGATAATTGGAAACGTTTTTTATGAAACAAAATTAGCTAATAATTTGACTTTTTATACTAGTTATGGATTTAATCGCGGCTATATCAACAACCAAGTGTTTTTACCTTCAACGGTATTGAAAGGATTCAAGGAAAATGGAATAGCGGAATTTGAAAAAATTGAAACTTTAAATCAAGTATTTGAAACTCGATTGAATTATAAAAAAGTATTTAATAAACACAATATAAATGCTACAGCAGTTGGAGAATTTTCTGATAATCTAAAAAGTATATTTACTGGTGGAGCAACTGGTTTTAGTGATCAAACAAATGGTTTTAATGATTTGTCAAGTGCGGTTTTGCCTACTTTTCCTGCAAATAATATAGCAAAAGAAAACTTAGTGTCTTTTTTAGGGAGAGTATCGTATGGGTATAATAATAAATACCTTTTAACTGCTTCCATTAGAGCGGATGGTTCATCAAAATTTGGTAAAGAGAATAAATGGGGTTATTTTCCTTCTGTAGCGTTGGGATGGACATTGTCAGAGGAATCATTTATCAAAAAATTAAATATTTTTGACAACTTCAAGTTGAGAGCATCCTATGGAGTAACTGGTAATAACCAGATACCAGCATACAGCTCAATCGGTTTATTAGGGGCTGGAAACTATGTTTTTAATGATGTATTTTATTCTGGAATAGTACCGAGAAATGTATCAAATCCTGACTTGAAATGGGAAACTACTGCGCAATACAATTTAGGTATTGATTTAGGTTTTTTCAAAAATCGTTTAACCATTACTGCC
Source organism: Chitinophaga pinensis (assembly GCA_945873505.1). Classification (GTDB taxonomy): domain Bacteria; phylum Bacteroidota; class Bacteroidia; order Flavobacteriales; family Flavobacteriaceae; genus Flavobacterium. Next base: position 9,307 of record CAMCDQ010000011.1, read on the forward strand.
GAAGCCTATTATAAAAAAACAACCGATTTATTGTTAGACGTTCAATTACCTTTGTCTTCAGGTTTCGAAACTTCTTTAAAAAATATTGGGTCTTTTAGCAATAAAGGTTTTGAATTAACTGTAAATTCAATTAATATTGATAATAGTGTTTTTAAATGGAGATCTGATTTTACTTTTTCATTTAATAGAAATAAAGTGCTGGATTTAGGAGATAAGCTAGAATTTTATTTTGATGCTAACATTTTTCCAAGTAAATTTATGAATGAAATATTGGTTCGTGTAGGACAGTCAACTGGTATTTATTATGGATACATCGAAGATCAAATTATTAACAATCAAACAGAAGCGGCAAATAGCCCTTTACAAGTTGGTGTTGGAATTCCTGATACTAATAATAACGGACAAGTCAAAATTTATGACGTCAACGGAGATGGCTTAATAAATAGTTTTGACAAAGTGCCAATAGCGAATACAACACCCGATTTTATTGGAGGATTTAATAATGAATTCACGTATAAAAATTTTGACTTTAGTTTCTTTTTACGATTTTCCTATGGTAACGATGTAATAAATGGAAATATTGGAAATTTAGATAAGGTAAATATTAATAATTGGAACACTTTAAAATCAATGTCCGATTATTCTTATAATGCAGCCTATAATCCAAATGGTACGTTTCACGGTGAAAATACAAATGGAGTTTATTCTTCTTTATTCCGCAGTGCTTATGTAGAAGACGGCTCTTTTTTAAAGTGTGATTTTATCACATTAGGTTATACAATGCCTAAATCGGTTGTTGAAAGTTTAAATGCCAATAAATTTAGACTGTTTGCCAGAATAAATAATCCTTTTATGCTTACCAGATATTCTTGGTTTGATCCAGAAGTCAATTCAATAGGAGGAACAGCAGGTAAAGTTGGTGGCGGGGTAGATCTTGGTAGTTATCCACGGAACACTACAATATCATTGGGTCTTTCTCTTAATTTTTAATATTAAAAAATGAAAAAAATGAAAAATAAAATCAAATATTTATATCTTGTTGTATTGATTTCAGGTTTTGTAGCCTGTAGCGATTTATTAGAAGAAGTTCCCGTTTCTCAACCATCAGTTGAAAATTCATTTAAGACAGAAGCCAATGCCAGAGCTGCAATTGTAGGCGTATATAGTTCGTTACACTTAGAAGGTGTATATGGCAAGAGTCAAAGTCTTTTTACTACAGATGAAAATAATGCAGGATCAAAAGTGCCGCTTTCAGGACTAAACTTATATACTTTCACTGCAGATAATGTTGAAGTAATTTTGCCTATTTGGAGAGATCATTATCAGGGAATAAATCGAGCTAATCTAGCGATATCTAAAATTCCAAGTATTGATATGGATGTTACTGAAAGAAATACTTTAGTGGCAGAAGCAAAATTTATTAAAGCGTTACTGTACTTCAATTTGATTCGCTATTATGGAGATGTGCCTTATAAAGAGTCAGAAACTACTTCATTGAATAATCTAAATATTCCTAGAACTCCAGTTGATACCATATATAAAAATATAATTAGAGATCTTGAATATGGTGTGGAACATTTAAAAGTAAAAGCTACCGGTATAGCAGGACATGCCACGCAAGACGCCGCTAAAACTTTATTATCAAGCATTTATCTTACAAAAGGTACAATGGCTAAAAGAGATAATACTGGAAACGGTCTTGCAGATTTTACTTTGGCGGCAAGATATGCTAAAGAGGTAATAGATTCAAACAGATATAGATTGTGTCCATATTTCCCAGATGCGTTTATAGTGCAAAATAAAAATAATGATGAAATTGTTTTTGATGTACAATTTAAATCACCAGGATTGGGTGTAGGAAATACAATTGGTATTAATATGGGTATTCCTTCAACTGCTTCTGGAGTAGACAATTTATCCGCTGGAGGTTCACAAGGTGCCATAAGGGCTAATCCTTATCATCAATTTTATTATGAAGTAGCGGATAGTATTCGCATGCAATGGACTAATGCGAGAATTCTAATAAATGCTGCAACTGGAGGTTATACTAAAGTAAGTGCCGTTAGCACTAATCCCCCGGTATCGGCTGCAAAATTTAGGAGATATCCAGTTCGAAGTCCTGGTTTCGTTCTTCAAACAAGCGATTACGATGTGAACTGGCCAATATTTAGATATGCAGAAGTATTGTTGATTTATGCAGAGGCATCAAACGAAATAAATGGACCAACACAAGAGGCTATAGATGCATTAAATATGCTTAGAAGTAGAGCTAGAAATACTAATATAAGAGGTGTTCACAGAGATATATTACCACGTTCTTTGACTTTACAAAGATCTACTGGTTTAGTCAATTTAACTCTTTCAAACCCTTTAGTTTCAACTCCAACTGCTTTTAAAAATTATATTATCTTGGAACGTAGTAGAGAATTAAGTCAAGAAGGCAAAAGATGGTTTGATTTAGTTAGATGGGGTATTCTAAAGACTACTTTGCGTGGGCTAAATGCAAAATATACGGCTAAAATATCAGAAACACGACCAGTTGAAGTTCCTCCAATAACCAGTACCAAATGGATTAATTATTGGAATGGCAGAATTGAAGAATGGAATTTAATAACTGGTGCGCTTCAAGATTTTCATATGTTACTTCCAATACCAAATAATGAGAGACAGGCGAATCCATCTATAGGACCTAATAATCCTGGATATAATTAATTAAAAATAAATAGTATGAAAACCAAATATTCAATAAATATTTTAATGCTTTTAACGATTTTGTTTTGTTTCACTTCCTGTGAGAAAGATGAAATAGATACTTGGGTTAGTTTAGAAGCTGATAAAACAACAGTAGCTGTTAATGAAACTGTATCATTTACAATGACAGGTAATGCCGAAACCTATGTGGTTTATACTGGAGACAACGGACACGATTTTGAAAAAAGTTATTTAGTAATTACTGGAGGTAAAAAAGTTGATCAAGAGGATTATGTGCTAACACAAGCAAACTTAGATACTTGGACTCCTATTTTGACTGCTGAAATTGCAGCGTATAATATTTTAAATCCCAGTACAACACTTGATGCCAATGCTATAATTACAGGCTTACAAAGGTTAGTAGACAAATCGTATTATAAAGATACTGCCGCAAATCGCATTAGAGAGTTAATGCCAACACTCAAAACTTTTACTGATTGCCAAAACCTAGTAGGTGCTTATTTTACAAATTTAAGTGTATTATTAACTCCTGCGGGAGGATTTTCTACAGGCGTAGCTATAAACAGAAATAATTTGACTTATTCCTATAAATTTGCTACTCCTGGAACCTATATAGTAACTTTATTGGGTACTAGATTAAGCGATAAAAATTATTCAGGTTCTGGTTATATTTATAATAGTACTTCATCAGCTAGTGAATATACTTATAACAGAAATACAGACACGGTAACCATTGTCGTGCAATAAAACAACTTAAATTTTATTCAAAATTAACTCTTAAACCTGTCAATAGACAGGTTTATTTGTTTTAAAAAAGTATTAATTCAATACATGTTTTAATTGCCTTTTGCTTATTATGCCTAGAAGATATCAATTACTTTAGTTCTTCAATTTGTTTTTCAAAATATATTCTGAAGGCGACATTTTGTAATGAGATTTGAACCACTTAGAAAAATACTGTGGATTTGAATGTCCAATGGCATATGCAATCTCAGATATATTTAGATCTGATTCTAGTAAAAGTGTCGAAGCTTTTTTCAACCGCACCGAATCTATAAACTCTTTACCAGTTGTACCAGTTATTATCTTAACTTTTCTAAAAAAAGTGGAACGACTCATTGAAAATTCATCCGCAATATTGATTATATTCAAATTATCCTCTTCTATATTATCGTTAACATATTTTAATAGTTTTTCAATAAATTCTTTGTCTTTACTGTTTGTGGTTAGTTCACTAGCATTCTCATATTTATTAGTCAAAAATAGATTTTTAACTTTATTTCTAGAAGCTATCAGGTTTTTGACGGTTAGATTTAAAATTTTAATGTTAAAGGGTTTTGGGACAAAGTAATCTGCCCCAGAATTTGCTCCTTCAAATTGTGTGTTCATATCGCCCTGAGACGTTAAAAGAATTATCGGGATATGTGAAGTTTTTATATCATTCTTAAGTGTCTTACATAGTTCAAGACCACTCATTATAGGCATTACCACATCACTGATAATTATATCAGGCTGCAATTTATTTGCCATTTCAACTCCTATTTCCCCATTTTCTGCGGTATATATGTTGTAATTGTCCGTAAAATAATCGGACATATTTTCAATCAAATCTATATTGTCATCTACATATAAAATTGTAGGTTTTTCAGCATCGTATTCAACATTTTTATCAACTAATTTAGTGCTGTCAACTTCCTTGCTATCCTGAAAATCAGTAGCAATGAGCGCTCTAGGAATATCATTATCCCAAAGGATTCTGTCTGATTTTTCTTCATTAGAATATGCGTTTTCATCCATTGGTAAATTCAAAGTAAAAGTAGTTCCTTTATTCAATTCACTACTAACTGAAATTGTTCCTTTATGGAGCTCAATCATTGACTTTGTCAAAGATAATCCTATTCCAAATCCATTAACATAACGATCCATATTGCCGCCGTGATGGTAAAATCTATTGAATATTTTAGACAAAAAACTGGCGTCTATTCCTGCACCGTTATCGATAACCTCTATTGTTAAAATTCCATTGTCTGCAGATGGAAATACTCTTATTACAAGTTTACCCCCTTTACCTGTATGTTTAATGCCATTAGAAACTAAATTATACATTATTTTTCCAAGTGCATTTTTATCAAACCAAATAAATAATTCTGGCATATAGGCATCAATCGAGATTTTAATTTCTTTCGATTTTGCTAATCCTTTAAAAGCAATTTTAATGTTTTTTAAAAACAAAACAATATCACTTTTCTGAACTTTTAATTGGTAATTACCCGTTTCCATTTTGTGAATAGCCAACAATTCATTGGTCAAATCCAAAAGATTATTTACATTTTTGTCAATAGTTAATACTTCTTTTTCTTGTTTGGGGTTGAGCTTAAAATTAGAAATCAGTTTTTCAATAGAACATAAAATTAGGGTTAGAGGTGTTCTGATTTCATGCGAAATGTTGATAAAGAATTCCAATTTCGATTCATTAATTTTCTCCATCTGCTCCTGATATTGTTTTTCTAATTGCTCTTTATTTTTTTTCTCAAGTCGTTTTTTTGTAATCGATGAAATTAAAATTATTAAAAAATAAAGCACAATTATATAAAGACAAAATGCCGGAAATGTTAACCAAAATAAAGGTTTAATTTCTATGGGTAATGAGGTATATTCTGAATCCAAATTTCCTTCATCGTTTGATACTTTAATTTTAAACGTATAATTACCTGGTGGTAAATTTTTATAATTAGCTGAATGAACATTAGCTGATGCCATTAACCAATTTTCATCAAATCCTTCCAGAATATAGGTGTATTTACAATTTTTTTGATTGTAGTAATTGGGAGATAAAAAGTTTATTTTTAAATTGTTTTCGAAATGACGTAGTGTGAGGCTGGAAGAATCATTCTTTGGCATTCTATCATTTACATTTATACCATTGATAATAATGTCACTAATATTTACAAGTTCGTTGTATTTGACCTGTTTTGATTTATTAGGTGCAAAAGAAGAAATACCATTAATACCACCGAAATATAGTAATCCATTGGAATCGGAATAGGAGGAGTGTTCTGTAAATTCATAGTTTTGAATACCATCGTTTATATCATAAATTGTTGTCTTATACGTTTGATTTAATTTAACCAAACCTCTAATTGTTCCTATCCATATATTTCCTTGTTTGTCTGTTTCGATGGATTGAATTAAATTACTAGGGAGCCCGTCTCGAATTGTGAATTTTTTTATTTTTGAGGCTGCTCCATCTTTAGATAATTTAATTTGAAACAATCCATTTTTTGTACCTATCCAACCATTGTTAATATTGTCAAGAAGTATGTCACATATATAATCATTAGTATCCAGACTATTGGGGTTTTGATTATAATGGGAAAAATTTTTAATGGTAAAATCGTTGTTCAATTTGGCTACAACGAGTCCTTTTGTTTGAGTTCCAATCCATAAAAAATTGTGTGTCGGATCATATTTAACGATACGGACGAAATTTATGGAATTTAAAGAGGATTTAATCAAATTTTTATAGGTGACACGATTCACTAATTCAAAATCATTCGTTAATGTGAAACTCATGAGATTATTGTCAGTTCCAAGCCAGTAATGATTTTTGACATGCGCAATTGAAAAAACAATGAGATTGGACTTATTGTTCGTATTTAGTTTTTTAGTGATGTAATTGTTTTTTTCAAAAGTGACTAGATATAAGCCGTCAGAAGCGCCTACTAGAATGTGTTTATTATCAATTTTGGATAATGCAAAAATCGATTTTCCATTCAGTATTGACTTCACTATTTTTTGATTGTCAGTATCATAAATAAAAAGGCCCTCGAATAAAGTACCTACCCACAAATTACCATTGTCATCTTTAATAATTGATCGGGTATTACTAACTATTGAGTTGTTTTTATAATCTTTAATCTGATAGTTTTTAAATTTTAGTCCAGAATTATTTTGAAAAAACACACCGTTTCCTAATGATCCAATCCACAGGGTTTTATCTCGAGAAATAAAAATACTTTTAATTTTTCTAGTCGGTAAATCAATTGAGGTAATAGTTGCAGAGGTAAAATCATTTTTTTTAAGAGCTTCTTTATTTATTTTAATAGCCCCGTCGGCTCGGGATGTCACAATAAGATTGTTTTGATGATCTTGAATGATATTTGCTATTCTGGAAAAATTGACAGAAGAATCCTTTTTTGGATAAATTTTAGTTACTAAATAATTTCCTTTATCTCCTTTTAAATGAAATAAACCGTTGTTTTGAGTACCAATCCAGATATTTGAAAAGTTATCTTGAAAAAAAGCAGATATAGTAACATCCACAGATGATTCTATAGGAATTTTAGCTAAAACGATTAATTTATTGCTACTGATTTTGGTTAAAATAACTTGATTTTTATTAGTCAACCAATAGTTTCCATTTTTATCTTTTTCATGAATTTTTAAAGATTCAAGGTCTAAACTGGAAGGAATTTTATATCGAATACTTTTTTCGCAAATTGATTTTGTATTTTCCTCCGTAAAAAGTTCTTTTCCCGAATTGATACTCCAAAGCCCATTTTGACTAGTGAACATAATTTTACCATTAATCGCTTTAATGGATTGTATATTTTGACCAAAAACACTGTTTTTAGGGTTGTATTTTTTTAAATTGAATAATTTATGTGTGATGGGGTTATAAACAGTAAGGCCTTGTTCTGTAGCAATCCAAATATTACCAGCAAGATCCTGTGTAATTGAATTTATAGTATTGTCTGAAAGCTCGTTGAATGAATTTCCAGAATAAAACGATGTAATATTGATGCCGTCATAGCGGTTCAGTCCATAGTGAGTACCAAACCACATATACCCATCTCTATCTTGAAATATTGTTGTTATACCATTTTGTGACAAACCTATTTTGTTGTCTATATTTTTAAAATTAACAATATAAGGCTCTATACCGTATGAATGTATGCAAAAAAATAATGTGATAAGTAATGTTAGAATTCTTCGCATTTATCGTTTCTATTGGTAATGTTGTATGTCTTCAAACTAAAGTTGACTTTTTCTAAGAGAGTATCTAGTTAATAATTCAAAGATAATTTTTTTTTTGATTTGTTATTGATTTAATTTTTTGGTACTGATTTGTGCTATTAATAACTGAAATTTTTATTTAATTTTTATCTTGTTTTTAATATCATTTTCCCACTTCCAATATAAATAGCTGCGGTTACTAAGTTGTTTAATGATTTATGATGTCGCTAATTATTGTATCGGTTAAAAAAACTTTTTCAAAGCAGCTTTTAATTCATTAAGTGTGAAGTAACTATTTAGTTTTCAATATTTTTATTGTCTAGTGACAGTCAAGAAAAATCCCACCGACTCAATTACAAATCGAAAAATAATCAATTAAATATTACTTGTTTCCTTGTTTATAAAACCGGTATTTTTTTAATTTCAGAAATAAGCTGTCCCTCGGGTGTAAACCCTTCGATGTGAACCTTAATTTCTTTTTGGTTCCCTTTCGGAAACTTCACTTCAAAATTAGCGTTATCGTTCAGCATTATAGTTGGTGTCCAATTTATAGTTCCAAAATAAAAAAACTCTTTTTGGGTTTCAAAATAGGAATTTTTAAATTCTATATTTTTAACAAAGCCATTCGTTACAATCATTGAAGAGTATTTAGTCTTGAAATATTTGTTACTACTCCCCCCTTTTTTTAAATAAACTTTTATGGTGCCTACACCTCTACTAGAATTATCAGAAAAACCAGATTTATCAATATATATTTCATCAACCTCACTGAGATCGAAATTGAATAAAAAATTAAAATCGGTTTGTTCAATATCATCAACATAAACCATTGGGGAACTGCTAGAATTTACATTATATGAATTTCTAATATACGCTTCATTGGTTTCGAAATCAACTCCTGTTCTATAACCATGTCTACCTATAAAATCAAAAACAGATCCTTGTTGTCCTTCTTCAATTTTATAACCTTGCGCATTCATGCTCATTTTATCTTTATTGGTAAGAATTTCTTTTTTGAAATTGTTTTGCAATATTACTTCATTTAATTTTATAGAGGAGTCTGTTTTTGAATCTGCAAAAGTAAAATTTGTGTTTGGATTTTTTAGGACTGGACAATTTGAATTATCAAACGGAATTGATAAATTTAATGGTGATGAATTGGAAGAAACCATTGTTGTCATTTTAGTATATGATGATTTGTTTTTTATATCCATCATCTGCAAGATGAATACGGTGGAGTCTTTGGCATAAAAGTTTTCGAACTTAAAATTATTTTGTTCATCAATAGTTGTTTCTTCATAAACATTGTCTTTCAAGGAAAAAAGAAAAATTTTATATTTAGAATTTGGTTTAAGCACCTTGTCTATCGTCCCACTAATGGTAACCCCTTTATCAAAAGTATAATTTATTTTTGGGGGATTAGACTTAATATTATTCCATTGGTATTTACTTTTGGTTTGATTCAACATTAACAACTCCATCTCTTCTTTCCTCTTTTTATTTTCAAAATCATAATAGGAATAATTGTTTATTTCTGGTTTTTCTATATAGGTATTGAGTAAAAAAGTACCCATAATAGTCCTTTTTTGATCAGCACAAACAGTATCCTCTGGAAGTACACTAATGCTTAAATTGGCTAAAATACCATCCGTTTTTCCTAATAATACAATACTATCATTAACAATTGTTTTTGCTTCAAGTGTAGTGACCGATTTAATTGTACCATAATTATAAATTAAACGTTCCGTTATTTCATTTAAGTTTTCATCAATCAAACGAATGCTGCTAACGCCATTTGATAAATATTTTTTATCTATATTGACTAATTGATTGGTTTGTTTATTATTAAAGGTTATTTCTTTTAAAACTGCTTTTTTATTTTGTTGAATCAGGAGGTCGTATTTTTTATTTTGGTATAATTCAACACCTTTCTCATTTGTTTTAACATTAATTAAAAGATTTTGTCCATTTAAATTATTGTTATAACTAATTACAATCCCTGTTTCTTGAGTACTGGGTAATGGTTTTGAAATATTTATTTTATCCGATTTTATTTTTAAAATATACGTTTCTTTTATGTCTGGATTTATATAAAAAATACCATTTCCCGACTGGTTAGTTTGAAAGCGTGAAATTTCATTTGATTTAGAATCCTCTATTATAACATCACTTATTTCAATTCCTTTTTGATTGCAATCAGTAATCTTAACGCCAACAATATTGACCATATCATTTATTATATTTCCTCCCTCAGGAAATAATGTAATTTCAGCTGTTTCCCAATTGGGTTCCTCCGAATCAAAATTATATATTTCCTTTTTATCAATAATTTCGATTGTTTGTAAGAAAGAATCGTCTTCTATAAAATTGTGCATATAATTAGTGAAAAAATGAAAATAATAGGTACCAGCTTTGAATTTGTCATCCAAATGAATACCGCCTTCAAAAGTACCTTTATTAGCGAAAAGCAATTGTTTTTGAATGATTTGTTTTTGATTATCATAAATTACTAATTGGATATTAGTCGTATTTTCGGCTAATAGGGTATTGTTTTTACTGGCAATATATCCTTTGAAAGCAATATCTTCATCGTTCACATACTTGTTTTTATTGAATTGAACGTGAATAATTTCCCTGTCATACTGAAAATAACTCTCAAGGTAATTCTCTATTGCTTTTTGGGAATTGCTGTTTTGGGCATTGGATTGGAAAAAAAATAAAATGAAGATTATAATGAAGGTTGCTCTCATTTGCATAAATGGTATTTTTGACAAATTTACATAAACTTAGAATAAGCGCTGTTAATTATTTTACAGATGAAAAATGGTAAACGGTATACGTTTCATATTTTTCACCAGGTTTGAGAATAAGCGTTGGGAAAGATTTTTGATTTGGAGTGTTATAGTCTTGGGTTTCTAGAGCAAACGATTCTCTGAAATTTAATGGTTTTCCCATTTTTCCAATGTCAGCACCTTTAAAGAAATTAGCACTAAAAAAATGTACTCCCAAATTAGTAGTCAAAACTTCTAATTTACGACCGCTTTTAGGATCAACAACCGTTGCCGCTAAAACAATTTTATTGGACTTTTTTTTCTTCAAAACATAACTTTGATCGTAACCGCCGGCTATTTTCAGCTGTTCGTTAGTGTTTTCTAAAATGATGTCTTTACCAATGGGTTTTCCTTTTCTAAAATCAAAAGGGGTTCCAGCAGCTTTTAGAATCTCTCCTGTTTTAATTTTGTCGGGATTCACGGCGCAAAAATAATTGGATGGAATCGTTAGAATATGGTCTAAAATAGATCCATTGCCTTCGCCAGAAAGATTAAAAAAAGCGTGATTGGTCAAATTTACAATAGTTGTTTTATCGGTTGTAGCTAATAATTTCAAGCTCAATTCATTATTTGAAGTCAACTGATACGTTGCTTCTACTTTTAAAGTCCCAGGATATCCCATTTCTCCATCAACAGAAATATAAGACAATACAAGGGTACTATCTGTAACCGTTTTTACCTCCCAAACTTGATTATGAAACCCTTTTAATCCTCCATGTTGGTGATTGGCACCATTATTTATAGGAAGAGATTGCATTTTTCCGTCTAGTTCAAAGTTTCCATTAGCAATTCTTCCGATTACCCTGCCAACGATAGCGCCATGATACACGCCGGTTGCCTTTAAGTAATCGTCAATACTTTTGAAGCCCAGAACTACATCGGCCTTTTGACCGTTTTTGTCTGGAGCGCAAAGACTAACAATACGACCGCCATAATTAGTGATGGCAGCAGTTAGATTTCCATTTTTTAGAAAAAACAAACCCACTTGTTTTCCATCAATCACCTTATTGAAATTTTCTGGATTAAGGGTAGCGCATTCGATATTGTTTAAGTTACTTTGACTAAAAGCTTTCAAACAAATGAAGAGCGTAATTAGTATTAAAAAAATAGATTTTTTATTCATTGTTATTTCAATTCTATTTTTTCCACATTTTTATAACTGTTCCCCCGAATCAATTCGAAATTTTTCATCAATTCTTTCAATTTTTTGGGTTGGGCTTTAGCAAGATTATTCTTTTGACCAATATCTTTTTTTAAATTATACAATTGAAACTCTTTATCGTTTCCCATTTCAATATTAACTTCTTCCAGAATTGGATCGCCAGAATAAGGCGGAATCATTATCCAATCGCCTTGACGAAAAGCCGTTTTAGTGTTGGCTTCAATAACCAAGTTCGTTCTTCCTTTGTTGCTTTTACCCGTAAAAACATCTAAAAGTTCCTGACTGTCTGTACTTTTTACATCAACATTGACCAACTTGGCTATGGATTCCAATAAATCGATTTGGCACACCAATGCATCTGAAACTAAAGGCTTAATCTGCCCTTTCCAATAGGTAAAAAATGGCACTCGTGTACCTGCTTCCAACAAACTGTATTTTCCACCACGCAAGGGACCGTTTGGTTTATGATTGCCGAGTTTCTCCACAGCATCATCATAATAGCCATCATTCAATACGGGGCCATTATCGCTTGAGAACATAATTAAAGTATTGTCTAAAACCCCTTCTTCTTTTAAAGTTTTTATGATTTCGCCCACGCAATAATCCGCTTCCAAAATAACATCTCCACGAGGTCCCATACCTGATTTTCCAACAAATCTAGGGTTAGGAGTACGAGGGACATGGGGCTGATTTAAAGCATAATACAGGAAAAACGGATTGTCTTTATGGCTTTTTACATAGGTTTGCGCTTTGGCTAAAAAATGATCTGCTAAATCGACATCACTCCAATTGGCACTGGCTCCACCAGAAACATAACCAATTCTAGGAATCCCATTTACAATCGAACTGTTATGACCATGATGCCATTTCATGGAGAGCAATTCAGGATTTTCTTTCCCTGTGGGTTGACCGGGAAAATTTTTATCATAATTTACCGAAATGGGATCCTTGCTGTCTAGATTTACTACTTTACCATTATCGATATAAATTGTAGGAACTCTATCTTGTGTGGCGGACATAATATAAGAATAATCAAAACCTACATCATTTGGGCCTGCATCTAATTGTTGATTCCAATCTACAATTCCTGTTCCTAAACCTAAATGCCACTTACCTACAACGGCAGTTTGGTAACCTTTTTCTTTTAACATTTTAGGAATGGTTAGTTGCTCTTTACCTATCAACAACGGAGCAGATCCCGGAAGAATTTTGGCGTCTTTATTTCTCCAAGGATATACACCGGTAAGCAGACCATACCGACTTGGTGTACAGGTCGCCGAAGTAGCATATCCATTAGTAAATCGAACTCCTCCATTAGCTAAAGCATCAATATTGGGCGTTTTTATTTCGGTTGCTCCATAACAACTTAAATCTCCATATCCTAAATCGTCTAAATAGATGAAAACAATATTCGGTTTTACTGATTTATTATTTGTTTGACTGCTGCTTTTAAAACTTATGGTTAAAGCTAAAAAGCTTAAAACAATATATTTGATTTCCATTGGTTAATGTGTTTTTATCTTTGCTTTTTTTGCTTTTTTCACCAATGGAAAAATTTCAGATTCTACTCTAGCGGTTTGCGCTATTTTTATAAACTCTGCTTTAAGTTCTGGCATTGTTTCGGCTAAATTATTTTTTTCAAAAGGATCTTGAGCAAGATTGTAAATTTCAATATTTTGTTTTTGGGTTGCCTTATCATAAACAAAATTTGCCTTCATGTCCCCTTTTCTAATGGCTTGACTTTGGCTGCGTTCCCAATACAGATAATCGTGTTGTTTTTGCTTGTCCGTTTTTCCTAATAGTGTAGGTAAATAAGAAATTCCATCAATGTTTTCTGGTGTTTTTGCCTTTACAATCTCAGCACAAGTAGGCAAGAAATCCCAAAAAGCGGAGATATGATTACTACTGCTTCCAGGAATAATTTTCCCTTTCCAAAAAGCAATTAAAGGGCTTTTAATTCCACCTTCATAAACTTCGGATTTTCTTCCTCTTAAATCTCCACCAGTACGCAGAAAACTATCTTCTTCCTTAGTAAGTGCCGATCCATTATCGCTTGCGAAAATGATTAAGGTATCATCCAATAGATTCAGTTCTTTTAATTTGGCCACAATTTCGCCAACTTCTTGGTCTAATCTCGACGTTAATGCCGCATATTTAGGAACACTAAAATCTTCAGAATGAGCATCTCCTATAGGAAATCCTGTTTTTTTGGCATAATACTCTAATGTTTTATCATCGGGTTGGTGATACGGATTATGAGGTAAAGTAGGGCAAAAATACAGGAAGAAAGGATTGTTTTTATTGGCTTCAACAAACTCTAATGCTCTATCTTTAATTATATCTGCACTATAAGCGGAATAAGGAGTGTCTATATTTGCATTTAATTCCACTAAGTCATTTTTACGCAAATAGGAAGTGAAATAATTATGGGCATGAATTTGACCATTATAACCATAAAACTGGTCAAAACCTTGATTGTTTGGCGATCCCTCTGAAGCTGGATAACCCAATCCCCATTTCCCAAAAGCTCCAGTTGTATATCCTGCAGTTTTCAAGATTTCAGCAACCGTGATTTCACTTGCAGGAATAGGCTCATTTCCTTCATAAGGAAGTGGTTTATTGTCTCTAATATAAGCATGTCCTGTATGTTTTCCGGTCATTAAAGTCCCTCGCGAAGGAGCGCAAATATTAGATCCACAATAATGATTAGAAAATTTCATTCCCTCTTTAGCTAGCTGATCAATGTTTGGAGTTTCTATTATTTTACCGCCATAACTCCCCAACTCATTGTATCCCATATCATCGGCTAAAATGAAAACTATATTGGGTTTTTTAGTGGTTTTTGTTTCTTGGGCCTGTATCCCAAATGCGGCTAATAGGATTGCAAAAGTCAGTATGTTTTTTGTATTCATTTTTGTCTTTATATTTAAATTAATTCTCCCCGTCTTTTTCAACAAAACCTGTAGGTATTGGAACTGTTTTTTTACCAAAAACCTCAAAAAACTTGTCGAACATATTATAATACTTTTCTTTGTACATTTTTTTCATTTTTTCTTCTCGAGCTTGAGGATAATAATCGAAAATATCTCCTTTTCCAAGTGCTCTAGGATCTTTTTGTCTTTTTAATTCCTGATTCATTTGTGCACTTAATTGATTTCTTAATACAGCATATTTGGAATCAGAAGCGAGATTATTAATACAATCTGGATCTATTTCCATATCATAAAGTTCCTCCATAGGCCGTTTTCCAAAAGATAGTTCATAATATTTATAATCTGGATCCTCTTTTTTTAGTTCTGTTAAATACGATTTTGTTGGTGAATTATCCACATTATTATACCCATATTCCGGGTCCCCGGCAGGCCATCTATTAGATTTGTAATTATGAATATAAAGGTATTTGTCGGTTCTAATTGCTCTAGCGGGATAACCAACATTTATTTGATCTCCTTCAATGCGACCCATATCATGACGTTCTTTTCCTAATAACGAAAAAGAACGTTTTTCATCTATTCTTCCAGATTTTTCAGAAAGTAAAAGATTTAGAAAACTTTTACCTGTCATTTGTTTATCGATTTTTAATCCCGCAGCTTCCATAAGTGTTGGCGCAACATCAGGAAAATTAATAAAATCCGTTACTATCCTTCCCGGAATTATTTTGTCGCCCCAGCGTACCACAAATGCTTCATGAAAATCTTCTTCATAAATTTGTCCTTTTATTCTTGGAAATGGCATTCCCTGATCGGAGGTAGCAATAATAATGGTATTGTCTAACAATCCTCGCTTTTCGAGAGAAGCCAATGCTAAACCAATTTGACGATCATGGTATTCCACCTCTACTCCATAATCAGCCAAATCACCACGAACTAATTCATTATCAGGAAAAAAGGCTTGAACCGTTACTTTACTCAAATCTTTATTTTCCTTTTTATAAGAATCTTTTTCATATTTACGGTGCGCCTCATGGGTTCCAAACCAAAAACAGAATGGCTTTTCCGAGTCTCTTTTGGTTAAAAACGCATCGAAATTAGATGCATAATCTTGTTTACTTATCCCCTTATATGGTGGGATAAGTGAAATTTCATTGTATTCCCAACCTGCAGGATTGTGTTCTCCGTAGTACACTCCGGGTCCCCAACCTTTACCGGTATAGCCAATGGCATATCCACTTTCTTCTAACAATTTAGGGTAAAATTTCCATTTGGGTGGTATAA
Source organism: Chitinophaga pinensis (assembly GCA_945873505.1). GTDB lineage: Bacteria > Bacteroidota > Bacteroidia > Flavobacteriales > Flavobacteriaceae > Flavobacterium. The sequence goes on from CAMCDQ010000011.1 coordinate 25,242, forward strand.
CAGGAATGTGATTAGCCGCTTCTTCCAATTGCCAAGAATACCTTCCGGTTAAGAAACAAGCTCGAGACGGTGAACATTTTGGATTGCAAACATAGGCATTGGTGAAAAGCGCTCCTTCATTTGCAATTCGATCAAAATTGGGTGTTTTTATATATTTGGAACCATACACTCCCATACTATTTCGTGAGATATCGTCGCCCATAATAACAAGGATATTGGGTCTCTTATTTTGAGCCAATCCTTCAGTGGAATGGAAAAAACTTAATGTTAACAAGAAAGAAGAGGTCAATAAATAAAAACTTTTTTTCATTTTTTTATAAAGATTAAGGTAGTATACTAATTTATTTTCGTTGAACATTCACTTCGATACCATTAAAAACATCATCGATTGAATCTGTATTTACCAATATAAAATCAGACTCCATTTTTCCACCATGGTTTAGCTGCATATCCGAAACCTCAACTGTTACCGATTTCCACTGGTTATCGCCCTTCCCTTTTATCGCAAGAGCCGTTTTAATTACTTTTCCTTTGTTGTATTGTAATGCCCAAGTTGAACCTGGGTTTTTATCCAACCAAGTAATAGTGAATTTTAAACTTTTCGGTTTTGAAGCGATAAACATCTCATCATCAAACTTAAAATACATGGTGTTTTTTCCTGTTGCATTTTCAAAAGAACGAGCAAAACGGTCGTATTTAGAAGAGTTTTTGTCAATTTCACCTCTAACCCTGAAAAGTCCTATGGAAGTTTCGTCGGGTTTAATTTGATACAAGAAACGTTCAAAATTTCCTTCGGCAATATCCCATCCGGCATCGTTATATCCCTTTTGTCTCTCTCTTTGATTTACTTGACCTATATCGGCTGCTTCTAAATCATCCATTTTTGCCCCTCTTGAGGCATAGGCATTACAAATATTAGTATAGCGTTCCAGATTTTTCGATTTTGCATTCCCAAATTTTATCTCTGGGAATTTAATGGTATCAGCGGCATTTAAACCTTCGTGAAAAACAGAAAAGACAGTAGTGGCAGAAGCTGGATAAACTTGTTGTGCATATTTGTTGTACATTTTAAAAATGTCTCTAATTTCCTGATGCTCCATTGCATATTGGATTGCTCTTTTGGAGCAATTATAAGACGATAATCCTGTATTAATTCCACTAAGGGCTGACCAATAAAAAGCCAATTCTGTATTGATGTTAAATATTTCTTTTCTCCAAGATTCATCCATTTCAGAAGCTGAGAAAAGTTTCATCCCTTTAGGATTAATAAGATAAGGCGTCCATTGTTCTTTGAAAGATTGTTCTCCAGTTAAATGATGTCCTCTATTATAAGCCCCTCCCTTTATACCAAAACCAATTTTCGGGTCGATTGTATTCATCACCCAATTGTTAGCAACGGGACTTTTTATAGGATCAACATTATTAAATGTTAACACAATTTGACGGTCAGATACATCATTAAAATACTTCTTAAATTGCTCGAATGCTTGTATCCGATATTCTTCCCATACCTTTTTTTTGTCAATAGCAAATTTTTCATCTTCAGGTTCTCCTTTGTAGGGTTCTTCGTCACCAGTAGCGCCTGTTTTTACTTGTACAAAGGCAATACAATCAAATTTTTCTTTTGGCTGACTTCTCAAAAAAAGCGAGAATTGTTTGATCAATTCAAAATAATAGTTTTTATGATTTTCATTTAAATAGTAAGGGTAATTGCCAAATTTTTTATCGTGCTTTTCAGGTTTTTTGCTAATTACTTTGACCAATGGCACACCATTATCATAGAGCCATAAAGGAGAATTTGGTCCTACATTAATGCTTATTTTTACGATTTTATGGTGTTTCGAGGCTATGTCTAAAACCTCTTGAAACATAGAAAAATCAAATTTTCCGGGCCCCATGGATTGAACTTCTGCCCATTCAGCTGAGACTTCTATACCCTTAACAAAGTCGGCCTTTGGATCAGAATAATCATCAACTCCTCCTCCACGATCCCAAACACCATAAGAGGTAATGGGTATCGACTGTGCTTGTGATTTTGTAATAAAAAATAGAAAAAAGCCAAGTAAGGCGGTGTATTTATAAAAAGCTTTCATAATCATTTTTTAAATTTGCTTAGCAATAGTGTTAAAAATCAATATTTTAAAAGTCCTCAGACTTAGTTGTTTCATCTTAAAAAACATCTGTTTGTAGTTTAAGATTTTTCATTCCTGTTTTTAGAGTACTTCATTTTTGAAAATACAGATACCGCTTGGAGTTAAAGTTAAGAGAAAAAAACTTAATATTAAAACGTGCCACGAGAACCAAAAATACAAGTCAAAAAACCAGTGTTTTGCTCATTAAAAAAGAACATTCCAATTGTAAATAAATTAGAATGCTCTCTTTTATAATTCATAGTACTGTTTCCTAAAATAAAATTATTCTTTAATAAATTGTTTTGCAATAACACTTCCGTTTTCTTGCACCACCTTAACAATATAAACTCCTTTTCCTAAAGCTGCAACATTCACATTCGAAGCGTTGTTGTTAGATGCTACGTTTCTACCTTGCATATCAAATACTTCAATTTTAGTAATGCTATTAGACGAGCTTATATTCAAAACATCATTGGCAGGATTTGGATATAATGAAATTGTATTTTTAGTATTTCCAAAATCAGCAGAACCTAAAGTATTATCAAAAACAATTGAATCAATATATACAGAATTAGTTGCAGCATTAATATCCAATGCGCCTCCAAGAATTGCACCGTTAGTTGCAGGAGTTGCGTCAGCTATAGTTCCTGAAGCATTCACTATTACCCAATTTGTAGTATCCGTATGTGGTACAGCAGGCGAAACACTATTATCACCAGATGTGTTTTTACAGTAGGTATTTCCTGAAATTATAATGTCACCTATTGCATAAGTCGCTGTTGCCAACCAAGTAGTCTTAACCCCAAAGTTTAATTCTGGAAATTGATACCCGCTATCCCAAGTACTTAAATCAAAATCATAGGTTTTATAATCCGTATCAGAAGGCGTATAAGTTTGAATTGGATTAAAAGCAGTTCCTACACCTGATACCTTACCATTTAATTGAAACAATGTATTGGTAGAGGTGTTTTTTAAAGTAATGTGCGCATACTTATTTGTTCCTTCAACATGGGCAACTAATGATGATAAAGCTACTTTGGCATTGGTAGAGGCTGCAGTTGTGCAGTTAATTTTTAAAGTTGTTCTTGGAGAATCGGTTGCTTGAACAGCCGTTGCTCTTGTAAGAGTAGTGAAACCTTCGGCAGCGGTATCAAAATTAAAAACGTTAACTTCTGGTGTTGCAAGGTAAGCCAAAGGCTTAATATAATCAATTAGGATGTACTCTCCTGATACTGGTGTATAAGCACCACCAGCTGATGTGCCAGTATACTTTTTACACAATATATCAATACCAACAGCAGTAGTGGTGTTGGTATTAGGATCAACAGTATTTGTCCATGCACTTACATCAATAATGTAGGTTTTGTATGCCGAATCAGCGGTGGTAATTTGAACACTTCCGTAATTAGAACCAAGTAATGCCGGACATAATCTTAAATAGCTAATAGCACTTAAGTTTTTCAATCGTATTTCAATAAAGTTGATATTTGTATCCGCATCAATACCGGCATCTGCCTTTCTAATTATAGGATTATTACCTGCAAGCAACAAAGGATCATTGTTTACAAGTGCAACAAATACAACCTTTAAATCCCCTCCTATCTGTGTTACTGTGTGTGGTGCTGAAGCTCCGCCAGAAGAATTACACGTAAATCCCTCTGTATTAGAGGCAGTATTAAACTCCCACGGACCTTGTGCAAAAATCAATAAAGGAAGGAGTAATAATAGATAAGTAATTTTTGTTTTCATACTATTTTTTTTAAATTATGTTTTTTGTAAAATTAAATGAAAACTCAAGATTAGTCTTGGCGAAAAAGTGTCATTCATAATGCTAATTTGGCTCAATTGTAATTTAAATCAAGAAGCTGCTATTTATAAGATGAGTCTAATTTATTCTTATTGATTAGTCCAATAGTTATGGTGTACTGCAGCAGCATATTTCATTTTGCCGGATTTTTATTGAACTAATTTGAAATAACAAGCGGTATAACAACCGTTTTTTATCGTAATATACTTTCAAATACAACGTCAATGATTTAATACATTTTTAAAACAATCCTTTTAATGCAGTATTTTTTATCCCAATTTTAGTAGCGTCAAAATTTAATTTGTTTTGCAAAAGTGAGGTATATACGCTTCTAAAATCAATTTCATGCTTCAAATCACCTTTGTCCAAATCGGATAAGTTTGGATTTTTACCTATTATTTTACCTTGATTATTTCCCCCGATTATAAACATTGGAGCGGCAGTTCCGTGGTCTGTTCCTCTTCCATTATCTTTTACGCGACGTCCAAATTCAGAGAAAACTATTATGGTAACATTTTGTAATTGTTGACTGTTTTTCAAGTCTTGGTAAAAGCTGTAAACGGCATCATTCAAATCAGATAATTTATTTTTGTGTATTGCGAGTTGGTTATCATGCGTATCAAATCCACTAAGTGAGGTGTAATACACTTTTGAGTTTAAATTGCCTTTAATCAATTTTGAAATCCATTCCAGATTTTTGGCCAACTCCGTTTTTGGATAAATAACATCTAAAGCAGATGATTTTGCTAATGCATTTTGAATATCAACCGAACTTTCTATCACCGAATTGGCTATTTTTCTTACGAAATCCAATTGTGGGTTATCCGATAATTTGATGTCGCTTTCTTGCTTCGTTTTAACATTAAATCGTGAAGGATCTTTCACAGTTATGGAATGTGGTTCCATTCCTTTTAGGGCAAGATTGTCAATTTTGTCTAGATTTATTCCAGCAGTTGCTTGGTGTTCTTTGCATTGCAAATCGAGATAACGTCCTAACCAGCCATCATTTAAATATTCTTGATTTGTAGGTGCGGTTTGCCAAATTTCCTGACTTCGAAAATGAGAGCGAACAGGTTCAGGGTATCCAACATTTTGTAGAATTGCTAAATCACCATTTTGCTGCATGGTTGCAAACCCTTTTAAAGCGGGATGAAATGCCATTCCATTAGAAGAAGAAATTACATCTTCTTTTGAAAGTGCTATTTTTGGACGCAAGTCATAATAGAGCGCATCTTCAAAAGGTATAAATGTATTTAAACCGTCATTACCGCCGTTTAATTGAACAAAAACCAAACATTGTTCGCCTATAACTAAACTCTTTTGAGATCCAAAAGCATGTAAAAAATCAGGCAATAATAGCGTTCCGCCAGTAAAAGTCCCTGTAAGTGATAAAAATTGTCTTCTGTTCATAATAAAAGAATTTGACTTTAATTATATAAGTTGAAATTCAGGTAATTTTGATATAAAATTAAACAGCCGAAGCACCGCATTTTCTGAGCCTTCTGTAGTACTATCAAAATCGTATTCTACTATTTTTTCGAAATCTTTTTGGTTATTTTCACTGATTTGAAATAATAAACGATTTCCAAGTTCAGCAATAATTTGTTTATTATCCTGATTCTTTTTCCAATTTAATTTAACCGAAAATAATTGTTTTTGATCGGCATTTTGCATCATTTTGTCCTCGTTTTCTGGTCTTCTCTGTCCTAAAGGTTTACCATTACAAAGTGCATCGGCAATAGTATTTCGTTGTAAAAAAATTTGAGATGTCAACCAAGAATTTCCGCAATCCCAACCCTTAACGTTGGGTTGGTTGAATAAATCCATTCCTTGGTCTCTGATGAAAAAAGCAATTGCTTTTCCATTTTTAGTGGGTATATTGAGTTCGTCAATTAACTGTAAAAGGTATTCCAACGGATTTTTTATTTTCGAACCCGCATTGTTTTTCGTAAATTCTTCTGTGAAAATTTTAGTCAAAAGCGGTTTGATTTCAAAATCGACTTTCTTGAAATAGGTACCATAGTAGCGAACCAATTCGTCAGTCGGGTTATCATAAATAAACCATTTTAAGATTTTTCGGGTAATTAGATAGGGAATTTTTGGGTGTTGAAAAATAGCGTCAATCATTTGGTCGACTTTTAAATTCCCAGTTTCTCCTAAATATGAAAAGGAATCATCATCTTCAAAAATCTTCCGATACATGGCACTTTCTTTACCAATTCCCAGTCCTGCTAAGCCTTTTGCACCATTTTTAATATCATCTTCCGAGTAATTTCCTATTCCAAGTGTGAAAAGTTCTAGTAATTCCCGACTTAAATTCTCATTGAGATTGCCTTTTCTGTTGTCGGTATTGTCAAGATAAGACACCATCGCATTGGTCTGGATAATTTTCTTGGTCAACGTTTTAAAATTTCCAAAGGCGTTTTCCCTTAGAATCTGATTGTGCTGAAAAATCCAATAATTCACTTTTACTTTTTGATACGTGGAAACAAAATGGTTGTGCCAAAAGCAAGTCATTTTTTCACGAAGGGGAAATTCTTCTTCAATCATTTTAGCAATCCACCACGCTCTTAATTCTAAGTTCGTTTGCTGTTCTTTTTTGATTACTTCTTTGACTTCCTCAGGTTTCGAGGATTTTATTTTTCTGCGAAGGAGCTGATATTCTTTAAATGATTTAGGGCTGTCTTGAATAAATTTAGGTATTTCTGCAGAAACAGTAGTGTCAAATGATTGCTCCAAGAAACTTTTTAAACCTGTTTTGTCAATCACTTTTGCTTGCTTAGCAGAATATCCTAGTCGTAAAGACCAAAGTGTGTGTTTATCCATAATCAATTTTGATATATTTTTTAGACTCAATTTTAATTGAATAGTTTAATATAAAATAATTTATACTACCGCTACAAATTAAAACCACATGATTAATTGAAAATTATTAATTTAGTTAAGTGAAAATTATGAAAAAAAGTAGAAGAAAATTTGATTCAGCATTTAAACCCAAAGTTGCTATTGAAGTATTAAAAGAGTGAGGGACATTATTAGAACTCACTGTTTGGTATGATTTGAATCCTAATCAGATATCGCAATGGGAACCATAATTTCTGGATAACTCGTCTGCTTTATTTGAACAAAAAAGCCTTCAACAAAATGTCAAAGGCTTTAAATTTTTGTAATAACGGGCTATAAAATGGCTTTCTTTTTGCCGTTGTTTACTTCTTTTACAAACTTAATAAGTCCATTAAAATAAGCATCTTGGTCGTCATACATTGCCATGTGGCTGCCGTTGGGACAAAACAAATAGCTTCCATTTGGGAATTGTGATGACATCCATTGCATGTGTGCGGGATCCATTGTATCGTTTTTAGCACCGATTACAAGTGTTGGAGTTTTGATGTTTTTTAAGTCCATCGAGCGATCCCATTTTTCTAATTTTCCTGAAACGCCAAATTCACTTGGCCCTTGCATGGTAACATACAAGGATTGGTTCATTTTTGCAAAAGAACGGTTTACGGGTTCTGGCCATTGGTTTAATGGGATTCTACAGATGTGTTCGACGTAAAAATTAGGCATTAGTAATTCCATATACCGTGGATTTGCAAAATCTTTATTGGCTTCTATATCTCGAATTTCTTTTAAAATTTCTGGTTTCATTTGTTTTGAAAGTACGTCTTCGGCATATTTTCCATATAATGGAGCACTAGACATCATATTGGAAATGATCAATCCTTTCAAATTATCTTGATATTTCACCGCATAATCCATGGCGAGAATTCCGCCCCAAGAATGTCCTAACAAATAAAAATTATCTTTGTTAAGTCCTAATTCTACTCGGACTTGCTCGACTTCTTCGACGTAGCGAGGCAAATCCCACATAGTGGTGTCTTTTGGATTGTCTGAATTTCCGCAACCCAATTGATCGTAATAAATAAATTCTACGCCATCTTTTGGCAAGAAACTTTCAAAGCACTCAAAATATTCGTGTGTTGCTCCAGGACCTCCGTTTAACAATAGAATTTTCATCTTTGTGTTGTTTCCAACTTTCTTTGTCCAGACATTGAATTTGCCTTTTGGAGTGGTAATTGTAATCATTTTTATGCCTCCATTTTGGATGCCCTTCTCCGTATTTGTGAAATATTCAGAGGGATTTTCGGTAGTTGCTTTTTGATTGCAAGAAACAAATACGCTTGCAATAGCAAGTACAAAACCGATTTTTTTGAATGTGTTTTTCATAATTTTAAACTGTTTGAATGATAAAAGTAGGAAATTAAAATTCATTATCTACATATAGACAATAATTAACTTCTATTTGCTATTTAAGAAAGTGCTGCTTTCAATCCTTCAAAATCCAACGTAACTTGTTCGCCTGAAATTAGGTTTTTCAATGCAAATTTATCTTCGCTCATTTCTGTTTCACCAACTATAATTGCAAATGGAATGGCTCGTTTATCAGCGTGCATAAACTGTTTTCCCACTTTTACAGCATCAGGATACAACTCTACTTTTACACCGAAACTTCGCAATTCTTTTATCGCTTTCATAGCATAAAAAGCTTCTTTTTCTCCGTAATTAATGAACAATGCTTTTGTAGTAGAAGTCACAGTTACAGGGAACAAATCCAATTCTTCAACAACCAAATATATTCGATCCAATCCAAAAGAAATTCCCACGCCGCTCATGTCTTTCAAACCAAAAATCCCTGTCAAATCATCGTATCTACCTCCACCACCGATAGAACCCATCGCAACGGCTTTTGGTGGTGCAACTTCAAAAATAGCGCCCGTATAATAATTCAAACCGCGAGCCAGCGTAACATCTAAATCTAAAATTGCAGTGGTTAAACCTAATTTAGAAATGGTATCGCAAATAAATTGCAACTCCTCTACCCCTTTCATTCCTTCATTTGAAGACGTTAAAAGTTGTGCTAATTTTTCTATTTTCTCCGAAATAGTTCCCGTGAAATTAAATAAAGGTTGCACTTTTTGGATTGCTTCCGCTGAAATTCCTTTTTCAAGCATTTCAGTTTTTACGACGTCTTCACCTATTTTATCTAATTTGTCTAGGGCAACAGTAAAATCGATTAATTTATCAGAAGCTCCAATAACTTCGGCTATTCCAGATAATATTTTTCTATTGTTTATTTTAATGGTAACTCCTTTTAATCCTAAATCGGTAAAAACAGCATCATATAATTGTATCAATTCTACTTCTTGCCACAAGGATTTTGAACCAACAACATCGGCATCACATTGAAAAAATTCTCTGAAACGCCCTTTTTGCGGACGATCAGCTCTCCAAACCGGTTGGATTTGGTATCTTTTAAATGGAAATTCAATATCGTTTTGGTGTTGCACCACGAATCTTGCAAAGGGAACCGTTAAATCATAACGAAGTGCTTTCTCAGAAATACTTGAAGTTAATTTGTTACTTTCTTTATTTTGCAATGCTTTTTCATCGGCTTTAGCCAAATAATCACCCGAATTCAAAATATTAAATATCAAACGGTCGCCTTCTTCCCCATATTTTCCCATTAGGGTTTCCGAATTTTCAAAAGACGGCGTTTCAATTGGTTGAAAACCGTATTTTTCAAAATTGTTTTTTATAATCGAAATAATATACTGACGTTTTGCCACTTCACTTGGTGAAAAGTCGCGCGTGCCTTTAGGAATACTTGGTTTTTGAGCCATTTTGATTGTAAATTTTAATTATGGATTTTAGATTTATACAGTCTAAAATCTAATTTCGTTGAGAAAAATTAAATCTTAAATCTTAAATTCCCCTATGCAAATATCTTATTTTTATACTAAATAATCCACCTTATAAAGTAAACTTGTTACAAAAATCGTATTTTCGTAACAAATTAGAAATGATGTTTAAATTAACGAAAGAAAATATCCGAATTGCACTGGGTTCTATCCGCACACAATTGTTGAGAACCATTCTAACTATATTGATTATTGCCATTGGAATTACCGCATTGGTATGTATTTTGACTGTAGTTTCAGCATTAAAAAACACCTTGTCGTCTAATTTTGCTTCCATGGGTTCCAATACTTTTAACATAAATCAGTATGAAACGAGCATTCGAAGACGAAGTGGTGGTGTGAATATTAGCGAAACTAAAACAAACTCAATAATTTCTTACCCTGAAGCCAAAGCTTTCAAAGAATCCTACAAATATCCGTTTACAGAAACTTCCGTCTCCTTTACGGCGACTTCAAAAGCAGAAGTAAAATTTGAATCCCAAAAAACAGATCCAGAAATTTCTGTTTTGGGAGTTGACGAACATTTTCTAGGAAATTCTGGTTTGGAAACTACTTTAGGAAGAAACTTCACTGGATTTGACATTGATAATAATGCTTATGTATGCGTTGTAGGTTCCGATTTTGAAAAAGGATTGTTGAAAGATGTGAATCCAATAGATAAAATCATTTCAATTCGAGGGGCAAAATTCAAAGTAATTGGAGTATTAAAAGAAAAAGGATCGACTTTTGGAAACAGCCAAGATTTGCGCGTTTTAATTCCAATTCAAGTGGCACGCTCTTTATTTACAGCACCAAATATCAATTATACGATGAGTGTTATGGTGGCAAAAGAGGCGTTATTAGAAGAAGCCGTTGACAATGCCAACAATATAATGCGACGGGTTCGGAAGTTAAATCCTGTTCAAGAAAATAATTTTGGAGTTTCAAGAAGTGATGATTTAATAAATAGGATTTCAGAAATGACCGATGTTTTGAGTGCTTCAGCTTGGATAATAGGGATTATTACCATCTTTGGTTCTTCGATTGCTTTGATGAATATAATGTTGGTTTCCGTTACCGAAAGAACCCGCGAAATTGGCGTTCGAAAAGCATTGGGCGCCAAAAGAAGTACCATTGCATTTCAGTTTTTTATTGAAACTTTAATCATCGGACAATTGGGCGGATTAGTAGGAATTGTTTTTGGAATAGTAATAGGATATGGAATTTCAACCGCCATCGATTTCAGTTTTGTAATTCCGTGGAGTGCCGTAATTGCAGCCGTTATAACCACTTTTATAGTTGCTGTTGTTTCGGGTTCTTACCCAGCTTTGAAAGCCTCAAAATTAGATCCAATTGAAGCTTTACGTTACGAATAGTTAGAAATTACAAGCAATCATTCTATCATTTCCATAAATATCTTTGCGAAGTTCACTATTTTTGAAATGCATTTTTTCTAACAGTTCGACCGTTTCTTTTCCAAGATATTGATTAATTTCAAAAAATAATTTTCCTTCTGCAGATAGATTTTTGGTTGCCAATTCAGCGATTTTTCTGTAAAAAATTAAAGCATCATCATCAGCTACAAATAACGCCAAATGAGGTTCGTTTGCCAAAACATTCCTTTTTATTTCGTCTTTTTCCAAATTACGAACATACGGAGGGTTTGAAACAATAATGTCAAATTGTTGCTCTAAATCATTGGTTTCCAAAATATTTCTTTGAATAAAAGCAATAGCAACTTTATTTAAATCTGCATTTTCTTTGGCTACAGCCAATGCTTTATCGGAAATATCAATTGCAGAAACTTCGGCATTAGGAATGTTTTTTGCCAATGAAATCGCGATGCATCCGCTTCCTGTTCCAATATCCAAAATCTTTGTGTTTTTAAATTTTGGCATATTTACAGCAGAAGAAATAATCCATTCCACTAATTCTTCGGTTTCAGGTCTTGGAATTAATACGTTTTCATTGACATTAAATTCTAAACCGTAAAAATGGGTTGTACCTAATATATATTGTATCGGAATTTCAAGTTTTAGTTTATATAAGATTTCATTCCAAATTAGAATTTCATCTACAGAAAAATGCAAATCAATAATCAACGCCAAATCAATTCTTCTTAATTGGCGTTGGTTTTCAAGAATCAAATAGAAGAAACTTTCGGCTTCCATTTCATCATAAAAAGGCAATAATTCTGCTATAAATTTGGTTTTATATTCTTTTATTTTCATAACTATTTATAGCTTTTTAAGCATCCAAACTTCACAAGAATTGTGACCTGTATTTCCCATTTGTTTATCCAAATTGTAAAACCCTACTTTTTTGTATAATTTCATAGCATCTTCCATATACGTCATGGTTTCGATGTAGCAGCTTTCAAAGCCAAATTCCGTTGCTTTTTCAAGGCAATTATCAATTAGTTTTTTTCCTAAACCAAGTCCACGAGCTTCTGGAAGAAAATACATTTTTTGAAGTTCACAGATGTTTTCATCCGAATTATCCAATTGCTTAATGCCAGCCCCACCAATAATTTTACCATTATTTTCGACCACAAAATAAATTGCATTTGGAACAGCATAAACTTCAAATAACGAATCTAAATACGGATCTGCATAAGCAGTACCAACTTTTGGCGCGCCCATTTCCATTAAAACATTTCTTACAATAGCGGCAATTACAGGGTTATCCTTCTTTTGTATTTCTCTTATTATGAAGCTTTTCATATTACTTTTAAAATCGTATTTTTGTGGCGTGAAGGTACAAGAAAAATATATAAAACGATGCATCGAATTAGCCAAAAATGGTTTAGGAACAACCTATCCAAATCCGCTTGTGGGTTGTGTTATTGTATATGAAAATGAAATTATTGGCGAAGGCTGGCACAAAAAATCTGGCGAAGCTCACGCTGAAGTAGTTGCGATAAATTCTGTGAAAAATAAAGATTTATTGAAAAATGCTACCATTTATGTAAGTTTAGAGCCGTGTAGTCATTTTGGAAAAACACCTCCTTGCGCTGATTTAATTGTAAAATATAAAATACCAAATGTAGTAATTGGAACTATTGATCCAAATAGCAAAGTGGCAGGAAATGGAGTTAAAAAATTACTTGAAGCAGGTATAAATGTAACCGTGGGAATTCTTGAAGTTGAATGCAATGAGTTGAACAAACGGTTTTTTACTTTTCATCAAAAAAAGCGTCCGTTTATAATTTTAAAATGGGCTGAAAGTAGCGATGGATTTATAAGTCCCAAAGTTAAATTAGAACAAAAACCTTTTTGGATTACGAATGAATTTTCACGTCAATTGACTCACAAATGGAGAAGTGAAGAACAAGCAATTCTTGTGGGAACGCAAACCGTTATTGACGACAACCCAACTTTAACCGTTCGGGATTGGGTTGGTAAAAATCCTATTCGAATTGTTGTAGATAGAAGTAATAAAATATCAAAAGAAAGTCATGTATTTGATAATCAAGCGCAAACAATTGTATTTTCAAGTTTAGGAATTCAATCTGAGGTAGCGCATTTAAAATATTTAAAAATTGATTTTAATAAAAAAAGTACTGAGCAAATCGTCGCTTTTTTATATGAAAATCAAATTCAATCGGTAATTATTGAAGGCGGAAGACATACCATTCAATCCTTTATAGATGCCAATCTTTGGGATGAAGCAAGGGTTTTTCAAGGAGCTGTTTATTTAGAAAATGGAACAAAAGCCCCAATTCTAAATGTGAAAAGTTGTACAAAAAAAAGTATCCAAAACGATACACTTTTAATCTTTCGAAACTATGATTGAAACTATCATTTTTGATTTTGGAGATATTTTTATCAACCTTGATAAAAACGCAACTCCTTTGGCCTTGAAAAAATTGGGATTAAAAGAATGGAATTCAAATTTAGACGCTTTAAATTTAGACTTTGAAAAAGGGAAGATTTCAGAAACGGAATTCATGATTGGATTTCAAAACTACATTTCAAACGCAACAATTAATCAAATTCGAGAAGCTTGGAATGCTATTTTATTAGACTTTCCTTTGTATCGATTAGAATTTTTACAAATGCTTTCGCAAAAATACCGTCTTTTTTTATTGAGCAATACCGATTCCATTCATATAGAACAATTCCAACACAAAGCAGGGATTCCATTTTACAGAGACTTTTACCAATGTTTTGAAAAAGTGTATTTTTCATTTGAATTAGGGATGAGAAAACCAGATTCAGCCATTTTTGAATTTGTAATCAAAGAACATAATTTGTTTCCCAAAAACACATTGTTTGTAGATGATAATCTTCAAAACATTGAAAGCGCTGAAAAATTAGGGCTTCAAGTTTGGCATTTACAAAAAGGGGAAGAAGACGTTATTGATTTATTTGCCAATAAAATAATTTAGACTGCAATTGGAATTAAAAGACACGTATAAAACCATTGAAAATCCTTCTGATGAAGTTTTATTCAAAGAAAAAAGCAGTAAATTTTTCGGATATGCCTATCCGGTAAGTTCCCAAGAAGAAATAAAAATGCATTTAGAGCATTTGAAAAAACAGCATTTTGGGGCTATTCATTTTTGTTATGCGTATCAAATTGGCACAGAAAAAATAGAATTTAGAGCGAATGACGATGGCGAACCTAGCAATAGTGCAGGAATACCAATTTACGGACAAATTCAATCTTTTGAACTTACGAATATCTTAATCGTTGTTGTTCGCTTTTTTGGAGGAACAAAATTAGGCGTTGGAGGTTTAATATCTGCTTATAAAACAACGGCACAAATGGCTTTAGAAGCATCGTCAATAATTGAAAAAACAATTGATGTTGGTTTCAAAATTACTTTTGATTATAAAAACATAAACAAAGTAATGCGAATTATTAAAGAAAAAAAGCTGAAAGTACTATCTCAAAACATGGAAATGAATTGTGAAATTCAAATTACCACTCGCAAAAGAAATGTAGAAGAAATATCCAAAATTTTTAAAACTATTTTTGAAGTTACCCTTACAAAATTATGATTTTGTTGTGAATTGTTTGCCTATCCTAAAATTTCTTTAATATAATGAGGGGGTTGTATAGTTTTACCGGTTAATAAGTCTACAAAAACCAAGATAAAATGGGCAGTTGTTAACAATTCGTTTTTCTCATTATGAATTTCGCAATCAAATTCTACTTTTACTGAAGTTTGGCTTTTAAAAGTTGTAGTAACTGTTAATAATTCATCGTAACGGGCAGGTTTTTTATAATTGAGAGTCATAGAAACAATAGGAAGCGCCACCCCGCTTTCTTCCATAATTTTGTAAGAAACTCCTTTGTTTCTTAGCCATTCCACTCTTCCAATTTCAAAATAGGGAATGTAATTACCATGATAAACGACTCCCATTTGGTCTGTTTCTGAATATCGAACGCGAACTTGAATTTGATGTTTATGCATTATATTTATTTATTTATATTTTAAAAATTAAGACAATTCCCATACGACAAAAATTTTAATAAATTTAATCAAAAATAATTTTTTTTTAACGATTTATTATCACATATTTGTAATCCGAAATAACCAATCCCTTATCGATTTTTTTTGGCAACCATTATTAAAACTTAAACTTTTCTATTACTATGAGCAAAACTGCGCAATCAGTCTGGGAAAATTGTCTTTTATTTATTAAAGACAATATTCAAGACCAAGCATTTAAAACTTGGTTTGAACCAATAAAATCAGTAGAATTAACTGATAATGCTCTGTATATACAAGTTCCAAGTAAATTTTTCTATGAATGGTTAGAAGAACACTATGTGAAATTATTAAAAGTCGCGTTAACCAAAGAACTTGGGGAAAATGCAAAGTTACTCTATAAAATTAAAATGGAGAACACATATGGCAATAAACAACCCTTTATGGAACAATTGCCTAGTGCTCACAGAAGCCCAATGAAAACTCAAGAGGTTGACGCACCATTTAAAAATTTAAATCCAGAATTAAAAAACCCATTTATAATCCCAGGAATCCGAAATTTAAAAATCGAATCTCAACTAAATGCTAATTACAGCTTCGATAATTTTTTAGAAGGCGATTCTAACGGACTTGCACGATCTGCTGGAATGGCTGTAGCCAATAAACCTGGAGGAACTTCTTTCAACCCATTATTGATTTTTGGGGGTGTTGGATTAGGAAAAACGCATTTAGCCCACGCTATTGGTGTTGAAATTAAAGACAAATATCCAGAAAAAACAGTTTTATATATTTCTGCTGAAATTTTCACGCAACAATATATTGATTCGGTTAAGAAAAACAATAGAAATGATTTTATCCATTTCTATCAATTAATAGATGTTTTAATCATTGATGACGTTCAATTTTTATCAGGTAAAACCGGAACTCAAGATGTGTTTTTTCATATTTTTAACCACTTACACCAAAATGGAAAACAGGTTATTTTGACATCTGACAAAGCACCCGTTGACATGCAAGATATTGAACAACGTTTATTGTCTCGTTTTAAATGGGGACTTTCTGCAGAATTGCACCAGCCAGATTACGAAACGAGAATCTCGATATTAAAAAATATTTTATACAGAGATGGAGTTGAAATTCCTGAGGAAATAATTGAATATGTAGCTAGAAATATCAAATCTAATGTTAGAGAATTAGAAGGTGCAATAATCTCATTAATTGCACAATCGTCATTCAATAAAAAAGAAGTTACCTTAGATTTAGCCAAAAATGTAGTTGAAAAATTTGTAAAAAATGTAAAACGAGAAGTTTCTATCGATTATATTCAAAAAACAGTTTCAGATTATTTTCAGTTGGACTTAGAGATGCTTCAATCTAAAACTAGAAAACGTCATGTTGTTCAAGCAAGACAGTTGGCAATGTTTTTTGCGAAAAAATTTACCAAAGCTTCCTTAGCCAATATCGGATCTCAAATTGGAGATAGGGACCACGCTACCGTATTACATGCTTGTAAAACAGTTGACAACTTAGTTTCAACAGACAAACAATTTAAAAAGTACGTAGAAGATATCCACAAAAAATTATCCCTATAAATGCAAACAAAAATCCTAATGGTTTGTTTAGGAAATATTTGTCGGTCGCCCATTGCAGAAGGTATTTTATTTTCAAAACTTCCAAAAGATAAGTTCCTTGTTGCATCAGCAGGAACAGGAAATTGGCATGTTGGTCAGCAACCTGATTTGCGTTCAATAGCTGTTTCAAAAAAAAATGGGATTAACATTGAAAATCAAAAATGCCAACAATTCAAAACCTCTGATTTTGACACCTTCGACTATATTTATGTTATGGATAGCAGCAATTATAACGATGTTATAAAATTGGCGCAAAACGAAAATCAAAAAAAGAAAGTCGCTTTAATTCTAAATGAATTACATCCAGAAGAAAATAGAAATGTTCCAGACCCTTATTTTGGTTTAGACAATGGCTTTGAGTTAGTATTCAAAATGCTTGATGAAACCTGTGAAATTATTGCTCAACAACTTATAAAAAATCATTCCTAAATTTCTATTTAAATCCTAATCTATTAACTTTATATCGTATATAAATATGAAATCAACTTCAATTTTAGGCAAATTATACCTTATTCCAACAACCTTAGGAGAAACTGAAAATCCTTTCGACGTTTTGCCGCAAACTATAAAAAGAAGCATTGAGTTGATTGATTACTATATTGTTGAAAATGAAAAAACGGCGCGTAAATTCATTAAAAGTGTGCATCCAGAAAAAGTGCAAGCGACTTTAAATTTGAGCGCATTAAATAAACACACCCAAAAATCGGAACATGCTGATATGATTCAGGCGTGTTTAGAAGGTAAAAATGTAGGATTGATGTCGGAGGCTGGTTGCCCTGGAGTAGCAGATCCTGGTGCTGTAATTGTTAAATTAGCTCATGAAAAAGGAATACAAGTAGTGCCTTTAGTTGGTCCATCATCAATATTATTAGCTGTAATGGCATCTGGAATGAACGGACAAAGTTTTGCTTTCAATGGTTATATTCCAATAGAAGCAACCGAAAAAAGAGCGGCATTACGAAATCTAGAAAAATTATCAATGGACAAAAATCAATCACAAATATTCATTGAAACTCCTTATAGAAATAATAAAATGCTAGAAGATATTTTGAATGCTTTGAGTCCTGAAACACATCTTTGCATCGCCGCAGACATCACATTACCACAAGAATATATCAAAACAATGCGAGTGGTAAATTGGAAAAAAACAAAAGTTGATTTACATAATCGACCAACAATATTCATTATCCATAAAATGTAAATTCAAAAAAACCACGCTATTTAACGTGGTTTTTATATTTAAGTTATCTTACTTTAGCCGATTTTTTTGCAATTATTCCCGAAGTTTCATAACCTCCGAAATCTTTCATATACTTTTTTACAGAAGTACCGTAATAGTCCTTGCATTTCCGAATTCCATTCGTTTTCAAAAATCTTTTTACAGATCCTACTCCTCCAAGATGTGCTGCTGCCAATATTCCGGATTCGGTAATTTGAACTCCACCAACAATATCACCTTCGTATTTTTCAATTTCATATTTTAATTCCCATTTATTTTTGGAAAGTAGTGTTACAAATGCTTTTTCTTGCATTTTAGGGCTATTCAAAAATGAAAGGGTATCATAAATACCTATAGTCTTTAGAGTTTCTGTACCAAATTGATACTTACCCATATAACCTATAGAATTAATTTTTTGATATTTTCCTTGGGATTCTTTGAAAGCGATCGCTTCTTTGTAGCCTACAAAAAACTTTCCTGTAAATGGAACTTTTCTGTTTATGTAATCGTTTTGTTTTAATGAAGGCAATGAGTAACTTGTCATATCATAAGCATCGAGATGAAACCAGTCGTATTTTTCGGAGTTTAGAGGTTTAAAACCCGAGCTTATAAAAGCAACAATACTAACCAAACAAGCATAAAAAATTCCTTTCTTAATCATATATTAGTTTTCTTCTTAACGATGTAATACAATTTATAAACAGTTGAAAATGTTCAACTTTAGTGCTTATAAAAACATCTATACTTTTAAAAAATTAATAATCAAAAAGATGATTTTAATTTAAACGAAAGTAATTTTTAAGAAATTTCTACAGGACAAATATACATAAAAAATAATATAGCTGATTTTCAGGTAGTTAAAATTATCTAAAAGGGATTTAAACGAAGGGAATTTGAAGATAATTCACATTTAAAACAAATTACTTTTTAGCGGTTTGCTTGTCCAACCACTCCACATATTTTTTTCTGTTTGCGGCGTGTTGGTTCAAATTCGAGGCGAATTCATGGTAACCAAATTCAGAAACGCTGGCGCAAAAATAAATATAATTGTTATTTTCAGGATTCAATACCGCTTCAATGGCTGTGATGTCAGGCATTGCGATTGGTCCCGGTGGTAATCCCAAGTAGAAATAGGTATTGTAAGGAGAATTTATTTTTAAATCATTGAAATAAACTCTTTTGATAATGGTATCAAAATTGGATAATTGTTTTTTCTTAGCGAAAATTACAGTTGGATCAGCTTGAAGTGGCATTCCCAATTTTAATCGGTTCAAATAAACACGAGCAACTCTTGGTCTTTCGTCTTTTTTTACGGTTTCTTTATGCACAATTGAAGCCAAAGTCATCACTTGAACTGGGGTTAAACCTAATTTTAAAGCTTTTGAAGTCCTTTCGGTATTCCAAAATTTGCGGTATTCTTTGATCATTTTGTCACGAAATTTATCCGCTTTGGTATTCCAATAAAACTCATATGTATTTGGCAAACATATACTTATAACATTTTCTTCCGTAAAACCATTTTCTTTTAAGAAGGTAGAATCTTTGAATATTTTCATCAATGAAATACTGTCAGCTTCAATTTGAGAACCAACTCTTCCTACAACATTTTCCAAACGCTCTTGATTATTAAATGCCAATTTTACAGGAACATTTTGACGCAAAGTAGAAACCAATTCGAAGCTGTTCATTCTTTTTTTGAATAAAAAACGACCCGATTTTACATTTTCAATATAAGATCTTTTAGAAGCTACCATTTCAAAATGATCCATATTATCAATAAATGGACTGATTATCTTTTTCACCTCTTCATAAGTTGCATCGGATGGAATATGAACAAAAAATTCATTTTCGGTAAATTTCGTGTTCTCAGAAAAAATATCTCTGTACAATTTGATGCCATAAATTAATAACGCAGCTATCAAAACAACCGAAACTATTGATGTTATTTTTTTGAAATTCAAAGTATATAATTTAAAATTGATTATTTATTAATTGAAATAAAGTCTCGTCTTTGTATT
This sequence comes from Chitinophaga pinensis, assembly GCA_945873505.1. Taxonomy (GTDB): domain Bacteria; phylum Bacteroidota; class Bacteroidia; order Flavobacteriales; family Flavobacteriaceae; genus Flavobacterium. The sequence goes on from CAMCDQ010000011.1 coordinate 45,227, forward strand.
TTCCTTTAACCAAATTCCATTCTTTTTTTGTTCCAATATTTTGGAAACCAAATTTAGTAAAAAGACTTAAACTTGCTTGGTTTTCTGATGAAATATTTGCGTACAATTGATGTAAATTCAAATGTAAGAAAGTATATTTTATCAATAATTCTAATGCTTCAGAACCAACACCTTGACTTCTATTTTCATTGTCTTTTATGAGAATTCCTATTCCTGCACGATTATTTTTTGGATCAAATTCAAAAATATCAATCAAACCAATGGCACAATCATCATCAAAAGCACAAATTGCCAAACGCAATTGCTTGGCTTCATATATATCCTGATTGGCATTTTCAAGATATTGACGAATTAAAAACCTGCTGTAGGGTGTTTGTGTATGACTCACTTCCCAAACTGATTCATCATTTTCAACCGCGTAAACAAACTCTAAATCGTTTGGTTCGAGCGCTCGCAAATAGATATTTTTCCCTTTTAAAGTTATCAATTGAGTTGTAATTTAAATATTAATTTTTCCTTCAAAGACAAATGTTGCAGGTCCTTTTAGAAAAACATTTGTGAATTTTCCATCATTATTATCGAAAGAAACTTCTAATTTTCCTCCTTCAACATTTATTTTAATTGTATTGGAAGTCGTTTTCCCGATTGATTTCATTGCAATTGCAACAGCGGTAGCGCCAGTTCCACAAGATAAAGTTTCATCTTCCACTCCCCTTTCGTAGGTTCGAATCGAAAAAGTATCTGAATTTATTTGCTCCACAAAATTCACGTTGGCTCCTGCATTTCCATACAAATCACTGTAACGAATTGCAGCTCCATTTTCTTTTACATTCAAATGAATTAAATCAGAAACCATTTGAACGTGATGCGGCGAACCCGTATCTAAAAAAACAGAATCCGAAGAATTGGATACCAAATCTACATTTTTCATTTGCAAAGAAACAATTCCGTTTTCAGAAATTGTAGCATAATGCAACCCGTCAATTGCCATAAAAGATGCAGATTTATTTATAATGTGTAACTTATTGGCGAAAGCCATCAAACATCTTCCACCATTTCCACACATCGTACTTTGATTTCCATCGGAATTAAAATAGACCATTTTAAAATCAGAAACAGTGTCGTTTTCTAATAAAATCAAGCCATCACAACCAATACCAAATCGTCTGTCGCACAAATGCGCAATCAGTTTGATGTTGTCTTTTGGGAAAATCTCGTTCCGATTATCAATAATCACAAAATCGTTACCCGTTCCTTCGTATTTATAAAAGTTGATTTCCATATATAATTGCATTACTACAAAAGTACAAACTATTAATGAAAAGTTAATCATTGTTAAACAGGCGTTAAACTCTTTTTTTTAAAACTAATACTTTTTTAATTTTACTCTAAACAAATTTTATAACTATGAAAAATTTCACAAATCTATTTTTGGTAGCATTGTTAAGCGGTGTTACAACACTTGGAGCCTACAAATTATTATTTGATAGTAACGGCTATTTTTCGAAAGATAGAAATTCAGTGGTTACTCTTGCCCCAAATAATTACGGAAAAACAGTTGGTTTATCATCCGAAGCTATTGATTTTACAGAAGCAGCAGATAAATCCGTTCATTCAGTAGTTCACGTAAAAAATGTGTCTTATACTTCTATTTCAAACCCAATAATGGAGTTTTTTTACGGGTATAAAGGTGCTCAGCAACAAGAACAAATTGGAACTGGCTCGGGGGTAATTATCTCTGAAGACGGTTATATTGTAACAAATAACCACGTGGTTAAAGATGCTTCAGAAATTGAAATTACTTTAAATAATAAAAAATCATACAAGGCAAAATTGGTTGGAACCGATACAAAAATGGATATTGCCTTATTGAAAATAGATGCCAAAGAAAAACTTACTTATTCTACTTTTGCAGATTCAGATTTAGTGAAAGTGGGCGAATGGGTTTTGGCCGTTGGAAATCCATACAACCTAACTTCTACAGTTACTGCGGGTATAGTTTCTGCAAAAGCAAGAAATTTAGACACTTCAGGAATCCAATCCTTTATCCAAACAGATGCCGCTGTGAATCCTGGAAATAGTGGAGGCGCATTAGTAAATACTCGTGGCGAATTAATTGGAATAAATACCATGATTTCATCGCAAACAGGTTCTTATGTTGGTTATTCGTTTGCCATTCCATCAAATATTACTCGCAAAATAATTGAAGACATCATGGAATTTGGAAATGTACAACGCGGTATTCTTGGCGTTGAAGGTGGCGAATTAAACAGTTCTGCATCAAAAGAATTGGGTATAAAAGTAACGGAAGGTTTTTATATAAAAAGGGTCAATAAAAACTCGGGAGCAGAGAAATCAGGATTGACGAAAGGCGATATAATCATACAATTAGATACTCAAAAAATCTCATCTTTTGCAGAATTAAACGGCTATATCGGTACCAAAAGACCAAATGACAAGATTCAAGTTACCTTTATTAGGAATGAAAAAACAATGACCGTTCCCGTTACTTTGTCAAAAAGCGATGTGATGAGTACGCAATTCAAAGGATTGGATCTTGAAAACATTAATGTTGCAGACAAGAAAAAATTCAGAATTAATTATGGTGTAAAAGTCAAAGACATCAATAATGAAAGATTAAGTGCTTACGCAAATGACTTGAAAGGCGGAATTATTTTGAGTATTGGAAATGTGAAGGCCATTGATGTTGAAACAGTGTCAAAAGCACTTTCAAATTTAGATGAAAACCAAACCATTCAAATAGAAATGCTGACCGTAAATGGACAAGTCATTCGATTGATATTATAATTGCATCTTACCTATTATTCGACAAAAAAATCCGTTTCAGTAAATGAAACGGATTTTTTGTTATTCTTCCAACTTTAAACTTTCTAAACTTCTTCCTTTTTCGTAAAATAGTAAATCGGAATTCCAATTAGCATTATTAAAACGCCCCAACCACACGTACTTGTTTTTGTAAATAGTAATGCCACACAAATTGCGGTTGCAATAATAAGATACAACATTGGCAAAAATGGATATCCAAAAGCTTTGTAAGGTCTTTCAGTATCAGGCATTTTCTTGCGAAGGATAAATATTCCGTAGATAGTAAGGATATAAAAAATCAAAACGATAATCACAACAAAGTCTAATAAATCTCCGTATTTTCCGGTTAAACACAAGGCAGAAGCCCAAAAACATTGCGCCCACAAAGACCACGAAGGCACGCTTGACGCATTTAAAACCGCTGCTTTTTTGAAAAATAAACCGTCTTTTGCCATCGTATAATATACGCGAGCACCAGCCATAATTAAACCATTGTTGCACGCAAATGTCGAAATCATTATCATCACGGCGATGATTAAGGTACCTATTTCTCCAAAAATACTTTGCGAAGCCACTACGGCTACCCTGTCTGATTCGGCAGTTGCTATACCTTGAAGCGGGACAACAGCCAAATACATCAAGTTGGCCAAAATATAAATCACACTTACAATTAGCGTTCCCAAAAACAAACTCAATCCTACATTTCGTTTTGGATTTTTAATCTCACCAGCAATAAAAGTCACGCCATTCCATGCATCACTTGAAAATATAGAACCTACCAAAGCTGCCGAAACCGCCGTTATCAAAGCCATTCCGCCTACCGCAACCCAAGATCCCGACTCTTTCACAAATGATTTTGTCGTCCAAGCATCCGCCCAGTTTGCATTCCAAATCTCCGCTTTGGCGCCCAAGGCAAATCCAAAAATGATTAATCCCAAAAGCGATAAAATCTTAATAATTGTTAAAACAGTTTGCATGATTTTACTGTTTTTTACTCCACGACTGTTAATGTACGTCAATAAAACAATGGTAATTATAGAAACTATTTGTGCCGCATGAAGTTGAAAATTCCCTACTTCAAAGATGACATTGTTTTCGCTCAAAGGCGGATATAAATAGGCTGCAAATTTAGAAAATGCCACACCCACGGCGGCAATTGTCCCTGTTTGAATTACCGCGAAAAAGCTCCAACCGTATAAAAATCCGATCAATTTTCCGTAGGCTTCTTTTAGATAAACGTATTGACCGCCGGCTTTGGGAAACATGGCACTCAACTCACCATAACTCACCGCAGCCACAATAGTTAGCAAAGCCGTGAGCACCCAAATCGCAATTAACCACCCGGCAGAGCCCACTTGGCGTACCATATCCGAGCTAACAATAAATATTCCCGAGCCAATCATGGAGCCCACAACTAGCATTGTTCCATCTAACAAACCTAATTCTCTCTTAAAATCTTCTGGACTATTTTCTTGCATACTTTTAGTTTTTGGTTTGGTTAAAGATAGTATTTTTAAAGAAGTGTACAAAATGTCTTTAAATGGGCAGGTGTTATTTAGCCCCGTTGCCGGGCGAATCCTTCGCATGGTATAAATACTGAATTGTTTTCCTTTTCAACATTAAAGGAATCTTGCACTTTTGAGGCAAAGCCGCGAAACATTATGCTGCATTGTATTGCACGGAAGAAAACAATTACTTACCTTTGGCGTTAGTATATAAAATTTAAGCCGTGATTAAAAGTTTTGGAGATAAAGAAACAGAAAAAATCTGGAACGGAATTCAGTCGAGAAAATTACCGAGTGAAATTCAAAATGTTGCAAGACGAAAATTGAGAATGAT
>CAMCDQ010000012.1 GCA_945873505.1 Chitinophaga pinensis
GATATATTTGAATTTATTGAAATTTGGTACAATAGAAAAAGAAGGCATTCCGCTTTAGATTACAAAACAATAGAAGAATTCTGGAAACAGAAAAATAATTTTAAAAATGTTGCTTAACTAATACTGCGGGTTTTATTTGCATATCCAAAGAAACTTATCTAACTATTTCACAATAATATCATACTTATAAAGCAATCCTTTTACGCCTTCTAAAGAGAAAATAGCCTTCTTAATTTTAGTTTTTTCTGGATTGATTGTATAATTGTAACTCGTTTTAAAATTGGCTTTATTGGCAATAGCCTTATCAAATTCACTTCGGTATAAATCACAGTTATCAAATACTACTTCACTTAAATCAGTTCCCATAAAGTCAACAGCCACAAGACTTGTATTGGTAAATGTAAAACCTTTCATCTTCAAAGCATAGAATTTAGAAAAGTCTAAAATGCAATCTTTAAAGTGAATTTCAAAGATAAATTTATCAATCATTGCAAAATTCACATCGCTAATTTTACATTTATTGAAAAATACTGTTCTCAAACAAGTATGATTAATTTTAGCAGCATTAAAGTTGCAATTATTAAAATTACAATCTATAAAAGTGGAAGCCATAAAGATGCAATTTGTAAAATCACAGTTTGTAAAAGTACAATTTTCAAATTCTTTATAACTGATTTCGTTTTCACCAAAAGTGATTCCATTGTGCTCAATATCAATAAAATAGTCACTCATTAATTCCTTTGGGTAAATGGTAAAATTACGATTTGTTATTATATTTTAGATTTTAATTCGTCAGCATCAATAGCACTATGGGAAACATCATAAACCGACTTCCCTCCTATTATCAAAAGCAATTGTGGCGATTGATGTACCACTTCAAAACGAGAAGCTATTTCATTGGAAATATCTCTAAAAGCTATTAAATCTAAAAAATAAGGCGCAATATTTTCCCCTAAATCGTATTCGTTTTCAAAATTCTTCAAAGCCATTCGGCTGATACTACAGCGGGTACTGTGTTTAAAAATTACAACCGGTTTTTCATTAGAAAGTTGGATGATTTCATTAAGTTGACCTAAGTCTGTAAGAGGAACCCAATTGATATTGGAGGAATTAGAATTGGATTTTGGCTCTCCAAAAATGGAATTAAAAATACTCATAGTGATTTAGATGAATTGTGACTTTGCAAAGTTATCTAAATAACTTTAGATGTTGCTCTAGAATAAATAAATTTATTAGTTTTAAGAGGTCACAATCCAAAAATTGTAGTATGTTTTGCACCACAATAAAAGCTATACTATTTTGTTGTGCGAGGGGTATTGAAAATAATAACCCATTTCAAGCTAAATTATCCGAAATAGCTTTGATAGAATTGAAAGGAAACTTAATTTTGTATTAAATATAGAGAAATATGATATCATATAATACCAAAGACTGGTTTACTTTTATTTTTAAGTTCCATAAATCAGACACCTTCAGAACCCTATTTCCAATTATGATCGCCATCGGTGCCTACTCTGGAATTATTGGATATTTAGAAATAGAGTATTGGAAATTACCACAAGAAAGCTATATAAAAAACATAACAATCATGCACGGAATGTTAGGCTTCGTCATTTCGTTATTGTTAGTTTTCAGAACTAATACCGCTTACGACCGTTGGTGGGAAGGACGAAAAATGTGGGGTTCGTTGGTCAATAACAGTCGGAATTTTGCCATCAAGTTATCTGCAATATTAAAAGAGGAAAGCGACCGTGCCTACTTTCGTAAAATGATACCAGGTTACGCTTCTATTTTGCACAAACATTTGAACAACAACGATACCAGCAAACAACTTTTTGAAGACGTAGATTTAGAAATTGACCGTCATAAACACAAACCCAACCAAGTAGCAAAAATGCTGTTTTTCAAAATCAATGATCTCTACACATCCAAAAAAATTACAGGCGACCAACTCATTATTTTGAACGCCGAAGTACAGTCTTTTACTGAAATTTGCGGTGCTTGCGAACGAATAAAAAACACCCCAATCCCTTATTCTTATAGTGCTTTCCTAAAAAAGTTTATCTTCTTCTACGTTATGACACTTCCCTTTGGCTACTCCTTTGTACTTGGCTATTATGTAGCTCCTGTCGTTGTATTTGTATTCTATGTTTTGGCAAGTTTGGAACTCATAGCCGAAGAAATCGAAGACCCTTTTGGAACAGATGAAAACGATTTACCAACAAACAAAATTGCCGAAAACATAAAGAAACACATCGAAGAAATAATTTAATCTTCGCCAAAATCAATTAGAAAATATCAATACTAGATTTGATTTCCTTGCTTTGTTGCTCTAAGCCCGCAATGATGAGCTATATTTAAATCTATGCCTAAAAAAACTTCTCAATTTATAAAAATAACTATTTTTGCAATCTAAATGTTTAGCGATGCCAGAGAATAAATATAAAATAGCGGTTATTCAATTGAATTTGAATGATGTTGCGGAGAACAACCTTACAAAATGTTTGTCTTGGGTTCGTGAGGCTGCAAAAATGGGTGCCGAAGTTATTTCGTTACCTGAATTATATAGCAGTCATTACTTTTGTCAAAGCGAAGATGTTGATAATTTTGCTTTGGCAGAGCCACTTTACGGTACTTCATTTGTAGCTTTTAGCGCTTTGGCAAAGGAATTAGGCGTGGTTATTATTGTTCCATTTTTCGAGAAAAGAATGGCTGGAATTTACCATAATAGCGCTTATATAATTGATTCTGATGGTTCGGAAGCAGGATTGTACCGCAAAATGCACATCCCAGATGATCCTCATTTTTATGAAAAATTCTATTTTACGCCTGGTGACTTAGGTTTCAAAGCTTTTCCAACGAATAAAGGAAAAATTGGAACGCTAATTTGTTGGGATCAATGGTTTCCTGAAGCGGCACGATTGACAGCTTTGAAAGGGGCTGAAGTGTTGTTTTATCCAACAGCCATTGGGTGGCATCCGTTGGAAAAAGAGCAATATGGCGAAAACCAACACGGTGCTTGGATGAATGTTATGAAAGGTCACGCTGTTGCAAATGGCGTTTACGTTGCTGCTGCCAACAGAATTGGATTAGAACAATATTTACCAAATACTTCGGGAATTCAATTTTGGGGCTCTTCGTTTATTGCAGGACCACAGGGTGAAATATTGGCGCAAGCCTCTCACGATAAAGAAGAAATTTTGATTGCAGAAGTCGATTTGGATCTACAAGAAAATGTACGTCAGAATTGGCCATTTCTAAGAGACAGAAGAATTGATGCTTTTGGTGATATTACAAAAAGAGCCATCGAATAATGATGAATTCAAGAAGATTTCCAGCAGAATGGGAAAACCAGCAAGGAATTTTGCTTTGTTTTCCTCATAATGGCAAAGATTGGCCAGGAAAATACGAGGCAATTCAATGGGCTTTTATAGAATTCATTAAAAAAGTTGCCTCTTTTGAAGAAGTCGTTTTGGTTCTTGCAGATGAAAATCTAAAATCAAAAGTTATTGGAATGCTAGAAATTGCAGATATTAATTTGAAAGCCGTTTCGTTTATCATTCATAAAACCAACAGAAGTTGGATGCGCGATTCAGGACCAATTATCGTGAAAAATGGCTCCAAACGAGAAGCGTTGAACTTCAACTTTAATGGTTGGGCGAAATATAAAAACTTTCAATTGGATAAATTTGTTCCTTCAAAAGTAGCAGAAGCGCTGAAAATCCCATTAACACAAGTTACTTACAAAGGAAAACCTGTTATTGTAGAAGGAGGCGCAATTGAAACCAACGGAAAAGGAACGCTTATTACCTCAGAAGAATGTTTGATGCATCCCACAATTCAGGTTCGAAATTCCAATTTCACGAAAGCCAATTACGAAGCTGTTTTTAAAGAATACCTCGGAATTACCAATGTTATTTGGTTAGGAAACGGAATTGAAGGTGATGATACGCACGGACATATTGATGATTTGTGTCGTTTTGTAAATGAAAATACGGTGGTAACTATCGTTGAATCAAATACAAAAGACTGCAACTATAAACCCTTGCAAGACAACTTAAAACGATTGCAAAACGCAAAATTAGAAAATGGAAAACCATTGAATATCATTGAATTGCCAATGCCGAAACGCATTATTTTCGATGGATTGGTTTTGCCAGCGAGTTATGCAAACTTCTTGATATTAAACAATTGTGTTTTGGTTCCTACTTTCAATGATACTAATGATAGAATTGCTTTGAATATATTAGCGGAATGTTTCCCAAATAGAGAAATCATCGGAATTAACACCATTGATTTGATTTGGGGATTTGGAACATTGCATTGTTTGAGTCAGCAAATACCAACTTAAATAGTATATAAACAATAATTACCCTAAAAAAAACTGCTATTTTTAAGTTATTTATTATGGGAAAAAAACTATTCAGAACATACGATTTGCACATTTAAAGTAATATCATGGGAATTTTAATTAAAATAATAAAATTTCATAAATTTGAACTCCATTAATTATAAATATGTTAGTATTCATAGAATATTTTTGCGCCTTGCTAATGGGACTTTTACTTGGGCTTACAGGGGGTGGTGGCTCAATATTAACGGTTCCTGTTTTGGTGTATATATTAGGATTAAATCCAATTGTAGCTTCGGCTTATTCCCTTTTTATTGTGGGATGTACCTCTACTTTTGGAACACTTATAAACTTTAAAAAAGGAATTGTTGTTATTAAAACGGGTTTGCTATTTGCCCTACCTTCAATAATAGCAGTTTTCCTGACACGGAAGTATGTTGTCCATTCTATTCCGGAAATTATTTTTCAAAATAATACAATTGTAATCACAAAAAATAACTTTTTGATGGTGTTGTTTGCTATTGTAATGCTTTTTGCCTCATTTTCAATGCTTCGAAAATCAAAAACAATAGATTATAATGCTATAGTAGAAAAACAAAATATACTATTTATTATCATTCGGATATTTTGTGTTGGAATTTTGATTGGCCTTATTGGTGCTGGCGGAGGATTTTTAATTATTCCAGCACTATTTCACTTTGCAAAATTACCAATAAAAAAAGCTATGGGCACTTCATTGTTTATTATTGCTTTAAATTCTTTGATTGGTTTTTCGGGAGACCTACAAAATTTAAATATCGATTGGTTTTTCCTATTTCGCTTTACTTTTGTTGCAATGTTTGGTATCTTTGTAGGGATTTATATAAGCAAATTTTTTAATGAAAATAGTCTTAAAAAACTTTTTGGCTCATTTGTTCTTGTGATGGCATTATTCATTTTAACCAAAGAACTCATTTTGTAATTTATTGATAGCTATCAAATAAAAACAATTATTTCAATCTAATTCAAATTCAATGAAAATTCAGCAAATTTATACTGGTTGTATTGCACAGGCTGCTTATTATATAGAAAATAATGGTGAAGCCGCAATATTTGATCCACTTAGAGAAGTGCAACCTTATATCGACAAAGCAATTGCAGACAATGCTACAATTAAATACATTTTTGAAACGCATTTCCATGCCGATTTCGTTTCGGGACATATTGATTTAGCAAATAAAACAGGTGCTAAAATAATATTTGGACCAACGGCAAAACCTGAATTTGATGCCATTGAAGCCACCGATAATCAAGAGTTCAAAGTTGGAAATTATACCATAAAAACAATCCACACTCCGGGACATACCATGGAAAGCACGTGTTATTTACTAATTGATGAAAATGGCGTAGCTCACGGAATTATTACTGGCGACACCTTATTCATTGGAGATGTAGGTCGACCGGATTTAGCGCAAACACTTATAAAAGATTTAACACAAGAAAAATTAGCATCCTATTTATACGATTCGCTACGCACTAAAATCATGCCTTTATCAGATGATTTAATTGTTTATCCAAGCCACGGTGCTGGAAGTGCATGCGGAAAAAACATGAGTAAAGAAACTACAGATACTTTGGGAAACCAAAAGAAAACCAACTATGCTTTGCGAATCGATATGACTAAGGAGGAATTCACAAAAGAAGTATTGGAAGGTTTAACTTTGCCTCCAGCTTATTTTCCACAAAACGTAATGATGAATATTCAAGGTTATGAAAGTTTAGATACAGTTATCGAAAAATCGTTCAAACCTCTAAATCCTCAAGAATTTAATGCTTTGGCAAATGACACTGCTGCTGTAATTCTAGATGTACGCCATGAAAATGATTTCGTGAAAAGTCATATTCCACGTTCTATATTTATTGGAATAGAAGGGAATTTTGCTCCTTGGGTAGGTTCTTTAATTATGAATACAAAACAGCCTTTGCTATTGCTAACTTCCGAGGGAATGGAACAAGAAACAATCACACGACTTTCAAGAGTAGGTTTTGATAATGTTTTAGGCTATCTTGAAGGTGGAATTTCTGCTTGGAAAGCATCTGGATTTGAAACGGACAATATTAATTCTATTTCTCCAGAGCAATTTGCAATTGAATTGTCCGATAAAAGTATTGTTGTAGACGCAAGAAAACCAAGTGAATTTGATGCGGAACACGTTGAAAAAGCAATTAATATCCCTTTAGACACTGTCAATTCTCATTTAGAATCCGTTCCAAAAAACGAAGATTTTTATTTGCATTGTGCAGGTGGATATCGCTCTGTTATTATGGCTTCTATATTAAAATCAAGAGGATTTCATAATTTAATTAATATTGAAAAAGGGATCAGTGGTATCCGAAATACATCTGTTCCATTGACTCATTTTGTTTGTCCCTCAACATTAAAATAAACTATAACAAAAAATTAAGTTTTAAAAAGCCAAAAGCAATTATTTTTTTAAATACTTTTGCATTTGTAAATCAAAAACAAATTATAATGAAAAGAATATTATTGTTACTAACTGTTTCTGCAGTTTTGTTTTCTTGCAACAAAGCAGGAGTTAATGAATACATCATTTCTGGTACTGTAAAAGGTATAGCAGATGGTAAAACTGTAGTGCTAGAAAAACAAGATGAAACAGGACAATTAAAACCAATTGACACTGTAAAAATCAAAGACGGTAAATTTACCATTAAAGGTTCCTCAAAAGAGCCAGAAATAATGTTATTACAAATTGAAGCATTACAAGGGAAAGTTCCATTTGTATTAGAAAATGGTGATATTGAGGTTGTTGTTGATAAAGACAGTTTACAAAAATCAAAACTTTCTGGGACTTTCAACAACGATGTGTTTTCTAAATTTAATGTGGATGTAATTAAATTCCAAAAAGAATCTCAGAAAAAATTGATGGCTTTTCAAAATACCAATATGGCAAAAATGAAAGCTGCTCAAGAAGCTAAAGATACTATTACTATCAATAAATTGATGAAAGACTATCAAGCGATTCAAAAAGAAGGAATGGATTTTTATGTGGCATTTGCTGAAAAAAATCCAAAAGCTTTAATCTCTGCTTTGATTGTTGACAGTATGTTAAATGATCCAAATGTAGATTTAGTAAGAGCTAAAAAGATTTTTGCAAGTTTTGATGCTAAATTAAAAAAATACAAACCAGGGAAATCGATCCAATCTAAATTGGACAAAATAGGAAAACCAGCTGCAGCTGCAGCGGAAATAGGAACTATTGCACCTGATTTTTCTGCTCCAAATCCAGCTGGAAAATCAGTTTCTTTGAAAGAGTCTTTAGGCAAAGTTACCATCGTTGATTTTTGGGCTTCTTGGTGCAATCCATGTCGTGCAGAAAACCCAAATGTTGTGGCATTATACAATGAGTTTCATGCAAAAGGGTTGAATATCATTAGTGTTTCTTTAGACAAAGATGCTGCAAAATGGAAAGAAGCTATTGCAAAAGACAAATTGTCTTGGACACACGTTTCAAACTTAAACGATTTTGAAGATCCTATCGCACTTGCTTATGGTGTAAATTCTATTCCTTCTGTTTTTGTTTTAGATGCAAAAGGAACTATAGTAGCAAAAGATTTGCGTGGTGCAGAATTAAAAGCCAAAATCTCATCGCTTTTATCGACTATTTAGTCACTCAAAACATATAAAATTAAAAATCTCCCTAGTGGAGATTTTTTTTATTTAATTCTATACCAACATGTTAAAAATAGTACCGGAATTTAGTTCAAAATAAGTTTGAAATCCTTAAAAGTGTCGCTATATTTGCAACCGCTTGATAAGAATATATTACTCCAATAAAAAACTAACCGTTACCGTTGCTGTAATTGTGATTTCTCCAATTGCCAAGGTTTCTTTGGGAGCTTGTTCATTATCCATAGCCATAGTTTTTAAACCATACCTTGGTTGCGGAAAATAACTTTGAGAATTATCCGTAATCGTAAGCGCTTTTCCCACTTTCTGATTCAAAACCGAAACGTAATCCTCCGCCTTTGATTTTGCCTCTTTCATTGCCAATTTTCTAGCTTGCGATTGGTATTCCTGTAGTTTAGATGATTTAAATTCAACCAAGTCAATCCTATTGATTCCTGCATCTACAACTCCATCCATAAAAGCATCATACTGTGTACTATTTTTTAAAAGTATTTCAATAGTTTGTGTGGCATTATAACTACGTCTTTTCTTTTCATAATCATATTGAGGATTTAAAGAAACATTTTTAGTTTGAAAATCTCCTTTTAGAACTTTAAATTTTGTAATAAACTCGATTACTTTTTCAATGGAAGCATCATTTTGTCTTTTTACATCGGTAGCATTTGTACCTTTTGTTTCGACGGCAATAGAGATAAAAACTTGGTCGGGAATGACTTTAATTTTTCCTTCTCCAGAAACAGAAATTTGAGGAACTGGCTTTAGTTCTTGCGCTTGAGAAAGAGTAGAACATAAAATAATCATAATAAAAAGTGCCTTTTTCATGGTAAAAAATTTAAAGTTATCCTTACTTTATTTCAAATGTCATGCCAATTATAGCTTTCCTAATTTTGCTAAGACAAATAGCAACACAATTGGAATTGCTAATAAAACAACCATCCCTAGATTATCAGTAAACATATGAGGTTCTTTTACTAAAGTAATCAAATAGCCGCCAATTGCACCGCCAAAATGCGCGGTATGTCCAATATTGTCTCGTTTAGCTTTCATTCCATAAATAGAATACAATAAATATCCTATTCCAAAAATATAGGCAGGAATGGGAATGGGTATAAAAAATAAAAACAAATTCATATTTGGTTGTAATAAAATAGCCGAATACAAAACACCAGTAACTGCACCTGATGCTCCAATGGCACGATATGAATAATCATTAGCATGGAAAAACAACGTTAGTAAACTTCCAAAAACCAAACTTCCAAAATAGATTAATCCAAAGGAAAAATTACCCAAATATCCGTAAACAACAGGTGCAAAAAAGTACAATGTCAGCATGTTAAATGCCAAATGACCAATATCTGCATGCAAAAATCCCGAGGAAATCATTCGGATTTGCTCACCTCCGCGAATGCTGCCGATATGAAATTCAAATCTTCTAAAAAAAGCGGTGTCGTCAAAACCTTTGAAACTAATAATGATATTGAGAACAATAATGCCAATTAAAATTACATTCATCGTGTTTAATTTAAATTCAATTGTAAATGTAAAGATACTTTCATTAGCTTTTGTAAATCAAGGGCGTCAAAATAGGATTTAAATGTATATTTGCATTAAATATTTAAAAATGCAGTTTTTACTTTATATTTTTCTCTATCCGATTTTATGGTGTATTTCTATACTTCCTTTTCGGATGTTATATATCGTTTCCGATGGTGTTTATGTGTTTACCTACTATATTATTGGTTACAGAAAAAAAACTGTTCGGGAAAATCTTGCATTGGCTTTGCCACATCTTTCAGAAAAAGAACGTTTAATTATCGAAAAAAAATCTTTTCATCACATGTGTGATGTGTTTCTAGAAATGATAAAAACCTTGACAATCTCTAAAAGCGAAATGGACAAACGGTACGCTTTTAATAACCTTGAGGTATATTCAAATTTAGAAAAAAAAGAAAAAAGTATCGCTTTATTATGTGCCCATTATGCAAGTTATGAATGGGCCGTTTCGATGAATAGTAAGATTACTTTTGAAGGTTTTGCAGTTTACAAAAAAATAAACAACCGCTATTTCGATAAATTAGTTCGTGATATTCGCTCTAAATTTAAAGCTACTTTAATTACTACAAAGGAAACTATTCCTGTAATGGCAGCCAATTTCCGAAACAACAAACTTGGACTTTACGGTTTAATCAGCGACCAATCTCCTAAATTAGGTGCTTTTTTTCATTGGAATAAATTTATGGGGATAGAAGTCCCTATTCATACTGGCGGCGAAATGCTTGCCAAAAAATACGATATGAATGTCATTTTTCTTCGAACCAAAAAAATCAAACGAGGGTATTACGAAGCTTCATTTGAAGTGCTTTCAGAAAATGCGATGGAAGTTCCCAATTACGAAATCACAGATCAATTTCTAAAACTCGTAGAACAGCAAATTTATGAGCAACCAGAATTTTATTTATGGTCGCATAAACGTTGGAAACACAGGAGGTAATGATTTTAGAATTTTGATTTAAGATTTCCAAAAAAATCGAATACCCGTTTGATGATTTGTAAGATTTTGTTTATTTTTGTTATAGAAAGCAGCTAAAATATGAAATGGAACGCCAAAATAATCAGCCACAAAGGAACGCCACGAATTGCTATTTTTTTTGAAAAAGATGCCACGTTAATAAGTCGAATAAAAACTTTTGAAGATGCACTTTGGAGTGCTTCTAAACGCTACTGGCATTTACCTGACACTGAGCAAAACCGTTTGCATTTTAAACTTCCTTTAGCACATACTTTATTACCTAATGCTGAAGGCATAGCCAGTATTGAAACTTTTAAACGCTACATGTTATCAAAAAGGTATAGCCCAAATACAATAAATACCTATTGTGAAGCCTTAAAATCGTTTTTAATCTTTTGCAATACCAAAGCAGTTAGAGATATTACAAATGATGATGTTATTTTATACAACAATAATTATATTTTAAAAAATAATTTATCATCGTCCTATCAAAATCAGATAGTAAATGCAATCAAACTATATTTTAAAATTGTAAAAGAAACCGCAATTGAAATTGACAAAATTCATCGTCCTAGAACAGAAAAAGCATTGCCTAATGTTTTGAGCAAAGAAGAGGTCAAACAAATTATTACTGCTCCTACTAATTTAAAACACAAAACAATGTTAAGTTTAATTTACTCTTGCGGCTTACGATGTGGCGAATTATTAGCATTACAACCACATCATATTGATTCTAAAAGAAACATAGTTTTATTAAAAAATTCAAAAGGCAAAAAGGATAGAATTGTTCCGCTAAGTCCTAAAATATTAGAGTTATTACGAGAATATTATAAAGTTTACAAACCAAAAACGTATTTATTTGAGGGGCAAAAAGAAGGTGCACCATATGATGCCAGAAGTATACAACTAGTATTGAAACAAGCGCTACATAAAACAGCTATTAAAAAACCTGTTACTTTACATTGGTTACGACACAGTTATGCTACTCATTTACTTGAAAGTGGAACAGATTTAAGATATATCCAGGAACTATTAGGACACAACAGTAGTAAAACAACTGAAATTTACACGCACGTTAGCACAAAAAACATTCAACAAATTAAAAGTCCCTTTGATGATTTGTAAGATAAAATTATTATATTTGATTTAAATAAAAAAGCGAAACAAAACTTCGCATAGCTACCCAAATATGGGTGTATATACGAAGTTTTATATCGCATATATACAAGTTATGCACAATATTAAAAAGACAAAATGGATATAGAAAAATTAGATACTGCAGAATTAATTGACGCCTACTCACGAATTATTATTCAACTTAAAAAAAGGGAAATAATAAGGACTAAAAATCTCCTTGGCGATCTAGCTGAATTTTTAGTTATAGACCACTTCACAAAAACTCCAAACCTTCCAAATCTTCAATCTGCTCCAGCAGGAACCAAAAATGTTGATGCAATAAGCAGACAAGGAGAAAGGTATAGTATAAAAGCGACAAGTGGTAATTTAACAGGTTCTTTCTGGGGGTTAAATCCGCCTGGAAATCCCTCTCCAGAACCGCAAAAATTTGAATATTTAATTGTCGCTTGCTTTGATGATAATTTTAAATTGAAAAAAATTTTACAAGCAAATTGGCTTGCCTTTTTAGAGAATAAAAGTTGGAACAAGACAATGGAATGCTGGAAAATAACAATTACCAAAAAATTTGTTGATAGTTGTCAAATCATTTATGAACGAACTGATTAAATACTGTGCATAACAGCGTGCAAGCGCCATAACCCTGCCGCAGGCGCAACACAGGGTCACGAGCGCCTGCACGCAAACCGTTATCGCTCAGTGTAAAAGACAACGACAGTAAACAAAAAGAACGACAGAAATAAAATGCCAACCGCACATTCAGGCACAGAATAAATAAGTAAATTTGAACCAAAGAAAAATATTATAATGACTTTCAATTTCATAGACTTATTTGCAGGAGCAGGAGGACTTTCAGAAGGATTTATCCAATCTGGTTTTGAACCTATTGCTCACGTTGAAATTGAAAATTCAGCTTGTAATACTTTGAGAACAAGAGCGACTTACCACTACTTGAAAGCCAACAGTGAATACAAAATTTATGTTTCCTATCTTAAGGGCGAGATAACTCGTGAACAATTGTATTTAAGTGTGCCAAAGAAAATCTTGGATTCTGTCATTAATCTTCCGATTGGTGATGAAAATAATGATACTATTCACCATCAAATAAAGAAAAGCTTAGGAAAAAGAAAGGTTGACTTAATAATTGGAGGGCCACCTTGCCAGGCTTATTCATTGGTAGGAAGATCTAGATCGAAAACAAAAATGGAGGGTGACCCAAGAAATTATCTATTTATTCAATACGCAGAATATTTAGAAAAATACAAACCGAAAATGTTTGTATTTGAAAATGTACTGGGATTAAAATCCGCTAAAGGCGGTCACTATCTGGAAGAAATGGAGAAGATTTTTTGCAAAAAAGGATATCAAATAAAACTGCATACGCTTGAAGCGAGAAACTTTGGAGTATTACAAAACAGAAAACGAATTATCATTCTTGGCTGGCAAAAAAACAGAAAGATTAACATACAAAACCTAGAAGAAATTTTAATTGAAAACAATTATTTAGTTAAAGATTTATTAATCGATTTGCCAGTAATAAAAGCAGGTGAAGGTGCGGATAGATTTCTGAAATACAAAACCGAAACAACCGAGTACTTAAAATCTCACGCCTTACGCAATGGAATTGACATTTTAACCCAACATATTGCAAGACCGCATAGAGAACAAGATAAAGAAATTTATAAAATTGCTGTCGAGAAATGGGAGAAAAAACAAGAGCGATTAAACTACAATGATTTACCCGAGCGATTAAAGACGCATCAAAACCGCACTTCATTTTTTGATAGGTTTAAGGTTGTTGCATCAGACTTGCCCTATTCGCAAACAGTAGTTGCCCATATTGCTAAAGACGGCCATTATTACATTCATCCTGACATCAATCAAAATAGGTCAATAAGTGTTAGAGAAGCCGCACGTTTACAGTCTTTTCCTGATGATTACTATTTTGAAGGAGAAAAAGAAGGGGCGAATAGAACGGCTGCATTTAAACAAATTGGCAATGCTGTTCCGCCTTTGATGGCGAAATTTATCGCATTTGAGATTTTAAAAGCACTCAAAGGATAATGATTGACTATACCAACATACAATCGACTTTAGCTGAGCCAGAAGCAAGTTCAATGATAGAAACCTTTCGAGCGATTGGTTATTCCATCGAAACTGCTATTGCTGATGTTATTGACAATTCTATTACTGCTGGTGCAAAAAATATTTGGATTGATTACGATTGGAAAGGTTCAAACACAACATTGTCTATTTTAGATGATGGCACTGGGATGAATAATGAGCAACTCATTCAAGCAATGCGACCAGGGAGTAAAAACCCTTTAGATGAAAGAAATCGAGACGATTTAGGTCGATTTGGATTAGGCTTAAAAACCGCTTCTTTTTCGCAATCAAGAAAATTTACAGTTTTCTCTAAAGCAAAGGATTACAAGTCTGTTTTTTGGACTTGGGATTTGGATTTTGTTAACCAAGAAAAAGTTTGGAAATTAATCAGATACATTCCTAACGAAGAAAACTGGACTAAAAAAATAGAAACTGTTGAGAAAGGTACTTGTGTAATTTGGTGGGATTTAGATAGACTTACAAAGGATACTTCAGAAGATAGTGAAGAGGCTAAAAGTAAGTTTTTAGGAATTATGGATTCCGTAAAATCTCACTTATCTATGGTTTTCCATAGATATATGGATGAAGGCATAAAAATCTATTTACGTGATAGGGAAATAAAACCTTGGGATCCATTTATGATTGGAATAGATAATTTACAAAGCAAACCCGAAACTAGGTTAGAAGGTGGTTCAATAAAGATTAAAGGTTTTGTGTTGCCTCACCGTTCAAAACTTTCAGCAGAACAATATAATTATGGTAAAGGTCCTAAAGATAGTTGGACAGCTCATCAAGGTTTCTATGTTTATAGAAATCGAAGATTATTAGTAGCTGGTGACTGGCTTGGTCTTTTTAAAAGAGAGGGACATTATGACCTATGTAGAATTCAAATTGATTTACCAAATAATTTTGATGATGACTGGCAAATCGACATCAAGAAATCTATCGCTAGACCACCTTCAATTTACCGTGAACAAATTCTTGCACTAGCAAAAGAAGTTAGAAATCAAGCTGTAGAGGTTTATAGACACAAAGGCAAGGTGCTTAAACGCAGATTGGCTTCGGATGAATATTTTCCATTTTGGGAAGAAAGAGCAAGACACGGTAAAAGATTTTATAAAATAAATCGGAATCACCCGCTTTTGAATGACTTGCTTTCTAAATCAGGCGATTTGAAAAAAGAAATTGAAAAAGTAATTCAGTTCATTGAGGAAACAATACCTGTGCCCTTAATCACACTTCAAGAAAGCGAAAATGAAAAACCACACGGGCAACCTTTTGAAGGTATAGACCACAATGCAATTAAAGAAACTATGCAAAAGATTTTTAATGGATTTGTGGCAAGTGGTTTAACAATTGAAAAATCAAAGGCAAGAATACTAAATACTGAACCATATAATTTCTATCCAGAATATATTGAATTTTTAACTAATGAGTAAAAGGGACCCAATAAAAAATATCAGACAATTACTTTCTGACAGCTCATCTTATACAAGAGAAGAAATTGAAGATGCAGTTGACGAAGTGCTTAAAATGAAGTATTTCATAAATGAAAACCGTGAAATGCTTATAAGGAGAATTGAGGAACTTTATACAATTCGCCAAGATGAATTTAGGTCTATTGAAAAAGCTGATGAGAACCTTCCTTGGTTGAATGAGAAAAGAGCTGAATTAGATTTTTCAAATGGGTTTTGGGGTAGATATAGAGAATATCTCGAAATAGAAAAGAATTTTGCACCCGAAGTTATAAATAAACTAGATCGACTAACAGATAGTATTCTTGATAATTTATTCGATCCGTCACTAAAAATTACAATAAATAAGAAAGGCTTAGTTGTTGGTCAAGTCCAATCAGGAAAAACCGCAAATTATACTGGTCTAGTTTGTAAAGCTGCTGACTCTGGCTTCAAATTAATAATTATTATGGCAGGAATTCATAATAATTTAAGAAGCCAAACGCAACTTAGAATTGATGAAAGTTTTTTAGGGTTTGATACTCAACACACTAGAGCTTTTGACCAGAGAAGTATTCAAATAGGTGTTGGTGACCCCTACTTTGGTTCACCTATTGTTGCTCATTCTCTAACTTCTAGTATTGAAAAAGGTGATTTTACACAAGGTGCTGCAAATGCTTTGGGTTTAAACTTCAATACTTCTGAACCAATTGTTGCAGTAATAAAGAAAAATCCTCACGTACTCAGAAGAATACATCAATGGCTTGCGGCTCAAGCAAATGAAGATAATGAGCTAGGACGAGTAATTCGTAACAAATCACTTTTACTTATTGATGACGAAGCTGACAATGCTTCTATAAACATTTCTAACGACCCTGAAAGGCAGAGTTCTATAAATGGCTGGATTACTCAAATTCTTAATTTATTTGGAAAGAATGCTTATGTTGGTTACACAGCAACTCCTTTTGCCAATATTTTTATTCCCCTGGATGACCAAAATTTATTCCCGAGAAACTTTATAAAAAATATCCCAGCTCCTTCAAACTATATTGGTCCCGAAAAAGTATTTGGGTTTAGTCCATTAGAAGAAGATGAAGCTTCAAATACAGTTTTGCCAATTGTTAACAGGATAAATGATTACAGTGGATTTGTACCAGATAGACATAAAAAAGATGACCAATTACCATCATCACTTCCCGAATCCTTAAAAAGAGCTATTCGCTGTTTTATTATCACTTGTGCTATCAGAAGATTAAGAGGACAAACAGAGGTTCATAATTCAATGCTGATTCACGTTTCACGTTTTATGCGTTGGCAAGACCATATTGCAGAATTAGTTTCAAATCAATTCGTTTACTACCGAAGAGGTATCGACCAAAATGATGCAGTAGTTTTAGATGAGTTAAAATCCACATTTGAACAAGATGATAATAGCTTCAAGTCTTATGTGTCGGTTTCTCAACAAATTTTAGCGTCAGAGCTAAAAAATTTAGATTCTCAAATTCAAACTCATAAATGGAGCGAGGTTTTTCAACATTTGAATGATGCTGCTTCACGTATTGAAGTAAAATCAATTCACGGTGGTTCGGGTGAAGCCCTTGACTATTTCGACCACAAAAATGGACTTTCAGTAATTGCAGTTGGTGGCAACAAACTTTCAAGAGGATTGACATTAGAAGGGCTTTCTATAAGTTACTATTTACGAGCTTCTAGAATGTATGATACTCTTATGCAAATGGGGCGTTGGTTTGGTTATAGAGGCGGATATGTCGATTTGTGTCGACTTTTCACAAGTAGAGAATTGAATGAATGGTTCTGCCATATAACACAAGCCTCTGAGGAACTAAGAGATGAGTTTGATTATATGGCAGATGTGGCAGGTTCAACTCCTGAGCAATATGCCTTAAGAGTTAGAACACATCCTGGCGTTCTTCAAATTTCGGCAACAAACAAAATGCGTTCTGCAATTACTGTTCAAATTTCTTGGGCAGGTAGATTGGTTGAATCTTACGAGTTTAAAAAAGATGTATCTGTTATTGATAATAATTTTAGGTGCACTCAAAAATTCTTCTCAACATTATCAGCGTTTAAAGAACCAAGACCGAACAATGCGTTTGTGTGGTTTGATATTCCAGCTGAACAGATCATCACTTATTTTGAGGGAATTCAATCTGTTGAAAATCTTAAAAAAGCAGAACCCAAAAAGTTAATTCAGTTCATTACTACTCAATTGCGTAACGGAGAATTAACCGATTGGAGAGTTGCTCTAATGTCAAAGCCTAATGCTAAAAACAACTCGCATTTTGTTGTTAGTGGTAATACTGTTTCAATCGGTCAATGGAAAAGAACAGAGGATGACAAAAACTCTAATGAGCATATTTACTATTTGCGAAAATCGCACATTATAAGTCCGTCAGATGAATTTATTGATTTTACTGATGAAGAATATGAAAGAGCAATGGCTCTGACTAATCAGCATAGAAAAAAGGATGGGGAAGCAATGTATCCGAATGGGCAAATTGTGAGAAATGAGTTAAGGGATACGAGAAATCCATTGCTGTTAATTTACCTCCTTGACCCAGAAGAAAGCATTGACCCTAAAAATCCAATGCCAGAAGGGACTAACCCATTTGTAGGCTATGCCATAAGTTTCCCGAAAAGTAATTTTAATGCACCCGTATCTTATGCTGTTAATGAGGAATTACTCGACAGATTTGATATTGTTGAAGAAGATTTTGAAGATTATGGAGACGAAGATTGAAAATATTTGGCTCGGATTGGAGAGTGATACTTCCAGTCATTCAGGCTTGCTATACAAAAGGTATTCAGCAGAAATATTGCCTGATATTTTTATTGCATTAAAAGCCCCAGAAAAATTAAGGTGCATCGCATTTAGAATAAGTGCTGTATTCCCATTTCACGAAACGCAATGGAATAGACTCAAAGACATTAAAATTGAAACGCTTACTGATGAAAAAGATAAGTCAAAGAAATTTTTACTTATTCTTTTACTAAACAAACAGCATAAAGATATTTTCTCAACTCTTTGCGAAGATCTGATATTTGGAGTTTCAGAAGTGTCCACAGAACTAACCTTAGTTGAAAAACTATTGGAGCGGTTGGCTAAATGGCAATCCTTGTTTGAAAAAGTCGGTAAGCAAGGTTTGTCAGACGAATCACAAAGAGGTATTTATGGTGAAATTTATTTTTTAAGGTTTTTATTGAATAACATAACTGATAAAAATTATTGTCTCAAATCTTGGCTTGGTCCTGAAAAGTCTATCCAAGATTTTCAGTATTCGAATTGGGCAGTTGAAGTAAAAACTACACACGGCAACAATCATCAAAAAATTCACATTACTAGTGAAAGACAATTAGATGATTCCATCATCGAGAAAATATTTTTATTCCATCTTTCGCTTGATGTAAGGGTTGGAAATGGAGAATCATTGAACATTCTAATTGACGAAGTTTCAGAATTTTTGAATGAAAATACAATGGCTTCCAATCTATTTAAGTTAAAATTACTGGAATCTGGATATTACGATATACATAAACCTCTGTATGATGAAAGAGGTTACACCATTCGTCAAGAAAATCTCTATCGAGTTTCGGGTAATTTCCCAAGAATAATGGAAAATCAAATTCCTATTGGTGTTGGGGATGTTAGATATTCTATTGTTCTATCGGAATCAGAGGAATGGAGAATTAATCACGAAACTCTTTTAGAAGAAATAAAATAGCATTTTTATGGAAAACAAAGAATTACAGAAGTTCTATATAGATTTTCAAGAAGAAATTAACTCAAGCTTAATTTCAGAAGAAGAAGGAACAAATCCAGAACAGCTTTTTACAGAGTTAGCCCTTTCGTATTTATCCGAAGCTGGCGAAACAGAAAATTATCGTGTTTGTTTTGATGAAAAGATTAGTAAACGAGGTGTTGAACATAAAATAAACGGCTATTCTCTTTATGAAAATTATGAAACACTTGATTTGTTTGTAACTATATACAATGGGGATTCCACCATTCAAAGTGTTACAAAGGGTGATGCGGACAAAACGATTGAAAGAGCGGTTAAATTTTTCAGAAATGCTATTTACAAGGATTATGTGAATGAGATAGAGGAAAGTTCTGAAATATTTGATCTTGCTCAAACTTTAGCGAATGTTCCTGAAGTTAAAGAATTCCTAACTCGTGTAAATATCTTTCTAATAACAAACGGTGAGGTAAAGGCTGATGTAAAAATTTCTGATACAGTCGCAGGTTATACAGTTTTTTACCGAACAATTGATATAAACTACCTTTTCAATCTTTCAGATAAATCCAGAGTGCCTATTGAAATAAACTTTGAACTAGCTGGATATAAAGTGCCTTGTATTGCTAATGAATCCGAAAATTCTGATTATCAATCTTGGCTTGCAATTATTCCAGGTCTTGCCCTAGCAGATATTTATGAGCAATACGGGGCTAGACTTCTGGAGCAAAATGTTCGATCATTTCTTCAATTCACTGGAAAAATAAATAAAGGTATTCGCAACACTATTTTGAAAGAGCAACATATGTTTATGGCTTTTAACAATGGTATTGCTGCTACTGCCGAAGAAGTTACTATTATAGATTTACCTAATAATCAAGGAAAGGCAATTGCACAAGTAAAGGATTTTCAAATTGTAAATGGTGGTCAAACCACAGCATCAGTTTATCACACTTGGAAAAAAGACAAAGTGGATATAAGTAAAGTATTTGTTCCTGTTAAACTTACCATTGTAAAAAACAGAGAAAATTTTTCTGAAATAGTGGGTCGTATTGCAGAATATGCAAACACACAAAACAAAGTTTCAGCATCAGATTTAAGTTCAAACAAAGAAAATCACGTTTTAATCGAAAAATTATCAAGATCAATTTGGGCTCTACCTATTTCAGGGGAAACTACTCAAACACGCTGGTTTTTTGAACGTTCAAGGGGACAATATAAGAACGAACGTATAAGATTTGGAATCACACCATCAAAACGAAAACAGTTTGACAAACAAAATCCTAGAAGTCAAATGTTTACGAAAGAATCTTTGGCTAAAAATATAAATTCATATGAGGAGGTTTATAATGGTAAGAAATTAGTAATTGGTCCTCATATTGTTGTAAGAGGAAGTCAAAAAAATTATGCTCAATTCCTGAATTATAATTTCAGTTTCAAGGTAGATAATATTTGGTTTGAAGATGCTATTGCTAAAGCAATTTTATTTTCATCTGCCGAAAAGGTATATGGGGTAAAACCTAATGCCATTGGAGATATGCGTTATATTACAGTTCCTTATTCATTAGCTTGGTTAGGTTTTAAATTGAACTACAAACTTGATTTATACAAAATCTGGAAACAACAATCGTTGAGCGCCACTCTTAAGTCCAAACTACACGAAGTAATGTCTAAAATAGAGGATTCCATCAAAACCAAAGCTCCAGGCTCTTTATATGGTGAGTGGGCAAAAAAAGAAGAATGTTGGAATGTAATAAAAAATGAGGATTTTAATATTGATTTGAATAGTTTAAGAGAAGAATTAGAAAGCAAATCATCCGAAAAGAGAAAAAGGTTAAGTGAGGTTGAAGTTGAAAATCAATTAATTCAAGCTGAATCTGATTTTGTAAAATCTATTCCAATTGCTAAATGGCTTGAAATAAGTAAAATAGGATCTGATATTGAGAATATGTCACATCACCTAAAAGACAGAGCTATTAATATACAATCTACGCTACGCTTAAATAAAGAATTATCTGAAAACCAAAGAAAGGATGCTATAAAAATCATTGAAAATATTTTGGTAAGCTCCCCAAATTTCTTTGACGAAGTTTCAGAAGTTTCAAGAATGCCAGAAGCTGAGACGAATAATAAAATTAGTTCAGATTTACTATCGAAAATGGTGGTATGGGACACCAAAGCTAAAGTATTGTCAGCTAAAGAGTTGCAATATATTGCTGATTTTGCTTATGGTCTTAAAACTTTAAATGATTTTCACGAAAAAAATATTAAGAGACATTTAACTCGATTACAAGATGCAGGTTTCATCGCATAACAACCACACACATTGCCAACCCGCACCACCCAAAGCTTGGCAAAGAGTGTGTCTGCCCAACCGCACCACCAAAACGACTGATAAACAGGCGGACAAAAAAGAACACCGAAGCGATAACACGGGTTTGGCAAAAGTGGCGGTTCAGTGCTCCGCAGACACATTTGTGGTTAATCAAAGTTTGGTTCTCCGCATCAACATTTGTGGTGAAAATCGCCACCTTCGCCAAACCCGAAACCGTTGGTAGAAATGCCATAAAAAATCTCCCGAAATATAAACTTCTAAATTTATTTTTAAAATAATTTAATTGTTTTGTTGTACTTTAGCGCAACTTTGTTAATTTTGTCCTGTGGTAAAAGAAAAAAAAATAAGAACGGTAACATTTTACAAAGATTACTTTGTAGCGTTTTTTGTAAAACAACGTGAAAAGGTTCAAGATAAAATAACTTGGACTCTAGAATTGATAGAACATTTAGAAAAAATTCCAGAAACTTATTTAAAACATCTTGAAAATACAGATGGATTATATGAAATAAGAGTAAAACAAGGAAGTGATATTTTTAGAATATTCTGTTTTTTTGACAAAGGAAAATTAATAGTTCTTGCAAATGGTTTCCAAAAGAAAGAACAGAAAACATCAAAAAAAGAAATCGAAAAAGCATTACAAATAAAAAAAGAATATGAAAGCGAAAACAAATAATTTAAAAACTCTTGCCGAATTCAAAGATGAATTTTATGGCAAAACAGGAAATGAAAAACGTGATAAACTTGAAAAAGGTTACGAACAGTTCAAACTTGGCGCATTAATTCACGATGCAAGAATTGAAAAAGGTTTAACACAAGAAGAACTTGCTCATAAAAGCGGAACTACAAAATCTTATATTTCAAGAATTGAAAATAATGTAAAAGAAGTACGATTTTCAACTTTACAAAAAATTGTAGAATTAGGTTTGGACGGAAAATTAGAACTTGCAATAAAGTTATAAATAAAGGCACTATACACCAACAGCAGTTACACAAGATGCAAGGATTTAGTGGAATTGCCGTTTCGCAATCATAATTCTGCATAACAGAAAATTTTAAGGTTACGAAATCCACAACAGACCACAGGCAACTGAACGTTCGCAGGAATTATTCGACGAATCGATTTTAAAAGATATTTTTGTTTAAATTTGTCGTATGGGAATTATTGACAACAATATAGATAACTTAAAAAAGCTTTGTGTAATATACAACGTGGAAAAAATGTATCTATTTGGTTCGTCTTTGAATTCCAGTTTTAACGAAAAAAGCGATGTTGATTTATTAGTTAAGTTTAAACAAATTGAACTTTCAAAGTATTTTGATAATTACATAGACTTCAAAGAGAAATTAGAGTCTTTATTTGGTCGAGAAGTTGACCTACTTGAAGAACAGACTTTAAAAAATCCAATCTTAATCAAATCAATCGACAATTCAAAAGAACTAATTTATGGATGAAAGGATTCTCAAATGGTTATTTGATATAAAAATTTCCATTGATGAAATAAACGAGTTTTTCCATAATGAAGAGAAAGATTTTTTCAAATATCAAAATAACTTAATGCTCAAAAGAGCTATCGAAAGAAATCTTGAAATTATTGGAGAAGCAATCAACCGAATAATTACTCGTGATGATTCTTTTGTTGAGAAAATATCAAACGCAAAAGCAATTATTGGTCTAAGAAATCATGTGATTCATGCTTACGATAATGTTTCGGACGAAAATATTTGGTCAATCTTAATAAATCATTTACCAAAATTGAAAATTGATATTGATAATTTAATCCAAGCAGAAGAAAAATAACAACTGCCAACAGCCGTTTCGCATCAAGTTTTCGTTAAGCCAAAAACTGAAAGGTCACGAACTTCCAGCCATCTCAAAGCCGCGAAACGTTTTAAAACCTAAAAAACTGTTTATGGCTACTCGCCATCATTTATGTATAAAAAACCAGCTACTTGTGCTGAAACCAATTGGTTCCGTCATCAAAATAGGCTTTAAATTCTGAGTTTACGGGCGTACCATGTAAAATACGATTCTTATAATTTTTTCTTATAATATAATTAAAAGCACCCATATCTCCAGTAAATGATGTGGTGTTGTCAGCATTATAATTCTTATGAATCTGCCAAATAGATTCAATTAAAGGTTTAATGGTTTGAATCGTACCACCGATAACGCCACAATTCAACAACCGCTCCGACTGGTTTTCGGTTTCGACTTCAACATAATCTTTAATTTTACTTCTTAAATGCGAACCGTGCAATTGCATCCATTCATTATCCCAATTCGTAGGTTCATCGCCACAAAAAACAAAATCGGAATTAGCTGTAAACAAAGGTTGAATAAACGGGTTTTTTAATACCAAAACATCAGATACATCCGAAACAAATAGCGAATCTATAGTATCGCAATATTTTTCTAAGAATTGACTGTAAACACAATATCTGAAAACGTTTGGATTAAAACGAATATCATGCGCTATTTTTATAAATAGTAAATGTGCCGATTGGTGTTTTAAAACCGTTGCTTCTGAAAAATTATTATGAAAAATAATGGCTTGAAGATTTAATTTGGCAATAGAATTGGCCCATTTTTCAATGATTGAAAAATCATCGTCTGAAAGCATTTGGCTTCTGTTTACATCATAAACACCAGAAATATGGCATCCTAATATAAGTCTGTTTGACAATTGAAGGTTTGAAGGGATTTCCAATTAACTCAAATGATTTAATTTTACTTTTGCACTTATGCTGTCTGGATTATTTCTGTAATAAACATAGGTTCGTAAATCTAATTTCTCTACAAAATACAATTTTTCTGCACATTCATAAAAATGAGCATCAGCGCCGTACATATCTAAAAAATTTAAGCTTGTAAACACTTCTTTTTTTCCAAAAAGTGTAGCAAACAAAATGCAATCGTCCACATGAACTACTTCATTTTTATTGAAACGATCTGGAACATAATAATCGGATTCATTGTTTACAATGGTTTCCGTTGTTGAAGCTATTAAATCTAAAGAATTTATTTCAGATAAGCACCGTTCTAAATGATTTGGTTTGTACTCGTCATCTGCATCAATAACGGTAATATACTCGCTATTGGTAAGCAAAATTCCTCTGTTTATAGACTCAGATTGACTGCAATTTTTATGACGCAAATAGGTAATTTTATTTTCATGCTGTATGGCATATTTTAAAATTAAACTTTCAGAATCATTAGTGCTTCCATCGTCAATGATTAATAATTCAAAATCCTG
Organism: Chitinophaga pinensis; assembly: GCA_945873505.1. GTDB lineage: Bacteria > Bacteroidota > Bacteroidia > Flavobacteriales > Flavobacteriaceae > Flavobacterium. The sequence goes on from CAMCDQ010000012.1 coordinate 24,590, forward strand.
AAAAGTTTGGTGCAAAACCGAATCTATTGCTCTTTTTATAGTGTCAAATGGTGTATTGTATACAGCCATTATTACAGCTACTTTATTTTTGGTTTTCATGTTTGAATCAATATCAACCAAAATTAGTTTTAATTGAGAGGTTCAAAGTAAAGTAATTCTTAAATTAAAGCCATCAAATTGAAAAAAATCAATTTAAATACTATTTAAATATTACTAACAAACATTTTTAGGTAAAATAAATCTAAACCAATTATCAGAAAAACAAAAAATAAAACGAGGATACTAATTTTAACTTATCATTTTATTTTCAATAGGTTAACATTAAAAATAAATACTAAAATATTCATAACTATAATTTAATTTATTTATAATATTATGTTTAAAAAAAAATGGGGGGGGTGGTATAATTTAGCCATAATTAATTTAAAAAAAAAACAATGAAAAAAAATTCTTTCTTTAAAGTATTTGCAGCATCTGTACTGGTTGCAACTATTTTTTTATCTTGTGAAAAAGATAATGACACAACTACTCCAGAGGAGACTGTTGAGTTTAAAAATCGTTCTATTACTCCTTCTTTCGTGAGAATGGGCTCAGAATTTTCTGGCGTTGGAGTTTACACTTTAGTAAGTAGTGAAGATGCCATTCCAAATTCTAATAATATGGTTTATGGTGGAGCACCAGATGGACAAGGATTTATAGCAAATCCTGATGGAAGTGGGTATATCATGGTTACAAATCATGAAAATACTTGGGCAGTATCTAGATTATATTTAGATAAAAAATTAAACATTACTAAAGGTGATTACATTGTAAATACTGATGGTGGTATGTTTAGATTATGTTCAGCTACTATGGCAACACCTTCAGAACACGGATTTGGACCTACTTTTTTAACTACAGGTGAATCAAATGTAAATGCAATGACGCATGCAATTGACCCTATTGCAATGGCAACTCCTTCTAGCCAATCAAGAGTAAAACCAGCTTTAGGTAAGTTTAGTGGTGAAAATGCGGTTCCTTTAAACAAGAATGCATATCCAGGTAAAACTGTTATTATTTTAGGAGAAGATTCTGGTAATGGTCAAGTATATTTATATGTTTCTGACTCTGTGGGTGATTTAGACAATGGTAAATTATATGTATTAAGAAGAAACGACTTAAACCAAATTGAAACTGCAATGACATGGAATAATAGCTACCCTGTGGAATTTGTAGAAGTGCCTAACGGTAAAAACTTAACTGGTGCTGAAATTGAAACATTGAATTCTTCTCTTAAGTCTATTGTGTTTGCACGTGTTGAAGATTTAGATTACCGTAAAGGATCTGCTGCTAACAACAGAGAAATTTATTTCGTAGCAACAGGTGTTAGTGGATCTACTGAAAAAACATACATGGGAAGAATGTATCAATTAAAATTAGATGCTACCAATCCTTTAAAAGGAACTTTAAAAATTGCTGCTGATGGTGATATTTCTTCAACAGGTACTAACGTAAAAGGACAAGATATTATCAATCCTGATAACGTATGTGCAACTGAAAACTATGTTTACATTCAAGAAGATGGAGATTCATTTTTTCCAGAAGCTACTCACAACTCCTTAATTTGGCAATATAACATTGCTACAGGTACTAAAAAAGTATTTATGGATATGACACATGGTGATTCTGAATTCTTAACTTCTAAATATAACCCAGCAGGAGCTAACCAATTTAAAAAAGGTATTTGGGAGCACGGTGCAATGGTTGATATTTCTGATGTGGTTGGAGTTCCAGGTACATTTACAATTAACATTCACGCACACACTTGGGTAGAAGACAATAGATTTTTAAATCCAAGTGGCGCTACCTCTGTTCAGTCATACAAATCTGGTGGACAAACACTTATTTTAAAAAATGTTCCAAGATAATAACAACTAGATTACCATTAAACCTTCACTTATGTATTTAAGTGAAGGTTTTTTTATTAAACTAACAAATGAAATCAAATGAAAAAAACTATTATTTTATCATTTTTAATATTTTCTCTTTTTTCTTGTGTAAATAAAGAATATCAAACTTTAGACAAAAAATTATATGCAACTATTGCTACAAAAATAGATACACTAAATGCAGCTTTAACTGAAATTGAAAAGACAAAAGATGAAAAAGAGTTAATGCTAAAATTCAAGAAAACCAGAAAAGAGTATAAAAAAATAGAGCCATTTGTAGAATATTATTTTCAAGGTCTTTCACGAAGAATAAATGGGCCGGCTTTACCCGAAGTAAAAACAGATGACAATATTGTAAATGATGCGTCGGGTTTTCAAGTAATTGAAGAAATTATTTTTAGCGGTGATGTGGACTTAAAAGAGCTACAAAAACAAGTCCGAATTTTAAAAACCGACTTGAAATTTATGCAAGAAAATATTAAAGATTTACCGATTCAAAACCACCATTTTTATGAATTGATGCAACATCAAATCATAAGAATTGCAGCGCAAGGGATAACAGGTTTCGATTCTCCTGTAGCATTTAACTCAATTATTGAAGCTAAATATGCTATTGAAGGTATTGAAGAATTTTATTTAATATATTGCGAGATCAACAATCAAGAAATAGATGCTGACATAGTAAAATTGACTAAAAATGCAGAAAAATACATTGATGCCCATACTGATTTTGATACTTTTAATAGACTCGTGTTCATAAAGCAACATTTGATGCCATTGAGCGTTGCTTTTGAAAAAGAGTTTAAAACAGTTATTGAAAAAACACCAAACTTTACAGAGAATAAAGTTTTTTATGGCCATTTATCCGATTTAATGCAAGGCAAAAAACTAAATCCTGATGCCTTTTCTCCTTATGCTGAATCAAAATCTACACCCGAAAAAACAGCTTTGGGAAAATTACTTTTTAATGATAATTCAATTTCTAGAAGCAACCAAATGAGTTGCGCCACCTGTCATAGTGCAGAAAAAGCATTTACAGATGGTAAAAAACTTTCAACTAAGAATATTCATGAGAATAGTTTCAATAGAAATTCTCCTACCCTATTATATTCTGCTTTTCAAAAATCATTTTTCTATGACATGCGTTCGCAAGATTTAGAAAATCAGATAGAAAGCGTCATGAAAAATCCAGCCGAGTTTAATCTTTCTCCAAATGAAATAAAAGATAAAGTTGCGTCAAACAAAAATAGGGTTGCATTATTTAAAAAAGCGTATCCCAACAAAAAAGAAATAACTACTTATGAAATTAGAAATGCCATTGCTTCTTATGTACGAAGTTTAATGCCTTTTAATGCAAAAATTGATCGTTATTTTGCTGGAAAAGCTTCACTAACCGCAAGTGAAACAAATGGATTTAATTTATTTGCAGGTAAAGCCAAATGTGCTACTTGTCATTTTATTCCATTATATAACGGAACAGTACCACCTTGGTACAACAACTCCGAATCTGAAGTTATTGGTGTACCACAAAGTAACCTTTGGAAAAATGCCGTTGTTGATGGTGATGTGGGCAGGTATAAACTAAATCAATTAGAACCACTAAAGTATTCATTTAAAACACCAACGGTTAGAAACAGTGAAAAAACTGCGCCTTACATGCACAATGGCGTGTACAATACTTTAGAAGAAGTAATAAAATTTTATGAATTGGGTGGCGGAAACGGAATTGGAATGAACTTAGAATACCAAACCTTACCATTTGATAATTTGAAATTGTCTGAAAATGAAAAACAAGATTTAATTAGTTTTATAAAAACATTAACGGATAAAAGTGAGGATAAATAAGCAATTATTTTTGTCAATATTATTACTGCTTGCCCTATTTGTTGGTTTGGATAGAGAAGAGTTGAAAATAGCAACAATATTATTCAATAAATGAGTTAGATTTTAAGTGATTTGGTTTTTAATTTTAATATTTAAAATTATGAGATTTTTCAAGAAAAAAAATAAGATGGAGAAAAGACACTATTCAGAAAATGAAAAGAGGGAGATTATTAAATTTTACCAAATGCTGGTAAAAATGAAAAAAAACAGACCTAATTTTAATATTGATAGCGTTATAAAAAAAGTGTATCCCGATCATACTATTGACTTTAGTTCATAGTAAGGTATAAAATTAATGCCATTACCATTTAAGTCTTAAGACGTTTAACAAATAACCAACAATAATTCTTGCACAGAAGAAAGCAAAACCCCAGCTGGTGCGAGCGTCTCGCTCGTACCCACAAGGACAATTACATCCCTACTTTGCAAAAGTTCTTATGAAAATATAAACGTGAAATGTAGCCCCGATAGCAGCGGCATCCCACGCTTTTGGGCGTGGATACAGCGAATAGCGGGAGAGATTTTTCTTATGGAACTGAAATCGTGTGCTTCAAAACAAAAAACCCATTAAAATAAATTCTAATGGGTTTAGCTATGTAATATTAAGAATTTCGAATACTATCTTGAATAATTGGGTGCTTCCTTAGTTATCGTTACATTATGTGGGTGGCTTTCGTTGATTCCGCTTGCGGTAATACGAATAAAACGACCTGTTTCTTGCAATGTTGGGATGTCTTTTGAACCGCAATAACCCATTCCTGCTCGAAGTCCGCCTATAAATTGTTGCATGCTTTCGTTTAATTCGCCTTTATACGGAACGCGACCTACAATTCCTTCGGGAACTAATTTCTTGACATCGTCTTCAACATCTTGAAAATAACGGTCTTTTGAACCTTCTTGCATGGCTTCAACAGAACCCATTCCGCGGTAGGATTTGAATTTTCGTCCTTCAAAAATAATGGTTTCCCCTGGTGATTCTTTGGTTCCTGCTAATAGCGATCCCAACATCACGCAATCGGCACCTGCGGCAATTGCTTTAGGAATGTCGCCTGTATAACGGATACCACCATCTGCAATTACTGGAACTCCCGAGCCTTTGATGGCTGCAGCAACTTCTAATATTGCAGAAAATTGTGGAAAACCTACGCCTGCAACTATTCGTGTGGTACAAATGGAACCAGGTCCAATTCCAACTTTCACGCCATCGGCACCATTTTCAACAAGAAATTTAGCGGCTTCTGGAGTTGCAATGTTTCCAACGATAACATCTATTTGTGGAAATTTAGTTTTTATTTCTTTTAAAACATTAACAACACCTTGCGTATGTCCGTGTGCGGTGTCAATAATAATGGCGTCAACACCGGCGTTTACTAATGCTTCTGCTCTTTCAACAGCATCGCCTGTAACACCAATGGCTGCAGCAACGCGCAAACGACCAAAAACATCTTTGTTAGCAATTGGTTTTTGAGTTAGTTTGGTAATGTCTCTGAAAGTGATTAAACCTACTAATTTATAATCGGCATTTACAACTGGTAATTTTTCAATTTTATTGCCTTGTAAAACTACTTCGGCTTGTTCTAGGGAAGTTCCCTCGGCAACGGTAACCAAATTTTCCGAAGTCATTACTTCTACAATTGGTCTTGCATTGTTTTTCTCAAAACGCAAATCACGGTTGGTAACTATTCCCTTAAGAGTTTTATAATCATCTACAATTGGAATCCCTCCAATACCAAATTCTTTCATCGCATTTTTAGCATCGGCAACAGTTGATGTTAACGGTAAAGTTACGGGATCGATTATCATTCCTGACTCCGCACGTTTTACTTTTCTGACTTTTGCTGCTTGTTGTGCAATGGTCATGTTTTTATGCAACACTCCAATTCCGCCTTCTTGCGCCATAGCAATTGCCATTGAACTTTCGGTAACGGTATCCATTGCTGCGGAAACTATTGGAACGTTTAAGGTAATGTTACGAGAAAATTTAGATTGAATGCTGACTTCCCTTGGAAGAACATCGGAATAGTTTGGAATTAATAATACGTCATCGTAGGTTAATCCTTCTCCAATAATTTTTGTGTTGTGTGCGATCATTGCAATTTGTAGTTGAATTGCGAACAAAGATAGTAAATTATTTTAGATTTGGCAAATGGGAAAATGCCTTAGGTTTTGGTTAAAATGTTTCAAATGTGATTAATGAAACTCTCCAAATAGTTTTGTGGCCTCATTGTACGCACTTTCAAAACTCATTGGGCTTGTTTTTGTGTTTTCTTTTTTAGTAGTAAAATAGGATAATAATTTTTCTGTAGGCATGTTTCCTGTAAGTGTATCTGTTGCCATTGGACATCCGCCAAAACCTTGAATGGCACCGTCAAATCTTCGGCAACCTGCAGAAAATGACGCCTCTATTTTTTCAAACCACCTATCGGGAGTCGAATGAAGATGGGCTCCAAATTCGATTTCTGGATATTTTGGGATTAGATTTGAGAATAAATAATGAATTACTTCCGGCGTAGAACTTCCAATGGTATCCGAAAGCGACACTATTTTGACACCCATATTGGATAGTTTCTCTGTCCAATTGCCCACTATTTCAACGTTCCAGGGATCTCCATAAGGGTTTCCAAATCCCATGGATAAATAGGCTACAACCTCTTTATTGTTTTTATCGGCGATTTCTAAAATTTCTTTTAGCGTAACCAATGATTCGGCAATAGTTTTATGGGTATTTCGCATTTGGAAATTCTCTGAAATTGAGAATGGAAATCCTAAATATTGAATTTCTTTGTGTTGTGCAGCAGCTATTGCACCTTGTGTATTAGCTATTATAGCTAATAATTTACTTTGTGTTTGTGATAAATCGAGTTGGGCTAAAACTTCGGCTGTGTCTTGCATTTGGGGAATTGCTTTTGGGGAAACAAAACTTCCAAAATCGATGGTATCAAAACCTACTCGCAACAAAGATTGAATGTAAGCGACTTTTCGTGCAGTAGGAATAAATGGTTTTATTCCTTGCATAGCATCTCGCGGACATTCTATAATTTTTATAGGTTTCATCGGTTCAAATATAAGAAAAATGAGGCAAAGAGCGCTAAATTAAACCGTAATTAACTATGAAAAGTCTTCAAAATCTTTTTATTAATTTCTTTAACCAAAGCTGGACCTTCGTATATAAAACCCGTGTAAAGTTGGATTAAACTTGCGCCCGCTTCTAGCTTTTCGATGGCGTCTTGAGCCGAATGAATTCCCCCAACTCCTATAATAGGAAAGGATTTGTTACTTTTTTCAGATAGAAATCGGATGACTTCGGTGGAACGATTGGTTAATGGTTTTCCTGATAAACCGCCCATTTCATTTTTGTTTTCAGATTGCAAACCTTCTCTAGAAATAGTTGTATTGGTTGCAATTACTCCCGCAATTTTTGTGGTATCTATAATATCTATAATATCTAACAACTGTTCGTTTGTTAAATCTGGCGCGATTTTCAAAAGAATAGGTTTTACTTTGTTATTGTTTCCTAATCGGTGTTCGTTTTTAGTTTGTAGTGTTTGTAATAATTTTGTAAGTGGTTCTTTTTCTTGCAATTCTCTTAAATTTGGAGTGTTTGGAGAACTCACATTGACCACAAAATAATCGACATAATCGTAAAGCGCTTCAAAGCAAATGATATAATCGTCAACGGCATTTTCATTTGGCGTAAGCTTATTTTTTCCAATATTCCCACCAATTAAAATGCCATCATTTAATTTTAACCGTTCAATTGCACTTTCCACTCCTTTGTTATTAAAACCCATTCGATTGATTATTGCACCATCTTGTTTGAGGCGAAACAATCGTTTTTTAGGATTTCCATTTTGTGGTTTTGGTGTTAAGGTGCCGATTTCTATAAATCCAAAACCGAAATTGGTGAGTTCTTTATACAATAAAGCATCTTTATCAAAACCAGCTGCTAATCCTACTGGATTCTTAAATTTTAATCCGAAGACTTCTGTTTCTAATCTTTTGTCATCGACTGCGTAAATTGTTTTAAATAGAAATGAAATACCAGGGATTTTAGATAGAAATCGTATTAACGAAAAGGTAAAATAATGAACTTTTTCAGGGTCAAACCAAAAAAGTATTGGACGTATTAATAGTTTGTACATGGTTGTTGCGTTGTGAGCTACAAAAGTAAAGAATAGTTTTTAAAATCTAATATTTTTATTGTTGATGTTACTTTATGAACTTTCATTATACAAAAAGCATTAAAATTGTTACTTTTGATGTTCTTTCAACAAATATATATACTATGCGAAAAATGTTTTACAGAATTGCCTTTTTTTTCATTTTTACAGTTCAATTAGTATCTGCGCAACAACCCATTAAACCAAATGCTGTTGCTATTTACAACCAAATTCAAAAACTGAACTTTTTAGGTTCTGTACTTTATATCGCAGCACATCCTGATGATGAAAATACGCGATTAATTTCCTATTTATCTAATGAAAAAATGGCTCGAACGGGTTATTTATCATTAACTCGTGGAGATGGCGGACAGAATTTAATTGGTTCTGAATTGCGTGAACAATTAGGAGTTATACGAACGCAAGAACTTCTGGAAGCCAGAAAAATTGATGGTGGAGAACAGTTTTTTACCCGTGCCAATGACTTTGGATATTCTAAAACCCCTAATGAAACTTTACAAATCTGGGATAAAAACGAGGTGCTAAGTGATGTAATTTTAATTATTCGAAAGTTTCAACCCGATGTAATTATCAACCGATTTGACCATCGTTCCTCAGGAACCACCCACGGACATCACACTGCTTCTGCCCTATTGAGCGTTGAAAGTTTTGATTTGGCAAATGATGCAAAAATATTTCCCGACCAATTGAAATTTGTTCAGCCTTGGCAACCAAAAAGACAATTTTTCAATACTTCATGGTGGTTTTATGGAAGCAAAGAAAAATTTGAAGCAGCCGACAAAACCAATTTAAGTGCCTTACAAATTGGTGTGTTTTATCCTTTATTAGGAAAATCAAATCAGGAAATTGCCGCGCTAAGCAGAAGTTGCCATCAATCGCAAGGTTTTGGAAGTTCGGGAAGTCGTGGTGAAGAAACAGAATATTTAGAATTTCTTAAAGGAGCACCATTAAAAGACAAAAAAAATGTTTTTGATGGAATTGACACCACTTGGAATCGTGTGAAAGGTGGTGCAGCTATAAAACAATTATTAGATTCTGTACAACAAAGTTTTAATTTTAAAAATCCATCAGCAAGTATTCCCGATTTGGTAAAAGCCTATTCAATGGTTCTATTATTGGAAGACAAACATTGGAAAACCATAAAATTGGAGGAACTTAAAAAAATAATTGCAGCCTGTTCTGGATTGTATCTTGAAGCCATTTCAGAAAGTCAAACGGCAAATCCAAATAGTATCCTAAAAGTTAAAATTGAAGCCATAAATAGAAGTCCGATAATAATGCAATTGGAAAGCATTACTTCGTTACCGGAACAAAAAAATACACTTGAAAATATAGTTTTAAAAAATAATATTTCTCAAAATCTAACTTTAGAAATTCAATTGCCTGACTCATTGGAATATACCAATCCGTATTGGTTAAATGAAAAAGGCACCGTTGGAATGTACCGCGTTGATAATCAAATGAGCATTGGAATTCCCGATGTAATAAGAGATGTAAAAGTGGTTTTTACAATTGTAATAAATGGAATTTCTATTCCTTTTGAACGCAATGTCATTTATAAATATAACGATCCTACCAAAGGAGAAGTCTATTATCCATTAGATATTGTTCCCGAAATTACGACTTCAATCATTGATAAAGTTGCCATTTTCAATACTGATAAATCAAAAACTATTGGAGTAAAAATTAAAGCTGGGAAAGACAACGAAAACGGAGTTATAAAATTAGATATTTCAAAAAATTGGAAAGTCATTCCAACCGAAATCGCATTTGCCTTGAGCAAAAAAGGAGAAGAGCAAATTGTATATTTTGAGGTATTTCCACCCAAAAATGCAGATGAAATTACGGTGAAATGTGTCGCAATTGTAAACGGCAAAACGTTTGACAAAGAGCAAATCAACATCAATTACGATCACATTTCAAAGCAACAAATTTTGAGAACTTCTGAAGCGAAATTCATCAAATTAGATATCAAAACGGGAAGCGAAAAAATTGCCTATATTATGGGTGCGGGCGATGAAATTCCGCAGAGTTTAATGCAAATGGGATATGGAGTTTCCGTACTAAAACCCGATGAAATATCAAAGGAAAAACTACTGAATTTTGATGTAGTTATCACTGGAATTAGGGCATACAATACTGATAAAGTATTGGCATTCAAACAAGATATATTATTCGATTTAGTAAAAGAAGGAAAAACAATGTTGGTTCAATACAACACCACGGATGAATTGGTTACTAAAAATATTGCGCCTTTTTCACTGAAAATATCCCGAGATCGCGTGACCGAAGAAAATGCTGAAATACGGTTTTTAGAACCCCAACATCCTGTTTTAAACTACCCAAATAAAATTACTTCCAAAGATTTTGAGGGTTGGAAACAAGAACAAGGTTTGTATTATCCAAGTGAATGGGATGTTGCCTTCACCCCTATTTTGTCTTCAAACGACAAAGGCGAAACTGCAAAAAATGGGGCGTTACTTATCGCAAAATACGGAAAAGGACATTATATTTATACTGGTTTGAGTTTCTTTAGAGAATTACCAGAAGGGGTTTCAGGTGCTTTTAGATTGATGGCGAATATAATTTCTATTAAATAATTTCGAGATGAACGAAAATAAAATGTGGAAGAAAAATTACACTTGGGTTATAGTTGCCAATGCAATTTATATTGTTTTTTATTTTATAATTATGCAAATATTTTCATAAGCTATGCAAAAAATTGATTGGATTGTTCTGGTAATTACCCTCCTTTTTATTGTAATTTATGGCGTTTGGAAAACCAAAGGAAGCACAAAAAATGTTGAAGATTACATTTTAGGAAACAACGAAACCCCTTGGTGGACCATTGGACTTTCCGTTATGGCGACGCAAGCAAGTGCGATAACTTTCCTTTCTACGCCTGGGCAAGCGTACCACGACGGAATGGGATTTGTGCAATTTTATTTTGGATTGCCCATTGCGATGGTGGTCATTTGTATCACTTTTATTCCCATTTATCACAAACTAAAAGTTTTCACGGCGTATGAATATTTAGAACAACGCTTCGATTTGAAAACGCGTTCCCTGGCTGCTATTTTATTTTTGGTTCAAAGAGGTTTGGGAACAGGAATTACCATTTATGCACCTTCAATTATACTTTCGTCGATATTGGGTTGGAATTTGACGCATTTAAATATAATAATAGGTACGCTTGTTATTATTTATACGTTTTCTGGTGGTACAAAAGCAGTAAATGTCACTCAAAAATACCAAATGTTTGTGATTATGTTTGGAATGTTTGTCACGTTTTTCTTGATTTTACATCTGTTACCAAACGATATGACTTTTGGAAATGCACTTCATATTGCTGGTGCAAATGACAAAATGAACATTGTAGATTTTTCATTTGACCCCGAAACGCGCTATACTTTTTGGAGTGGAATTACGGGTGGTTTTTTCTTGGCACTTTCCTATTTTGGAACCGATCAATCGCAAGTAGGACGCTATTTATCTGGCAAATCTGTTCGGGAAAGCCAAATGGGATTAATTATGAATGGCTTTTTGAAAGTACCCATGCAGTTCTTTATTTTATTGATTGGAGTGATGGTTTTTGTGTTTTTCCAATTCAATCCTGTTCCGTTAAATTTCAATCCAAATAACAAAATTGCGATTGAAAAATCAATTTACAAAACCGAATACCACCAACTCGAAAAGCAACTTGTAAATTTATCAGAGGAGAAAACGGAATTTAATCTTTTGTATATCGATCACTTGAATCAAAATTATGACAATCCGATATTAAGGAGAAAATTAATTGCCCTTTCCAACAAGGAAAATGATTTGCGAGACCAAGCCAAAGAATTGATTTCTAAAGCCGATGATAAAGCCGAAACAAACGACAAAGATTATGTATTTATAAACTTCATTCTCAACTATTTACCCAAAGGATTAATCGGATTATTATTGGCAGTAATTTTGTCGGCTGCAATGTCATCAACGGCTTCAGGGCTGACTGCATTGGCATCTACCACGGCAATTGACATTTACAAACGAAATTTAAAATCCCAAAAATCCGAAAAACATTATGTGAATGCAACCAAACTTTTCACTGTTTTTTGGGGAATAATTGCCATACTTTTTGCGTGCGTTGGAACCCTTTTTGAAAATTTAATTCAGTTGGTAAACATTATCGGTTCGGTATTTTACGGAACGGTTTTAGGAATTTTCTTAGTTGGTTTTTACATCAAATACATCCGAGCCAAAGCGATTTTCTGGGGCGCAATAGGGTCGCAATTAACCATATTTTATATCTTTTACTTGGACATTGTAAGTTTCCTATGGCTAAATTTCATTGGAGCTGTACTGACAATTTTAGTATCATTATTCCTGCAAACTTTTATTTTTAGAACAAAGAAAATCGAAATATAGCGTTTGCAATTAATTACAGAATTATTATCATGGCGACAACCTATCCATTTTCCAAGAAAAATCATCTTGCAGTTGGTATCTAATTCTATCGTGTAACCGATTAGGACGCCCTTGCCAGAATTCTACTTCAACAGGTTTTACTAGAAATCCACCCCAAAAATCAGGACGTGGAATTTCTTTTCCTTGAAAATCTTTTTCTAATTGTTTTAATTTGTCTTCCAATACCGTTCTTGAAGGAATAACTTCGCTTTGGTTGGAAACTATAGCGCCTAATTTACTTCCGTCGGGTCTCGATTCAAAATAGCCATCAGAAATAGTAGTTGTTGTTTTTTCAGCAATTCCTTTAATAATTACCTGGCGCTCCATCGTGTGCCAAAAAAAGGAAAGGCAAATATTAGGATTATTTGAAATCGCTTTACCTTTTTCGGAATCGTAATTCGTATAAAAAATAAAACCTTCAAAAGTATATTTTTTCAAAAGCACCACGCGTGATTTTGGAAAACCATCCGATCCTATCGTAGCAACTGTCATCGCATTCACCTCATCAACTCCGCCAAAATCTTCTACTTCGTGAAACCATTTGTTGAATAAATTAATTGGATCTTCTGGAATTGTAGTTTCCAAAAGTTCACTTTTATCGTAAGATTTTCTATAGTTACTTAAATCTTCCATTGAATATATTTTGATTTTAGATTTTAGATTTTAGATTTTAGAAAATTGATACTAAAATAACGAATCTAAAATAATTAATTTATTTTAAAACTCAAAACTTTTACCATCATCTGCCAAAAGAACATCAGTAAAAATCGTTGTTGCTTCTTCTTTAAACAATTCAATACTTTCGTATCGTGTCGAATAATGTCCTAAAACCAAATGCTTGACATTGGCTTTTAAAGCAATTCTTGCCGCTTGTTTTGCCGTACAATGCATTGTTTTTTGAGCTAAAATTTCCTCTGAATCTAAGAAAGTGGCTTCGTGATACAACACATATACATTTTCAATAATAGGGATAATCGCTTCGTTGTAAACCGTATCGGAACAAAAAGCATAACTCTTTGCAGGAATTGGGTCAAAAGTCAGTTTTTCGTTCTCAATTACACGACCGTCGTCCAAGGTAATGTCTTTTCCATTTTTAATCTTTTGATAATAACATTTATCAATTTCATAATTTTGAACGGCATCTAAATTCAATTTTCTATCGCCAACTTTCTCTTGAAATAAAAATCCATTGGTGTAAACCCTATGTTTTAGTGGAATTGTTTTCACAATAACTTTATCGTCTTCAAAAACAACTTCGCTTTCCTTCGACTGTAATTCGTGGAAAAACAAACCATAATTTGTCCAAGAATTTGACAATTTCAGTTGTAATTTAATCACTTCTTCAATTCCTTTTGGACCGTAAATATGCAAATCATTGGTCCGATTGAGTAGCATAAATGTAGAAACCAAACCAACCAAACCATAAAAGTGATCCCCGTGCAAATGCGAAATAAAAATATGATTGATTTTGGAAAATCGAATCTTATTTTTACGCAATTGCACTTGCGTTCCCTCGCCACAATCAATCAGAAACAGACGATTTCTAATTTCTAAAACTTGTGAAGTTGGATTTGTAAACGTTCGTGGCGTTGCCGCGTAGCAACCAAGTATGGTTAGATTCAATTTTGAGGTTATTCGTTAATTTGGTTATTTGGTAATTCGTTGAAAGTGAAATTATTCGATTAAACAGTTAACCGATTAAACAAATACACTTCTAAAACCCCAAATCTCTTTCAATTTCTTCCATTTCGATAATATCGTGTGCTTCCAAAACAGAAGGAACAACAAGTAACGATTTTGGAACGGCATTAAAATCAATATTTTCAGCTACAATCACAAATGATTTTTTTCCTTTTTTATGTAATTTAGACAACTCAGAAAAAGCCTTTATAGAAACAATTGTAGTTGTTTTATCGTGAGAAACATCCAAAATCAAATTTTGATGTTTGTAACTTTCGTGTTGATTGGTTACTTTTTCTAAAAACACAACACAATCGCCTTGCGTATTTTTGATAACTGTTGTGTGGCCTTTTAAATCTACTTTCATGGAGTATAAATTTAAATATTATTGGATTTTTGAAGCCAATAAATAGATGACTGCCATTCGAATAGCAACGCCATTTTCTACTTGGTTCAAAATTAAAGATTGCTCAGAATCGGCTACATCCGAGGTTATTTCTACTCCACGATTAATTGGTCCAGGGTGCATGATTACGATTTCTTTATTTAACGAATCCAAAAGTGTTTTATCAACACAATATTGTTGTACATATTCCCTTGTTGAAGGAAAAAAGTTTACATCCATTCGTTCGTTTTGAACGCGTAACATATTCGCTACATCAGACCATTCCAACGCTTTACGCAAATTAGATTCAACTGATACTCCAAGTGATTCAATGTGTCTTGGAATTAGTGTTTTAGGTCCACAAACTTTCACTTCGGCACCTTGCATTTGCAAAGCATAAATATTAGAAAGTGCCACTCGGGAATGTAAAATATCACCGACAATAACTACTTTTTTACCAGCAACTTCGCCTAATTTCTCCCGAATTGAATAACTATCTAATAAAGCTTGGGTTGGATGTTCGTGTGCGCCATCGCCAGCATTGATAATACTTGCCTTTACATTTTGTGATAAAAAGTGAGCCGCTCCAGGATTGGCGTGTCGCATTACCACCATATCCACTTTCATCGAAAGTATATTGTTTACCGTGTCAATTAATGTTTCCCCTTTTTTGACCGATGATTGCGCTGCTGAAAAACTAATTACATCTGCGGAAAGTCTTTTTTGTGCCAATTCAAAAGAGAGTTTTGTACGCGTACTATTTTCAAAAAAAATATTGGCAATCGTAATATCTCTTAATGACGGTACTTTTTTAATGGGACGATTAATGACTTCTTTAAAATGATCGGCAGTTTCAAAAATAAGGTCAATATCATTTTTGGTGATATTTTTTATTCCTAATAAATGATTTACACTTAGTTCGCTCATTTTTTATAGTGTTGGTTGTTTATTTATAGTTGGAACCAAATAAACAGCATCTTCGCCATCTTGTTCCTTCCAGCATACTTTTACTTTTTCATTATTTATAGCATCCACTTGACGACCTCTAAAATCGGGTTGAATGGGTAAATCACGGCTAAATCTTCTGTCTATTAATGTTAAAAGCTCGATTGAAGATGGTCTTCCGAAAGATTGAATTGCTGTTAAAGCCGCACGAATACTTCTTCCAGTGTACAGAACGTCATCTATGAAAATGACCTTTTTATTTTCAACCAAAAAATCAATCTGTGTTTTATTTGCTTCTAATAATTTATCATTTCTACGAAAATCATCTCTAAAAAAAGTAATATCAAGATAACCCAAAGCAATATTAGAAATTTTATATTCGTTTTCTAATAAAGATTTCAATCGTTCAGCTAAGAAAGTTCCACGAGGTTGAATTCCAATGAGTAGTGTGTTTGAAAAATCTAAATGTTTTTCAATCAATTGACAAGCCAAACGATGAAGAATGATATTGACTTCTTTTGAAGTGAGCAATACTTTTTGACTCATATTGAAGTGTTTTGTTTGGTTGTGCAAAGATATAATTTTTTTGGAAACTTAGTTATTGATTTTTTAAAGATATAAAAAATAATTTGAGTAGGGTTATAAAAACAGAAAACTCCTGATTTCTCAGGAGTTTTCGTTTAATCTGTATAAAATAAAAATTAAGAATACATTTTAGTTCTTAATTCTTGAACACCTTCATTGTCTAAATATTCGTCAAAAGTCATGTATCTGTCAATTGCTCCTTTTGGTGTCAATTCAATTACACGATTACCAACAGTTTGTGAGAATTCGTGATCATGCGTTGTAAAAATTACAGAACCTTTAAAGTTTTTTAGAGAATTATTAAACGCCGTAATCGACTCTAAATCCAAGTGATTGGTAGGTTCGTCAATCATCAAAACATTGGCACGTTGCATCATCATTCGTGACAACATACAACGCACTTTTTCTCCTCCAGATAAAACTCTACTTGTTTTTAAAGCTTCTTCACCAGAGAATATCATTTTCCCAAGGAAACCTCGAATATTAACCTCATCACGCTCTTCTTCTGTTTTTACCCATTGGCGCAACCAATCTACTAATGAATAATCATTTTCAAAGAAAGAGTGGTTGTCAACGGGCAAATAGGCTTGATTTGTAGTTACACCCCAATCAAAATTTCCAGAATCTGGTTTTTGCAATCCATTCAAAATATCATAAAATGCGGTTGTAGCCCGAGAATCTTTGGAAAATAAAATAATTTTATCGCCTTTCGCCATATTCAAATCTACTCCAGTAAATAAAACATCGCCATCTACAGAAGCACTCAAATTTTGAACATTTAGAATTTGGTCACCCGCTTCTCTTTCCTGATCAAAAATAATCGCAGGATAACGACGGCTTGAAGGTTTAATTTCGGAAATATTCAATTTAGAAATCATTTTCTTACGAGAAGTCGCTTGTTTTGATTTGGCAACATTTGCACTAAAACGACGGATAAATTCTTCTAATTCTTGTTTCTTTTCTTCTGCTTTTTTGTTTTGTTGTGCGCGTTGTTTTGCAGCCAACTGACTTGATTCGTACCAGAAAGTATAATTTCCTGAATAGTGGTTTATTTTGCTAAAATCAATATCAGAAATATGAGTACAAACGGCATCTAAAAAGTGTCTGTCGTGAGAAACTACAATTACTGTATTTTCATAATTTGCTAAGAAATTTTCTAACCAAGCGATGGTTTCAAAATCCAAATCGTTAGTAGGCTCATCCATAATAAGCAAATCAGGATTCCCAAAAAGTGCTTGCGCTAATAAGACACGAACTTTCATTTTTCCTTCTAAATCGCCCATTAAAGTATAATGACTGTCTTCGGTAATTCCAAGATTTGACAACATTGAAGCGGCATCAGAATCGGCATTCCAACCATTCATTTCTTCAAATTGCACTTGCAACTCCCCTATTCTATCTGCGTTTTTATCATCATAATCGGCATACAAAGCATCCATTTCTTTTTTAACGGCATACAAAACTTTGTTTCCCATCATCACCGTTTCTAAAACTGTGCTTTCGTCAAACATATTGTGGTTTTGATTTAAAACCGACATCCGTTTTCCTGGTTCCAAGTGAATGTGTCCTGCTGTAGGATCCATTTCGCCTGTAATAATCTTTAAAAAAGTGGATTTTCCAGCCCCGTTAGCACCAATAACTCCGTAAATATTTCCGTGGGTAAAGACTGTATTTACTTCGTCAAACAAAATTCTTTTGCCAAACTGAACTGATAAATTATTAACTGATAACATTGATTATGTATTTAAATAATATTTTTTGCAAAAGTAGAAAAAATACCTGAATTTCGGTTAATTCATAGCTTGAAAAAGAGGTGTGTTTTAATTTAACTATCTATTAACATTGAAATTAGAATGTACTCGATATTTTTGTATGTTACGTTATGAATATGAAATTACCCAAATCGTACTTATTACTATTATTTCCCTCTATAATACTAATGTGTTTAAGTTCCTGCAATAAAGAATTTAAATCCAGTGATTATCGAGCATATTTTGGTGGAGAAGTAACAAATCCAACAAATCGAATCATCTATTTTTCTAAAGATGGTGTTGTAATTGACACTATACCGCTTCAAAAAGACAACACTTTCTTTGTAGAATATGATTCATTAGTTCCCGGAATGTACTCTTTCAAACACGATCCAGAATATCAATATGTCTATTTTGATAAAAATGATAGCATTATGGTTCATATAAATTCCAAAGATTTTGATGAATCTATCATTTTTTGCGGGAGAGGCGATACCAAAAACAATTACTTGATGGAATCGTATTTAAAAAACGAATCTGATAAAGAGAAAATGTTTGATATTTATGATTATAATGTTTCAAAATTTATATTCAATATAGATTCTACCTATAAAGCAAATAAAAAATCATACAATATTCATAAAAATGATTTAAAATGGAGCAAAGAATTTGATGCGTTTGCGAAAGCGTCATTAGATTTTAATTACTTTTCCAAAAAAGAATTGTATCCGGTTATCCATAAATTGAGAACGGCAGAAGATGTTTTTGACAAATTACCAAATCACTTTTATAACTATAGAAAAGAAATTGATTTTAATAGTGTTCAATTATCTTCCTATTCCCCTTTTGTAAATTATTTATCGCATTTATTGAATAACGTCGGTGCGGTAAAATACCACAATCATTTTTCCGATGTAGATTTGGCTTTAACAACAAACATAAATAAGTTGAATATTGCAGATACTTTGATTAAGAATGAAAAAGTAAAAAACAGTATTCTCAATAACATTGCATTTTCTTATTTGTTAGAAGACCAAAACATGGTTAACAATCAAAAGTTTCTTGAAATATACCGTAAATTTTCAACCGACAACAGTAAGAAAAACGAAATCTTAAAAATTGGAAATGCCATTCAATTATTAAAAGTTGGCAATCCATTACCAAAAGTTGATTTAATTGATACGAATGGCATCACGATTTCATCTGATGCAATTGTAACCCAAAAAACCGTATTATTTTTTTGGACAAAAGAAGCACTTAGTCATTTGGCTGCAGCACATAAAAAAGCTATGACATTTAAATCAAATCATCCCGATTACCAATTTATAGCAATCAATCTTGATGATGAGCAATACAGTTGGAAGAAATTATTATCAAATTACAAATTTGAAGGAATTCAAGAATTCCGTTGCGCCAATTTTGAAGATATTAAAAATAAATGGGCCATTACTAAAATTCACAGAGCTTTGGTTTTGCAAACCAATGGAAAAATAAAAAATGCTTTTACAAACCTATTCGATGTTAATTTTGAAAATGAATTATAGAAGAGTTATTAAATTAGCTCAAAAAAAAAGCGATTTTCAATGAAAATCGCTTTTTTTATAATAAATCTTTTTGAAAGCTATTTGTTTCCTTTTTCGAAATCAGCAATAAATTGAGCCAAACCAATATCCGTTAAAGGGTGTTTGAGTAATCCTAAAATTGCAGAAAGCGGCCCAGTCATCACATCAGCACCAATTTTAGCACAATTCACAATATGCATTGTATGGCGCACCGATGCTGCAAGAATTTGAGTTTCATATCCATAATTATCATAAATCAAACGAATTTCTTCTATCAAAGCCAAACCATCGGTAGAAACATCATCTAATCTTCCGATGAATGGAGATACATACGTAGCACCTGCTTTTGCAGCTAATAAAGCTTGTCCAGCAGAAAATACCAACGTCACATTGGTACGAATTCCTTTATCAGAGAAATACTTACACGCCATAATTCCCTCTTTTGTCATTGGTAATTTTACGACAATTTGTGAATGTAAGTCAACCAATTCTTCTCCTTCACGAATCATTCCGTCATAATCGACGGCGTTTACTTCGGCACTTACATCGCCGTGAACACTTTTACAAATGTCGATATAATGCTTTAAAATATTGTTTTTCCCAGTGATACCTTCTTTTGCCATCAAGGATGGATTTGTAGTAACGCCATCAAGAACTCCAAGTGCTTGAGCAGCTTTTATCTCGTTTAAATTTGCTGTATCAATAAAAAATTTCATAGGTATCGTTTTTAATAATTATAGTTTTTAAATTTGATGCTAAATTACAATTTATAATGGTTCATAAGCATTTTTTCATAGACTTTATCTGGCAAAATTCTTTTTAAAACAATAGAGAATTTTTGAATAAAACTTCCCACTTTATAATGAATTTTAGGATTTTGAGTTTCAATAATATTAAAAATAGCTTGGGCAACTTCTGTTGGATTGTTTCCGCTATCCACTTGTTCGTCCATCATTTTTAGAGTAGCACCATAAGAAACCTCGTAGGCTGAATTCTTTATTACTGGCGCATGAAATCTTCCTGATGCTATGTTTGTTGCAAAATCTCCTGGCGCTACATTTGCGATGTTAATTCCAAAAGGCTTGACTTCCATGTTTAGTGATTCTGTAATGAGCTCTAATGCGCCTTTTGAGGCAGAATAAATTCCACGGTATGGTAAACCCATATAACCCGCAATGGAAGTAATATTGATTATTAAACCTGATTTCTGTGAACGCATTTGCGGTAAAACAGCTTTCATGACTTCTATTGGTCCAAAAAAATTAGTTTCAAAATTGTTTTTTATTTCTTGAGAAGGAATTTCTTCAATTGGTCCTGTTATTCCAACTCCAGCGTTATTAATTACAATATCTAATCTTCCTGAAAGTTCTATTATTTTTTGAACTGTATTTATTATGGATTCTGTGTTTCGAACATCTAACGGAAGTAATGAAAAAACGGAGTTTGCAATACGCTCTGGATTTCTACTGGTTCCGTAAACTATGAATCCTTTGTTGTGTAAAAATTCTCCAATGGATTTACCAATTCCTGATGAAGCGCCAGTTATTAGAACTACTTTGGTCATAAACTATATCTTTATAATTAATTGCATTAAATGTATTTTAAGAATGTAAATATAGTTATTTATGGGAATTGTAAATGTATTTTAGAAAATCAAATGTTATTCATTAGTCCCGATTGTAGAGTAAATCCCACGCTTTTTGGCGTGGATTGAAACGGAAAGCGGGTACAAACGTGTTGAAAGCAAGTTCGATGTACTCCAAAAAAAAAATCTTCCAAATTGAAAGATTACTTTAATAAAAAAGGCAAGCGACCTACATCGCATCGCTCAACCACTTACCCTTGCTATGTTCCCATCCTGGGGGATTTCGCAGGAGCAGATCGTGTAGGACTTGCCTTTGCAAATATACAATTAATTTGTATTTTTGCAACTGAAAATTATAAACTTTGTGTTGTATCTTACAGGACATTTAAAAATCATTATGAAAAAATATAACCTACACTCAATCATTTTATTAGGTGCAATTATTGTTAGTTGCAACGGGTCAAAATCGGCTACTGAAAAATATTTTAGTTTTGATGATTCCAAATTTAAAACTGAATACAGCAATGATGATGCCTTGTCTTTGCAATTATTGAATGTAGAAAACAAGAAAATTGACAGTATTATTTATTATGTAAATGAGAAAAATATTGGTTCAAAAAAGAGTTTAGAAAAAATATCTTTTAACTTGAAAGATCAAAAATTAGGGTATCAAAATTTGAAAGCATTGGTTTATTTTGAGGGTGAAAATCAAGAAATAACGTCTAGAGTTGAGTTGGTTTCAAATGTGTCTCCGAAATTATTAAAATTTACTATTGTAAATACGTATCCTCACGATGCTACTTCATTTACCGAAGGTTTAGAGTTTTTTAGAGACACCTTATATGAAGGAACTGGACTTCGTGGCTTTTCGAAATTATTGAAAACAGATTACAAAACGGGTAAAATTTATAAGTCTTTGAAATTGGACGCTGGATATTTTGGTGAAGGAATTACTTTTATAAATAATAAATTGTATCAATTGACTTATGAAGAAAAAATAGGTTTTATATACAATGTCGATACGTGGAAAGTTGAAAAAACGTTTGCCTTTGATAAACCGATTGAAGGTTGGGGAATGACCAATGATGGAAAATATATTTATCAATCAGACGGAACGGAGAAAATCTGGAAAATGGAGCCAAACACTCAAAAAATGATTGATTATGTAAATGTTTATTCCGGAAGCAGCAAAATTAAAAGTGTGAATGAATTGGAATATATCAATGGTAAAATTTACAGTAATATTTGGCAAAAAGATGCTATTGCCATAGTAAATCCAGAAAACGGAAAGGTTGAAGGAATTCTCAATATGTCAAGTTTACGCAAGTTAGTAAAAAATAAAGATGCCGAAGTATTGAATGGAATTGCCTATAATTCAAAAACTAAAACCATTTTTGTAACTGGAAAAAATTGGGACAAAATGTTTGAAATTAAGGTTTCGGAATAAATTTAGATTTTAGATATAAAAAAACCGTCTTGTTTTAAAGCAAGACGGTTTTGTTATTTTTGGAATGCTAATTAATCCTTTTGAGATTTTAGAGCAAGGTTGTAAATCACAAGTCCAAATCCAATTTTGTTGATAGCATCTGCGATGTTGTAAACTACATCTACGCTACCTTTTCCAACGATTGCTGTGTACCATCCTTCAGTTCCTAGCATGTATCCTAATGGATAAATAGCCCAACCAACAAGTACGAACCAACATAAAATTTTGTGTGCAGCTAATACATTTCCTCCAGCAGCAGCAGCTAATTTAGAAGCGCTTCCTAACCAGATTTCATAAGCGATTAAGAAATAAGCTGCTCCAGAGATTCCTCCCCATAAAGCCGCTTGGTCAGAGAAAACTGTTTCTCCTAAGTAACCTGTAACTAACATTACTACTGATAAGAAAATCATTTTCCAAAGTAAATCAGTTTTTGCACCAGCAACTTTAAGTATCAAGAAAAACTCAACACACATTAATGGCACAGTCAAAATCCAATCCACATATCTGAAGAATGTTGGCGATTCTTGGAATTCAGCCCAATATTCTTTCATGTAGAAATAATGTACTGCTGCGATGAAGGTAATTAAACCTGATACCAAAACAGAAGTACGCCACTTTTTATCAAATTGACTTAATGATAAAAAGAAAAATGCTGATGCTGCCATCATGGCCATACATCCAACGAAGAAAGTGAATCCTACATAATCTGTAGGTGCAAGCTTTCCAATCAAACTTGGAATAAACATAAAATTTGTCATAAATAAAGTGGTAATAATTGATTAAAAAAATATTTTTTTTGTTTAAACAAATATAATAAAAGTTAAACATTAAAAAAAAATATATTGTTCAGTTTTTTTTTATATTTTAGACAATAATTTATAATTGACTATGAAATATTCAAATTTCGGAATAGTAGCAAGCTTTTTTTGTTTGTGGCTTGATTCTTTACTTTCCAATAATGCTCAAATAATTGTTGGTTTTATTTTGATTTTGACCTTTGGAATACTTCATGGCGCAAACGATTTACTTCTAATTAAAAAAATTGATATTAATAAGGAGCAGATGTCATTACAAAAAACACTTCTTTATTATACAGTAGTCGTTGCTATAGGTTCGCTTTTATTTTGGGTAATTCCATGGTTTGCCTTATTACTCTTTATTATAGTTAGTGGTTATCATTTTGGAGAACAACAATGGGAGAATTTAGAAAAAAGCAATTTATTCAAGATTTTTGAATTTGCTTATGGATTATTAATTCTAATGTTACTTTTTATTTTTCACATTGAAGAAGTTCAAGAAGTGATACAAAATATTACCTCTGTGCTTGTTCCAGAAAGTTATTTTATTATTGGATTAGCAATAAATATAGTATCATTAGTAGCTCTTGGAATATATTATTCCTCAAAATTGATAGAATTCAAAAACAGGGTTTTATTAGAAACTTTTTATCTATTAGTTTTCACTGTACTATTTCGAGTTTCAAGTTTGATCTGGGGGTTTGCCATTTATTTCATCATTTGGCACAGTATCCCTTCTATTATTAATCAAATTAAATATTTGAACGGAGAATTTAATAAGAAGAATTTTTGGAAATATGTTAAATCGGCGTTTGTTTATTGGATGATTTCGTTAATTGGAATTGCTACCTTATATTTATT